>JALRGX010000109.1 GCA_023259635.1 Methylotenera sp. | reverse complement strand
CGTTTCACCAGGGCCGCCACGCACACCGATACCGCCTTTTTGACGTTCCAGATGAGTCCAGCCACGAACCAGACGCGTAGATAGATGCTCTAACTGGGCCAGCTCGACTTGCAGCTTACCCTCATGTGTTTGTGCACGCTGACTGAAAATGTCCAGTATCAAACCGGTTCTATCTACAACACGCGCCTGCAGGAAACGTTCCAGGTTCCGCTGCTGTGATGGCGTAAGGTCGTGATTAAATACGACAACATTGGATTCGGTTGCCTGCATCATCTGCAGCAACTCATCAGCCTTACCGCTACCGATAAAAAGCTTGGCGTCCGGGACCGAGCGCTTACCTTCAACTGTACCCTGCACTAACAGACCTGCACTCAGACTCAGCTGACGAAGCTCCTCAAGACTTTCCTGATAATCACTTTCACCAAAATCCACACTTACCAAAATGGCAGACTCGCCGCCACTTGGCCTTTCAAACAAATCTTTCAATGCTTAATTATCACCTTCCGACAAACCGATACTTACTGCACGCGCAGGAACGATGGTAGAAATGGCATGCTTGTATACCATTTGAGTCACAGTATTTTTGAGCAAAATTACATACTGATCAAATGAGTCGACTTGACCTTGAAGTTTAATGCCGTTAACGAGATAGATAGATACAGCGACGTGCTCTTTACGTAAAGCGTTAAGGAATGGGTCTTGTAACATTTGCCCTTTTTGATTCATGATTTCTCCTATTGTTTGGAGTTAAATAAAATTTAGTACTTTAAGTATTTCTAATTTAATAAATTTGCCATATTTGCAAACATAGCAATCTTACTCTGGTTGAGAGCAAGCACAACTTAATTCGTTCCATTTTTACCGAAATTAACTATTTAAATTCGGCAATTCTGGCCAAAACCTCGCACCGCCCCAGTAAAACCATCACCTGATCAATGCTTGGTGACTGTGCAATACCAGTCAAAAGCACACGCAGCGGCATTGCCACCTTGGGGAATTTCAGCTGGAACTTCGTCACCACTTCATTAATTGCATGATGAATTGCCTCTGCATTCCAATCTACTGTGCGCAATAGCTCAGTGAGATTTTCCAGCGCCGGCTTAATATCCGCAACCAGGTGTTTTTCAGCTGCCACATGATCTATGGATGGCTTACGGTAAAAATAAACGATGCTTTCAGCCAACTCATTGAGTGTATTGGTACGTTCTTTATACAAATCAATTACCGCCACCAGATCAGGCTGGGCGCTGACAGAAACGTTTAACTGAGCCAGGCGTCCGGTAATATCTTTTACCAGATAATCCCGATCTGCCAATTTAATATAATGCGCATTCAACCATTTCAGCTTTTCGGTATTAAATTGCGCAGCTGATGGCGTAATGTGGTCCAGGTCAAACCACTCACAGAACTGCTGCATGCTGAATATTTCATCATCGCCATGACTCCAGCCCAAGCGCGCCAGATAGTTCAGTACTGCCTCAGGCAGGTAGCCATCTTCATCATATTGCATCACACTCACGGCGCCGTGGCGCTTAGATAGCTTCTGGCCATCATCGCCCAATATCATCGACAAGTGCGCATATTGCGGAACAGTCGCACCAAGCGCCTTCAGCATATTGATCTGGCGTGGCGTATTATTGACATGATCATCACCCCTGATCACTTGTGTGATACCCATTTCCCAGTCATCTACGACTACACAAAAATTATAGGTAGGAGTTCCGTCTGCACGCGCGATAATCAGGTCATCCAACTCCTGATTGGCAATGCTGATCTCGCCTTTTACGAGATCATTCCAAACCACATTTCCATCTTTGGGATTTTTGAAACGAATTACCGGTGGGATACCTGAAGGCGGCTCAGGCAGCACCTTACCTTCTTCCGGACGCCAGCGACCATCATAACGAGGTTTTAAACCCTGTTGCATCTGGCTTTCACGTAAAGCATCCAGCTCTTCCCTGGTAGAGTAACAGTAATAAGCAGAACCTTCCTGCAACATTTTCTGAATCACTTCCTTATAGCGATCCATACGCTGCATCTGGTAAAAAGGACCTTCATCGTAATCCAGCCCCAGCCAGTTCATACCATCCAATATCGCCTGCACAGCCTCAGTTGTGCTCCGCGCCACATCAGTATCTTCAATGCGCAAAATAAATTTTCCACCATGCTTTTTAGCAAAAGCCCAGGAGAATAACGCGGTACGGGCACCGCCAATGTGAAGAAAGCCGGTTGGGCTAGGAGCAAAACGTGTACGAACAGTCATGTTTGATGAAATGTATATAACCATAAAGATAACATTTTAACATGCCAGCGTATTTACTTTATAAGCAATTGATTGCCAGACTGTAAAAGCGTCGGCGCCACAGCCGGCATTAGCAGAATAACGTTAACACCAACATCAAAGCCCCAGCTTGACAAGTCAATCTGATCTCCACCTCACGTGCGGCTTTTAAATCGCCTTCATGAAACTTTTCTTGCACAACTGCCGTGGCTGCAACCATCCTACCCAAAAGCGCAATATAGGTACCGGCACTTCCCTCCAGATGCAATGCCCCTGCGCTTGATTTGACCCGCGCCAACAAATCTGCAAATGATTCTGCTACCGCAGCGTCTGTTGCAATACCCACCCTATATTGAGTCTTCAACGCTCGTGAGATAAAACAAGTTAAACAACAGCAAATCAGATTATCTGCATTTAACAAACACCGGGGCAATTTGGCATATAAATTGCCTGATTAACTTATCTATATCAGGCAATTTAAATAGCCAATGAACATTTTGCACAAAATTTTCAATCATAATCAAAAATCCAGCAGCTCCCAATCAGCAGCCTGGATTGCTGATTTGTGCAAGAAGGATGACATTTCGGCCATTGAATTTGCCATCACAAAAATAATGCAGGATTTTAAGAAAAATACATTCCTGAACAAGCCGGACATAGAAGCATTATTTTCTATCGACGAAGAAATGCACAGCATTGTCGAAAGAATTACACAGAATTTTATTCATATTGAAAATATCAATGAAGAATTCAGGTCGCGCATCTCAAATACTGCTTTCTCATATCACCGACAATTATTTTTAATTTATTCCGGGTTGTGTGAATACAGCAAGCAATCAGATCTGCGCACACTGCATATCATGCTTGCGCGTGCCTTGAGAAATGCCATTCAGATGATCAAATGGCAGCATTATAACGATCAGGATATGCCGCCAAGATTCTGGCATCAAATATCGAACATTTTTAAAATAGCAGAGAAAGTCTCGCTTTTAACTGCAAAGATACAGTCCTATTCCGGCCAGGAGCCCATCTCATTATCCAGCGCTTATATTCTTGCCTGCATGCTAGGGACTCTGGAAAATACCAGTCTCAAGCCGCAACAAATTGAACTTAGCAGCCAACTGCTCACAGCCTGGACTTCTAAAACATCTATTGATGCCAGTTATGATGCCGAACAACACCTGTTTTATATCGACACCATCCATAACAAGCCAGCTCGACGCATCAGTAATTTCAAACCAACTGACACCTGCCGCTACTGGTGTCTGGATGAAGTGAATTCAAAAATAGAGCTATGCATACAATTACTTGAATACAACATCCGTCCCAAACAGCCCCAGATGAGAACATTGAGCACCAATAAACATGCGCTGGAAACACTTAAAATGCTCAAAAGCGAATGGTCACGGGATGACCGCAGGCGGCAGCACCATTCAGGCACGCCGCTTGAAACACCATCGCAATAGCAAGTAATAAACCCAACCATACCTAAGCGGCACATGATCAAGAATCACTTTTCTTCTGAGACACTCCAGCCACCGCCCAACGCCTTGAATAAATCAACACTCGCAATCAATCGCGCCTGGCGACTTTGCACAAACGCCAATCCTGAGTCGTTATACGCACGCTGTGCATCCAGCACATCAATATAAGACGAATACCCTGACTGATAACGGTTTTCAGATAATTCCAAAGCTTTTTTAGCTGCTTGCTGGCTAAGCAATAAAGCCTGCTCACGCTCAGTGTATTGACGCAGACTTACCAGCGCATCATTCACTTCTCTAAATGCACTTTGAATCGATCCTTCATAATTCGCCAGCGCCTGCTTCTGTCTCGCGCTTGCCTGATCCACCTTTGCATCAAGCTTGCCTGCATCAAAAATCGGAAGATAAAGCGAGACACCACCGGTCCAGATACGTGCGGCTGATTTCAACACATCGCCCAGCTCCATGCTTTCGCCGCCCAGATTAGCAGTCAGTGATATCGTTGGATACAAAGCAGCTTTTGCCACGCCAATATTAGCATCAGCTGCAATCATCTGCTCTTCCGCCTGCCTTACATCAGGGCGCGCTTCCAGCAAGGCAGAAGGCAAACCTGCCGGCGGTACCGGAGGAAGCGGTAAAGCATTAATATCTGCTTGGGGTGCGTTCAAGCCGGTTACCATCAGATCAAGGTCACCGGTCAACACAGCTAACTGATGCAGACTTAACGATTTCAAACGCCTCAAATCAGCGATCTGCGCGCTTAAATTAGCACTTGCCACCTGCGCTTGATACACATCCAATGCCGATGAAACACCACCCTCTAAACGGCGTTTAGTAAGCGCCAGGCTTTCATCGCGGCTTTTAAGGTTATCTTCAGCGATTGCAATCTGCGATTCCAGGCTGCGCAAGGTTAAATAATTACTGGCCACCAGACCAGCTAATGATAAAGCCACCGTGTCTTTAGCATAGCGGCTGGATAAAGCCTGCGCCCTTGCCGCTTCTTTTGCACGACGTAATTTACCCCAGAAATCCAGCTCAAAGGTCGTGCCCAACTGTACGTTGTAATTATTCCGCGGATTATTAAAAACTTGCTGATTAGCGCCTGCTTCAGTCACACGGGAACGTTTAGCCCCGGCGTTAAGGTCAATCTGCGGTAATAAAAAAGCACCAACTTCACGCATAGCAGCATCCGCTTCTTCAATTCTGGCAACCGCAAGCTTGATGTCTTTATTATTCTGCCGTGCTTTTTCAACCAATTCATTTAGAACCTGATCCTGATAGAAAGTCCACCAGTTATTTGCCACGCTAGTTTCAGCGGCATCTTGCTGACCCGCTTCAACATATTGTGCCGGCACATTCACTTCTGGGCGCTGATAATCCGGCCAGATTGACTGGCAACCTGACAGGAACATTGCAGCCACAACGATATAAACCGGCTTGATAGCATTAAGATTCCGATACTGCATCATACTGCACCCTTTTCATTTGTTTCTGTAGGAGCCGTTGAAGATTCTGCACCTTCAGGCGGCAACTCATGATGTTTTCTATGTACGTTCTTATTACTCAACCATGTAAAGAACAACGGAATGAATATTGTTGCCACAAAAGTGGCCAGCAACATGCCGCCCAGCACACCGGTACCCATTGAGCGACGTGCCGCCGCGCCGGCTCCGGATGCAATCGCCAGCGGCAGAATACCCAGCACGAATGCCATTGAAGTCATGACAATCGGCCTGAAACGCATACGTGCCGCTTCCAAAGCCGCTTCGGCTATTGGCATGCCGTCTTCCATTTTCTGGCTAGCAAACTCCACTATCAGAATCGCATTCTTGGCTGCAAGTCCAACCAAGGTTATCAAGCCAATCTGGAAATAAATATCATTAGGCATGCCGCGCACCAATACTGACAACAGCGCACCTGCCAGGGCAAATGGCACCGCCATGATTACCGCCAGCGGCAATGCCCAGGTCTCGAACTGTGCTGCCAAAATCAGGAACACCATGATAATGGCAAAACCGAATGCAAATACTGCTGCAGAACCAGTGCGTTTTTCCTGATAAGCCTGACCGGTCCATGCAACCTGGTAACCATCCGGCAGGTTTGCTGCTGCAACTTTTTCAACGATTTTAATTGCATCACCAGAGCTGACTCCTGACGCACCTTTGCCCAGAATCTTGGCTGACAGCAAGCCGTTATAACGCTCCAGCTGTTCAGCACCCACAATAGAAGTCACTTTACTCAGCGCGGACAAAGGCACCATCTGGCCACTATTGGATCGTACATAAACCTTGCCTAAATCCTCGGCCTTCATGCGATATTCCGCCTCAGCCTGCAACTGTACCCGGTAAGTACGGCCCGATTTATTAAAGTCATTCACATACAATGAGCCCATCGTGCTTTGCAGGGTGTCATAAATGCTTGCTACTGGTACTCCCTGCGAAATTGCCTTGGCTTCATCCACTTCAACAAACAACTGCGGAACAGTCGGACGGAAAAATGTATTCAGGTCTGTAAGACGCGGCTCATTCTTTAACGCTCCAATAAAGTTATTCACTACGGCAGCAAGCTTTGCGGGATTAGAGTCGCCACGGCTCTGCACATACAACTCAAAACCGCCAGAGCTACCCAAGCCACGGATCGCAGGCGGGTTAAACGCAATAGCCATGCCATCAGGCTGCTGCATACCGATACCGAATAACTTCTTAACGATGTCATCAGCCGTTGTTTTGCGCTCACCCCAATCTGTCAGCCTCACAAACATGGTTGCCGCGCTGGTTTTATTGCCGCCGCCAATCAGGTCATAACCGTTCACTGCGAATTCATGTGCTACAGCAGGATCTTTGGCAATGGCAGAGCGCACATTTTCAGTCGTTTTGCTGGTACGGGCCAGTGTTGCGCCATCCGGCATAATGACAGCGGAAATCACATAACCCTGATCTTCAGCCGGCACAAAACTGCCTGGTATCACTTTAAGCAGCACTGCCACCAAACCGATAATTGCAGCAAAAACTACGGTACCGATAATCTTGTGGTGCAGTGTAAGATTCACCACCTTGGTATAAAAATGCGTAAATTGCTCAAAGCGATGATTGAATCTGACAAAGAAAGAAGATTTCAAATGCCCGGACTTTAAAAGCACCGCACACAGTGCCGGTGTTAAAGTCAACGCAACAATCCCCGAAATCACCACCGCCACCGCGACCGTTACCGCAAACTGGCGGTACATTTCACCGGCAATACCACCCAAAAACGCCACCGGGACAAACACCGCGCATAGCACCAGCACAATCGCCACTACCGCAGCAGAAACCTGCTCCATCGACTTTACGGCAGCCCTGATTGGCGACAGTTTTTCTTCATCCATCAGCCGTTCAACGTTTTCCAGCACCACAATCGCATCATCCACCACAATACCGATGGCCAACACCATTGCAAACAAGGTCAGCGTATTGATAGAGAAACCGAACATCCACAAACCCGCAAATGTGCCGATCAGTGAAATCGGAACTGCGATTAATGGAATCAGCGTAGCACGCCAGCTTTGCAGGAACAGGAATACCACCAGCACAACCAGCACCATCGCTTCTGCCAGCGTCTTCATTACTTCACCGATAGAGGCCTTCACGAAATCGCTGGTATCGTATGGCACTTCCCAATCCACACCTTCAGGAAAGCGTTGTTTCAACTCAGCCATTTTTTCTTTTACGGCATTGGCAGTATCCAGCGCATTCGCACCGGTTTGCAGGAAAATTGGGATACCGACACCAGGATTTCCATCCAGCAAAGTGTGGACGTTATAACTCTGTGAGCCCAATTCGACACGTGCAACATCTTTTAAATAAAGCACACCACGAGGTCCATCTGCCCGAATAATAATATTACCGAACTCTGCCGGGTCAATCAGTCGACCTTTTGCCGTCACCGTATACACCAGCTGCTGATCTGCAGGTGATGGGTCCTGCCCTATCTTACCTGCCGCATATTGTGCATTTTGTGTGCGAATCGCATTGGCGATATCGGTTGTGGTTACACCCAACTGCGCCATGCGATCTGGCCTTAGCCAGATTCGCATTGAATAATCCTGTGCACCAAAGATTACAGCATCACCCACACCTTCAATGCGCTTTAATTCATCCAGTACATTAAGCGTACCGTAATTACTTAAAAATAACGGATCATATTTCTTCTGCTTGTCTGTCAGCATGACAACCAGCAGGATGTCGTTGGATCGTTTTTGAACAACTACACCGGTGCGGCGCACCTCTTCCGGCAGCCGTGGCAAGGCAATATTTACGCGATTACTCACGTTAAATGTTGCCTGATTGATTTCAGTGCCCACCTCAAAAGTTGCTGTAATTGTCAGCGTACCGCTGGAGTCAGCACTTGAATTAAAGTAGAGCAGGCCCTCGACACCGCTCAACTGTTCTTCAATCGGTGCCGCTACTGTTTTAGAAAGCGTATCCGCACTGGCACCGGGATAAGTTGCCGTAATCAGCACTGTTGGCGGTGCAATCTGCGGGTATTGTGCGATTGGCAATTTCAACGCAGCTGCCAAACCGGCCAGCACAATGATGATAGACAACACACTGGCAAATATAGGCCGTGTAATAAAAAATTTACTCATGTGAATTCTCGCTCAAGTCTCAATTTTTAGACTTATTAGTCGGACTTACTGTGCATACTTATTTTGTTGATTTTTGCGCTGCTTTATCTGTGCCCTTTGCCGCAGCATTTGCAACTTGTGCTGGCGCCTCTCCAGCAGGATGTGGCGCAACAGTGGCGCCCGGGCGCATTTTGATGATGTTATCCACGATCACCTTATCACCCACTGCCAGTCCGCTCAGGACTACCCAATCCTTGCCAATCCAGTTACCGGTCACAACGGGCCTGAGCGTAGCCTCATTATTTTCATTAACAACATACACAAAACGACCCTGGTCATTCGTAATCACCGCAATTTGCGGCACAACAAATACACCGTCTTTCTGCCCAGTGGTGACACGTACCCGCACAAACTGGCCAGGCAGCAAGCGTTTGTCTGCATTATCAAACACAGCACGTAATTGTTGCGTACCTAACTGCGGATCAATGCTGCTAGCGGCAAAATTAAGCTGTCCTTTTTTCGTATACTCATCACCG
Organism: Methylotenera sp.; assembly: GCA_023259635.1. Classification (GTDB taxonomy): domain Bacteria; phylum Pseudomonadota; class Gammaproteobacteria; order Burkholderiales; family Methylophilaceae; genus Methylotenera. The sequence continues at coordinate 24,468 of JALRGX010000109.1, read as the reverse complement.
TTAGGCAAAATCAGCTTTACTTCCTTAACATTAGCCTGGGTTAAAGGACCACCTAATTGTGCCAGCTCATTATCAGACAAACTGAAGCGCACCCAGATCGGTGTGATTTGACTGACCATGGTTAACAAGCTGGTATTAGCATTCACCAGCGCACCTTCAGACAATTCAAATCGTCCGGCAATGCCTGATATCGGTGATGTAACATTCGTATAAGACAAATTCAGCTCAGCTTCGCGTACCGCAGCCTCATACTGCACCAAACCAGCCTGTGCCAGCGCATTATCAGAAGCCGCATTATCGGCCTCACGCTGACTGATTGATTGTGATGTAACCAGTGCCTGCAGGCGCTGCGCTTCACGCTGTGTCTGTTCCAACCTGGCTTTTTGCTGTGCAAGCTGAGCTTTCGCATTAGCCAGCGCAATCTGGAATGGCACTGGATCAATCAGGAACATAGTCTGCCCTGCCTTGATTGGCGCGCCCTCTTCGAACATTTTCTTCAGCAGGATGCCACCTACACGAGGCCGAATTTCAACCTCTTTAGCTCCCTCAGTCTGTGCAACAGCTTCCGCACTGATAGGCACACTTGTTGGCTGCAAGGTAATCACACTCACCGGCATGGCTGGCATAGCGCCTGCTTTTGCAGTATCGTCCTTCTTACCGCAACCGGTTAAGGATATTCCGGCCAACAATGTCATGCCGATTAACATTGCACTTAAAGTAGTCACTTTGCGCTTAATCCCTGTAACCTGAGTACTGTTTAGTGATTGTTGTTGCCGACTTATTTTTAATTCCATTAATAACTCCAAGCTTACATACAGATAACCTATTAATTAGATTATGTTTTTATTAAATTAAAACCTGCTGGGACTTGCTTACATACATCTTTGCATGTATATTATATACAAACAGGAATGTATGTAAATATAAATTTCCAATAGAATCAGGTTAACGTTAAGGAAACGCTAATTAAACCATCGTTGCGAGCCACATAGTGGCGTGACAATCCAGAGTCTCATTTTAATGAGCAATAGATTGCCGTGCTTCGCTCGCGATGACAAGCAAATTAGCACCCCTAAATCTTAAATAACGGATAAATTCATGGTAAGAAAAACGAAAGAAGATGCAGAATTAACTCGACAGCGTATCGTAAATGCTGCACGCAAGGTGTTTCTCAAGCGCGGGGTCAGCAAATCCACCCTGGAGCATATTGCAACCGAAGCGAATGTGACACGCGGCGCCGTTTATTGGCATTTTGAAAACAAGACTGAAATCTTCCATGCCATACGTGAGCAGGTTTTCTTACCGCTGATTGATAGTATTGACGACACTTTGTCACCAGATATCAAAAACATAGAGAACCCGTTAAATCAGATTGAAGCCAGTTTATGCAACACTATCAATGAGCTGAACAATAATGTTGAAATGCGTGAAATCTATGAAATCATCATGATTAAATGTGAATATGTGGATGAATTTGCATCTGTACTCCACCAAATGCTGCACAACTGCTCATGCATCGTAGAAAAACTGGAAGCTGCTTATGAACGTGCCAAAACTCAGGATCTGCTGGCTACCACACTTAGCCCTCACGCTTTAGCGCTGGATACTCACCTCTTCTTCGGCGGCTTGCTACATATGTGGGTCAAGGATGCTGATGGCAGCAGATTCCGCTTTCAGGCTACAGACCTGATTAAATCACATATGAATTTGCGTAGAAAACAAATTTAACAAGCAAAACGCTTGTTAATAATAAACGCTAGCGCTACCATACGCAGGAATTAGGGGTTAGGAGGCGTTGTGATACAAACTGGCGAAATTTACGGTAAACAGACCGCAAACAAATTCGTGATGTACAACGTGCTAAAGGTCAGCAAGCAAGTAGTTACGCTGCAAAATATAGACAACCCGCTAAGTCTGTTTGAAACCACTGAGCAAAAACTGGCAAGTTCGGGTTATGTACGTATCAGTCAAACACCCTATATTGACCTGGCATCGACTTCTACCAAACGTAAAAAAGCAGCAAAGAAACCAACTCGATGCCCACTGACACTGGATTTTCTCGAAGAACGCGCAGATTGCGAACGTCCTGCACCAATAATGCCCGACTTATTTAACCAGTAGTCACTGAAAGTTTTTATTAAGCCAACTTGGCTCTTCGTTCCGGTTTTTCTCTGAAATAATATCAATTATATTATTTCTCACTTCAGTAACATAAGCCATATCATCTCGTTTGATATGGTCAATCAGCCATGTACTTAGCATGATGTAAAGATCATCAACGACATCTTCACCCCTCTCATGCCGTTCAACAAATGTAGCTACATGCTGTATGAATTTATCATGCACAGCTTTATGAGATTGTACATCCCTGTAACCAGCCAGTTCCTGTAGATTTTCCTCAAACGCAAAATGCGAAACTGTGTAATCGACCAAATCTTCCAACACGCGGCCTACAGAGGCTCTGTCAAGGTCTCCAGCCAACTGGTTAATGTAACCTAAAAGCTTTTTATGCTGATCATCTATAACGCCAATACCGGTGTCTAGATCGCTTACCCAAGCAACCACCATATGCTGAAATCCTTAATAAAATATGATTAACAGAAAATTAAGATATGCCCATACAATTTGATAGCCATACCAATTTATTACCAATCAATTTATCTAAAATTTCTGACAATATAATACAAACCAGGAATAAAGACCATGAAAAATACAAGGTCTTTATAATGTGTAATATTACTACTCAGGTAGCCTTATGCTCTGGGCGGCCCGCCTCTTAAATCATGACCATCAGCACTATAAATCTCCACTTCAACAAAATCGCCAGGATTCAACCCTTCGGCATCCTCTAAATAAACAACGCCATCGATCTCAGGCGCGTCTGCTTTGGTTCGACCAATCGCTTCAATATTGCCTTCTACATCCGTCACAATCTCATCAACCAATACCGTTTGAATACTGCCGATTTTGGCATGCAACTTGGCTGCACTGATACGCTCCTGCACTTCCATAAAGCGGCTTAAACGCTCCTGCTTGATTTCCTCCGGCACCTGGTCAGGCAACGCATTTGCTGCCGCACCATCTACTGCAGAATAAGCAAAGCAGCCTACACGGTCCAGCTGTGCTTCTTCCAGGAAATCAAGTAGCATCTGAAAGTCTTCTTCAGTTTCACCCGGAAACCCAGCAATAAATGTGCTGCGTATCGCAATATCAGGGCAAATTTCGCGCCAGGATTTAATTCGCGCCAGATTATTCTCGCTACTGGCCGGGCGTTTCATTGCTTTAAGGATACGCGGGCTAGCGTGCTGGAACGGTACATCCAGATATGGCAGGATCAACCCATCTGCCATCAGCGGGATCACTTCATCCACATGTGGATATGGGTACACATAATGCAACCGCACCCATACATCCAGCTCGCTTAATGCTTTAGTAAGCCCGGTCATGCGTGTTTTTACCGGGCGCCCATTCCAGAAACCAGGACGGTATTTCACATCCACACCATAGGCAGAAGTATCCTGCGAGATCACCATAATCTCACTCACGCCGGCATTAACAAGGTTCTCAGCCTCATTCAGCACTTCACCAATCGGCCTGCTTACAAGATCGCCACGCAAACTTGGAATAATGCAGAAACTGCAGCGGTGGTTACAGCCTTCTGAAATTTTAAGGTACGCATAATGCTTAGGCGTTAAGCGGATCCCCTGTGGCGGTACCAGATCAACAAAAGGCTCATGTGGTTTAGGCAGGTTTGCATGCACGGCAGTCATCACTTCTTCCAGCGCGTGAGGACCGGTAACCGCAAGTACGTTAGGATGTGCAGTTTCAACCACACCGGCTTTTGCACCTAGACAACCGGTAACGATTACCTTGCCATTTTTATTAATGGCCTCACCAATGGCATCCAGTGATTCTTCTACGGCGCTATCAATAAAGCCACAGGTATTCACCACCACTAAATCAGCTTCATCATAACTGCCCGAAATCTCGTAACCTTCTGCACGCAACTGGGTAAGAATGCGCTCTGCATCAGAACCTGCCTTAGGGCAACCCAGGGACACAAAGCCAACTTTGGGTGTAGCGTTTTTAACTGCTGTTTTATTTGTCATAAAAAAACCTGTAAATCTTAAAATATGGTTATTATTGCGCCATGTATATTATTGTTATTGCATGGCTTTACGTCGTTATCCTAATGTCTGCTACAGAAAAATCCGTAACGGCTGGTTTACTAACTTTCATTTTTTATGGCCTGCTGCCATGCGCCCTACTGCTATGGATAATGGGCGCGAAGCACCGCCGCCATTACAAAAGCAAGCAACTACTCAAGCAGGACCTCAGCAATCCAGATAGTAGCGACACCCAAGCTGATCAGTAATACCTGACCAATCGTAGCTTTTAATTCTGTACGCTTGTGTAAACTTGGAATCAAGTCAGCCACGGCAACATATATCATGCTTGCTGCTGCCAGCCCTAAAATGTAAGGTATCCAGCCCATTACATATTGCAAGGAAAAATAAGCAACCAAACCGCCAACCAATGTTGCCAGACTTGAAACCAGATTAAAAATAAAAGCCTGTTTCTTACTGTAGCCTGAGTGCAGCAGAATCAGAAAATCGCCTACTTCCTGCGGTATTTCATGAGAAATAATCGCCAGTGCAGTCACCATACCAAGCTTTATATCCACCAAAAAAGCTGCGGCGATCAGAACACCATCAACAAAATTATGAAAGGTATCACCAATCATAATCATCATGCCACTACGGCCGCCATCGTGATGGCTATGCGCATGTGCGTGATGGCTATGCAAAATAGAAGGTGCTTGCAGCGTTACCGCCCTGAATTTGGCAGTGCTTTCTGCACCGCTGTGACTTGCATCCGGGCAATTTGCCTCGGTATGAATCGCATGCACTTCACAATGATCCCCATGACAATGGCGCCATATCACCAGTTTTTCAAGTACAAAAAACAGCATCAGGCCAAATAGCAAGGTAACGGAAATGCTTTCAACATTGGCAGCCTTTTCAAACGCATGCGGCAATATCTCAAGAAATACCGCACCCAACATCGCGCCAATCGCATAACTCACCAACATAGGGATCCAGGCGGTACGCAGATTAAGTGCAAATATGCCGGCCAGGGACACGCTCAATATGCCACCTGCAAAGCTAGCGATAATAATCCAAACCAAAACGGAAAAATCAGGGATTGACATGTGAAACTTGAAAGAAATGAATAGCCGCTATTATAGCCCAGTTAAACTGTCAATTCTCCAGTTAGATTGTCAATTCTAAAGTTACGATGGAACATTCCATCATTGTGGAAAGCGTTCTCAGATATATATAATTCCAGGGATACCCTAAGCCCTAGTAAACCCGCCAAGCGACTTGGAATGTACCGATTCGCAAAACGCATGGATTGCTTCACTGCGTTCGCAATGACGAATGAGGATAAATCTGCAACTTCCTAACTATTCGCCAGCCAGATCATACTAGCCATGCGACCCGTAGCGTTATCGCGCCTGAATGAAAAGAATCTCTCTTTATCTGTATAAGTACAAAAATTCTCGTTCACTCCGGCACCGTAAATACCGGGTACACCCAAGGTGTTCAAACGCTGTTTTGCAATCAAATACAAATCACACAACCATTTATCACCATGCTTTTTGAATGCCAGTTCAGCGCGACTATCTTTAGCCATAAACTGGTCCCTGACATCATTGCCCACCTCAAAAGCATTCGGGCCAATTGCCGGGCCCAGCCATGCCAATATTCCACTTGCCGGCACCTGCATTTTTGCAACTGCCGCTTCAATCACACCATCACACAATCCACGCCAACCGGCATGTACAGCGGCAACCACACTACCCTTTTTATCGCAAAGCAATACCGGCAGGCAATCTGCCGTCATCGTCACACAAACAACATTCGGTTTGGTGGCAAACGAAGCATCAGCATTTTGCAGGCAACTGCTAACAGCTGCATCTATGACCTCAACACCATGCACCTGATTCACCCACACCGGCTCACTTGGCAGATAAGAGCTCAGTAACTGCCGGTTTGCTGCCACTGCCACCGGGTCATCATTCACATGGGCACCCAGATTCAAGCTGCTATACGCCCCACTACTCACGCCACCAACGCGCGTGGTCTGCAGGGCCTTTACATTGACTGGTGCCGGCCAGTCAGGCTGAATAAAATGTAATGATTTTGTCATATGTTACCCCTGTTTCAATCTACAGCACACCCTGTGAACTTGTGATTTCCTTTTCCATCCCTACACACATCTCTTAGCTGCTTGCCATGATAACAAATATAACGTTTATCTAATCCACATCACTTTTCTCGCTACACAAGTTATAGTGTTTTACATGCAATAGCGCAATACTTACACGCAAAATTATGGCACCGAAAGAAATAACCGGTACATTTATTATATTGGCTTGGCATAGGTGTAATAAAAACAATGGCCTCTGGAGAAAATGCTAAACTGGTTTTCCTCTAATATGTTGAAGCAGTTCAATAACTGCGAGCTAGACAAATTGCGTTAATTGCTCGCTGAAGATACCAAAATCCAGGATATTTTCGGTAAAGGCCTGTTTGTGTAGATCAAGTCAGTCCGGCAACTGCTGATTGAAGGCTATAGCATGCAACTCAATGTTCAGGGCATAATTGCAGAGGGCAATATCGTGGCTGTGCAGGAACATTCCATGCACCAGCCCAGCGATAAGTCTTACAAATTGGTGGCTATGGAATGGTTCAAGATCGAGGATACCAAGATCAAGCGACGCTGGGGTGCCAGGGATTCGGCATCCCAGGCCAAACCAATGTGTATCCACCCGAGCACATGAGTCACAACATCTAAACCTATAACTTGGGAGCTATCGTGCAGCATATACTAGTTTATTCTGATTCATTGTCCTGGGGCATTATTCCAATGACACGAAATCGCTTGCATTTCGAGCAACGCTGGCCTGGGGTCATGGAAGTGTCTCTCTGCACTTCTGGGCAGCCTGTTCGTGTCATCGAAGATTGCCTTAACGGCCGACGCACCGCATGGGGTGATCCTTTCAAACCTGGACGGAATGGTCTTGCCGGGTTGGCTCAACGCATCGAAATCCACTCGCCACTTGAGTTGGTGATCCTCATGCTCGGAACAAACGACTTTCAGTCCATGCATGAGTACAACGCCTGGCATTCATCTCAAGGCATTAGTGCGCTCATCTCCGCTATCCGCACCGCGCCTATCGAACCAGGCATGCCATTGCCAGAAATACTTGTGGTTGCACCACCAGCCATCCAAACGCCTAAAGGACCAATTGCGCAAAAATTCAAAGGCGGCGAAACTAAGTGTATTGGATTATCTGCTGCTTATCGCCAGGTGTGCAAAGAAGCAGCTTGTCATTTCTTCGATGCTGGCGACGTCATCACATCAAGTAACGTAGATGGGGTGCATCTTGATCTTGACCAGCATTTGCTTCTTGGTAACGCCGTGGCCGAGGTTGTGAAATCACTGCTCTTGAAAAATATGCGCTAAAACTTAAAGTACGGCAAATAACCATACACCACCTCGACTTTAAGTTGAATTACCACAATTACAGGCTTAAGATTCAATAGTAGTCCACTTTTTCCATATGGAGACTCATCATGATGAAGCTACTTACCAAGCTTCCTGATTATGTAGTTGGCATTAGTGCTTCAGGAGAGATCGATGCGAAAGATTATAAGACTGTCCTCATCCCTGCCGTTGATTCAGCGCTTGGGAAGCATAAACAGATACGCATGCTGTATCAGCTTACCCCTGATTTCAAGGGCTTTACCACCGGGGCTATGTGGGATGACTCAAAACTTGGATTCACTCACCTGAAAGCATGGGAGAAGATTGCAGTCGTGACAGATGCTCAGTGGGTAGCAAATCTGGTGAAGATGTTCGCATTTGCGCTACCCTGCCAAGTCAGGATATTTTCCAACTCAGAGATTTTTGAAGCTGAGAATTGGATTGTGGCCTGACTTTCTGCCTTAAAAGAATTAGCATGCATAAGCACGCCAGTTCCATTTACCGATTTAATTCTCTGGTTCTAAATCGCCATCATCTTCTTCAAATTCGTCGAACTCATCATCGTCGTATTCGTAGTCTTCATCGGCAAGATATGGCTCCATGCTCAGTTCAAACGCTTCTTCATCATCTTTTACGTCTTCATGGCGCATTGCTTCCAGAAGCACTTTCATGTCATCTGCCAATTCAATTTGCCATTCCATAAACTCATTGGTAGCAGGATGAACCAGGCCCAACTTAATCGCATGCAGCGCTTGCCGGTGAAAGTTGCTGACCGCATCGCGCAATGTCTGGGTCATGGCACGAATTGGCACAATACCGCGGTAACCGTACACAGGGTCACCTACCAATGGCGCTTTTAAGAACTGCATGTGTACGCGGATCTGGTGCGTACGGCCGGTTTCAAGATTGCAGCGCAAATAGGTATGTACCGAGAAACGCTCTAGAATCTCATAACGCGTAATCGCTGGCTTACCCATACGATTTATTGCCATTTTAGTACGTGAACGCGGATCTCGCCCTATTGGCTGGTCAACGGTACCGTTGCGCCACAACTGCCCCCATACGATAGCGCGATACTCGCGCTTTACCGTACGCGCCTGCAGCTGCCGCACCAGGTGCGTCTGTGCATTGATAGTTTTGGCTACCACCAGTAAACCGCTGGTGTCTTTATCCAGCCGGTGCACAATACCGGCACGTGGTACATCATGCAATTGCGGTGCATGGAACAACAAAGCATTTAGCAATGTTCCCTCCCAGTTGCCAGCTGCCGGATGCACTACCATACCGGCAGGTTTATTGATCACAAGAATATGATCATCCTCATAAACGATGTTGAGCGGGATATCCTGTGCCTTGAAGGCATGCTGTTCCGGCTTTGCCTGCACCTCAACAACTACGTGCTCCCCGCCCCATACTTTAGTTTTAGAAGTACTTGCTTCCCCATCAACCGTCACAAGCCCTTCTTTAATCCATGCCTGCAAGCGGGAGCGGGAGTGTTCGGGCAACAATCGCTGCAAAGCAACATCAAGTCGCAGGCCACCCAAATCATGTGGAATAGTTAATGTAAGGGAATTATCAAGAGATTGTGGAGTAGTGTCTGTCATCGGTTATAATTGCTGAAATTCATAAAGGTGGTTTGGCATGAAGTATATCTTAATTTTAACATTTACCTTGTTACTCAATGCTTGTGCAATTTTCGGTGAGCCTACCGAATTCGATGACACCAAGGGGTTACCCGCGGAACGCATCTATCAGATGGGCGCGGAAAAGATGATTGATAAGGATTACCCAAAAGCCATAGAATATTTCAACAAACTGGAATCACGTTTTCCACATGGCAGATATGCTACACAAGCGCAACTGGAAACGGCTTACGCGCATTATAAAAACCAGGATCCTGTATTAGCCGTTGCTGCTGCAGATCGCTTTATTAAACTGCATCCTAATCACCCTAACGTTGATTATGCCTACTACCTGAAAGGCCTGGCGATCTTTACAGAACGCGGCATATTGGAAAAGGCCACCAAACAACAAATCAGTGACCGCGACCCACGCTCGTTGCGGGATTCATTTATGGCATTTAAGGATCTTGTTACCCGCTATCCGAAAAGCCGTTATGCTAAAGATGCCTCGCAGCGCATGGTATACCTGGCTAACAGCCTCGCGGAAAGTGAGCTGTATATTGCACGCTACTACATGAAACGCCAGGCTTATCTTGCTGCCGTTAACCGTACTAAATATGTATTGGAAAACTACCCGCAAACCCCGAGTGTTGAAGAAGCTCTAGTCATTCAAATCAGTGCCTATGGCTTACTTGGGTTAGATGACTTAAAAAATGACACAATGCGGGTTTTACAAAAGAATTACCCTGACAGTGCAATGTTTGCCAAGACCACCCCTACAGATGATCGCGTATGGTGGAAATTCTGGGAAAGTCTATACTGACCATAATTAAACCTACCCCATTCAATCCATGAATTACTTTAATAAGCTTCCCGGATTTATTAAAACACCATCAGGATTCGAATGGGTTTTACTTAAAAAACTGCCTCGTATCTTTATGGCATGTATTGCCATACCGTGTACCGTAATTATGTACACTTACTTCAGTAATCCAGCACTAAACCCCGAGCAGCAAAAAACTATTTACCTTTGCCTGGGTATTATTTTCAGCATCTTCTTTTTTATAGGTGCAGCAGCCATTGGCTGTGTTGTAGTGATGATCATGAAAGGGCCTGCTTATGTCGCAGACCCTTATGAATTACCGAAAGAGAATAAAAAACTCGAGCAACATCCCAACAACTGAAGAAATTCCTCAGGAAGATACTGATCTATTCCGTCATTGCAAGAATCAAAGCGACGCGGCAATCTATATGTGTTGATTTGTATGCAAGCATAAATTCCTTCATTTCGCTTGCAATGACTGCATGAAATAAACCAGCAATTCCTGAGCTGTTGGTTTTTGTCTGGACTGCTACGGGCTAAAGCCCTCGCAGTGAAGGTATACAGTCATAAAAAGCACGTACGATGCGGCAATCCAGAGGATTTAAAGAATATATCTAGCGCCTTTTCGCTTTCCTATCCATATCTTCAGCGTCTTTCTTGGCTTTAAGTTCAGCACGCTGCGCTGTTTTACGACGGCGCATGCTTACAATCCCCTCACCCGGCTTACGCTTCTCATCATCCTCGGCAAATGGATTATGGCCTTGTTTATACTGCACCCTAAGCGGCGTTCCTGAGAGCTGAAAGGTACGGCGGAATGTTTTTTCCAGGAAACGTGTGTATGCATCCTTCACGCCATCAACATGGCTGCCGTGAATGACGACTACAGGCGGGTTACTGCCACCCTGATGCGCATAACGCAGCTTGGGGCGTATACCCTTGCTGATAGGTGGCTGATGTTGCTGTAACGCATCCTGCAACACGCGTGTCAGCTGCGGTGTAGCAAGCTTGGCAAATGCAGCCTTGTAGGCAATATCCACTGATTTAAATAATTCAGGCAGACCTTTTTTACGCAAGGCCGAGATGTAGTGGAATTCAGCAAAATCCAGGAACTGCAATTTACGGTCAATCTCGCGCTTGATCCAGTCCCGCTCGTCTTCTTTAAGGCCGTCCCATTTATTAATCGCCACTACCAAGGCCCGGCCTGCATCCAGAATATACGCCGCAACGTGTGCATCCTGTTCGGTAATGCCTTCCTGCGCATCCACCACCAGTATCACCACATTAGCTTCTTCAATGGCCTGGATGGTTTTAATGACAGAAAATTTTTCAATCGCTTCAAACACGCGGCCACGTTTGCGCACGCCGGCTGTATCAATCAGCGTGTAATGTTTGCCGTTTTTTTCAAGGTCAATATGAATAGAATCACGTGTAGTTCCAGGCTGGTCAAACGCAATCACGCGGTCTTCACCGAGCAAGGCATTTACCAATGTAGATTTACCTACATTTGGGCGCCCGACAATCGCCACTTTAGGAATTCTATCGCCAGTATAATCTGTGGTCGGCTCATCTTCTTCTACCTTAAAGTTCTCTAAGGCCAACTCGATGATGTCGCGCACACCCTCGCCGTGTGCAGAAGATATGGATAAAGGATAACCTAAACCCAGCTCGTGGAAATCCGCACTGACAACCGCCTTTTGCATCCCTTCCGTTTTGTTTACAGCAAGTAGCACCGGGCATCTGCACTTACGCAGGCGGTTAGCAATTTCCATGTCCTGTGGTGTGGCACCCTGACGTCCATCCACGAGGAATATCACAGCATCAGCTTCATCAATCGCCTGCAGCGTCTGCTTTGCCATCTCTTTGAGAATGCCGCTATCTGTATTGGGCTCGAAGCCTCCGGTATCAACTACAAGGTAAGGCTGACTCGCACCTAAACCACGACCATAATGGCGATCACGGGTTAAGCCGGGGAAATCCGCAACAAGTGCATCACGACTTTTTGTGAGTCGATTAAATAAGGTTGACTTGCCAACATTAGGCCGGCCAACCAGAACAATGGTAGGTATCATATGAGCCGTTTAAAAAATACTGCTGTTTCTATTTGATCTGTATGGCATATACACCACCGTCGCGTGACTGTACGAGCAATGTATTACTATTAATTGATGTCATTATTGGCATAATCTGGCTATCTCCAGTTTTTACTCGCGCACTTAACGCACCATCTTCACGACTTAAAAAATGTACATAACCTTCAACATCACCGACTGCTATCAAAGCGTGCATAGCCAGCGGCGCAGTTAACTGACGATTTTTGAGTCCAGCCTGACGCCAGAATGTTTTACCCGTGGCATAATCCAGCGCGTATACAGAGCCGATAGCGTGTGACACAAAAATCCTCGCATCTTCTGTGCTTAAACCTGACAGGCTGGATATATCTCGATTCCATACTATGCGACCGGTTGACCTGTCTACCGCAGCGATACGCCCCTGGTAAGCAACCGCATATACCAATGGCCCATCGACAACAGGCAAGCTGGTGATATCTGCGATACGTTCGATTTCTGTTACACCCTTAGGCTGCGCAACAGAGGCCTCCCACATGATTTTGCCATTATCGGCACGAATAGAAACCAGTTTACCGCCGGCAAATCCTGCATATACAGCACCACCATCTACAACCACACCTGCACTGCTACGTAAACTCAGTGCCGGTCCCGTACGGTCGTAAACCCATTTACGGCTGCCATCATCAGCATTAATACCGTAAATACGGCTATCACCAGTACGCACGATAACCAATCCATCAAAATATTTAGGGGCGCTTAATACTTCACTGCTTAATCGTGATTTCCACTGCAGCTTTCCTGAGATATCATAGGCATAGACCACACCCTTCTGCGTACCGACAATCACCAAACTACCGCCTACGCCTACGCCGCCAGTCAGTTTTTCACCTACATTTACACGCCATGCCTGAGCACCGCTTGTAACATCCAGCTTACTTAGCTCGCCCTCAGCACTTGCCACATAAGCATAACCAGCATCTACGGCCGGCGTAAAATCATAAATGCCGTTACTGCCAAGTTTGGTTTGCCACAATATGCCAACACTGGCAGCTTCCTTGATTTCAGCCAAAGGTTCCAGCGGTTCAGCCGCTTCACGGCCAAAAACACGTTCTGAAATATCGGTTTTTAAATCCGTGATGGTGCTGCAGGATGCGAGCAATATTAAACTGCAAAGCAGCAGGAGTTTTGATTTCTTAGTAAGTTGTGTCAATTTTTAACCCAAAGCCTCAAGTTTTTGCTGTGTCAGCACATGATATTTGCCTTGTGCATTCAATTTTGTGAGTGCATCCTCATAAGCAGCTTTTGCTTCAGCTTTTTTACCAAGCGCTACTAGAACATCACCTTTTAAATCAGAGAACAGGCCATCAAAACCTGCATCATGCCTGGTTTCCAATAATTTCAACGCACCTTCGTAATCTTTTTCTTCAGCCAAAATATTAGCCAGTTGCAAGCTTGCAATCGCACTGACTGATGTTTCCTTTGCGTTTTTGACTGCCCATTCCAGCTGCGCCTTTGCGCTCTTGGCATCATTGTTTGCATAATTGGTTTTGGCTGCAAACAATGCAGCACGACCGGCATATGGAGTAGATGCATATTTATCCATAATAATGGCTGCTTTTGACTGGATAGCTTTCACATCTTTTTCATCAGTCATTTGCAATGACTGAAATTCTGTTGAAGCCTCTACTGCCTGCTTACCCTGATAGTAATGCCAGCCTTGATAAGCTGCATAAACTACAAGCAGGCCAAGCAAGGCATTGCTAACCAGCTTGCCATAGGTTTTCCACCAGGCTTTTAATTCGTCTATCTGCTCTTGTTCTTCTAAATCGTATGCCATTCAATATTCCAATCTTATGTAAATCTTTTTAGTACTTTATAATTTTATAACAATCAATCACTTAAATTGCGTTTAATTTAACCGTTCACGTGTTTTCCTGGAATCGCTGCAAGCAAATTCTGCGTATAACTATGTTCTGGTTCCGCGTATATATCGGATACCAAACCCTGCTCTACAATCTGCCCACGGTACATTACTACCATATCATCAGCGATGTGTCGTACCACACGTAAATCATGGCTGATAAAAATATAACTTAACGCCATTTCCTGCTGTAATTCTTTTAACAGCAACAGAATCTGCGCTTGGATAGAAACATCCAAAGCAGACACCGGCTCATCACAGACTACTACCTGCGGATGCAGCACCAAAGCCCGTGCAATACCAACGCGCTGCCGCTGTCCACCCGAAAATTCATGTGGGTATTTTTGCATATCAGCTTCGGTCAGGCCAACACGCTTTAACATCGCGATTACTTTTTTCTGCTGCTCCCTGCTATCGCCCAAACCATGTATCAGCAACCCTTCACCGACAATTTCACCGATGCGCATGCGTGGGTTAAGCGATGCAAACGGGTCCTGAAACACCATCTGCAGATTCTTGCGTATACCTCTCAGGGCATTGGGCTGCAATTTTGCCATATCCTGCCCTTGAAATAATACTTCACCGCTATCCAAGGGTTGCAATTGTAACAGACAACGTGCCAACGTGGATTTACCGCTACCAGATTCACCTACAACAGCTAATGTCTTGCCTGTGCGCAAATTGATGCTGACATCATTCAGGGCTTTTAGCTGTGTAGAGCCAAAACCAAACCTGCCACTACGCTGGGTATAGGTTTTAACCAGATTCCTGGCGACCAGGATATTCTCACTCATGCATCGCCTCGCCTGCTTCTGCTGCAGTATGGTCGCCTGTCAGCCATGAGTAATCAATTGGTTTTAGTCGTTTTTCGCCTTCGGCATCAGGAACGCAAGCTAGCAAGGCTTTGGTATACGGATGCTGCGGATTGCACAACACCTGTTCCCGTGTGCCTGATTCGACAATCTGCCCTCTGAACATGACAACTACATTATCGGCAATGTCTGCAACCACCCCAAAATCATGCGTGATAAACAGCATCCCCATATTCATGCGGGTTTTAAGCTCACTCAACAACTTAAGGATTTGCGCCTGAACAGTAACATCCAGTGCGGTAGTCGGTTCATCGGCAATCAACAGGCTTGGCTCGCACGCAATGCTCATCGCAATCATCACGCGCTGACGCTGGCCCCCGGACAACTCATCAGGATAACTTTGCGCCCGTTCAGCCGGTATGCCTACCATTTCCAGCAAACTGGCTATTTTACTGTTTAAATGCTCACCCCTAAGACCAAGATGGGTAGTGAGACTCTCGCCAATTTGATAGCCCACGGTCAGCACCGGATTCAGGGAGGTCATCGGCTCCTGAAAAATCATGGCAATTTTATCGCCACGCAGCTTACGCAGACTTTCGTCATCCAGCTTGGTAAGGTCAATCACGCCATTTTCAGCATCATTAAATAACACCCTGCCGCCATTTAGTGTCAGCTGGTTAGACAGCAAACCCATAATCGCGAGTGCCGTCAAACTTTTCCCACTGCCGGATTCACCAACCACACACGTGGTCTTCCCTATCTCGATACTGAAACTGACATCGTTCACCAGCAAGCGATGCGGCATCTTTTTAGGCGATATGCTTACATGCTCAAGCTGCAATAAAGGCAACGATTGGGCTGGCTGCTTCGTTTGTAAGTCGACGGTCATATTAACTTGATTAATCTTAAACCTACGTTATTAGGGTTGTCTCTAAAAACTCTAGACTTTACCGGCGGTAATGATTTCTATGGCTTCTTCAATGCTGCATAATACCTGTGCCGGCTTATTTTCAGCCGATAGGTCTGAAGCGGACTGCATCGGCTTTAATGTTACCTGCTGATTATTCACCTCATCATCCCCCAGAATCATGGCATATCTGGCCTGGCTTCTGTCTGCTTTTTTCATTTGTGATTTAAAGCTGCCTCCACCGGTATGCAGCACCACTTCCACATCTGCATTACGTAAACGTTCTGCCAGTGCAAACGCGGCTGATTCTGCCAATTCACCAACATTCACCAGGTAAACATCCGGTGCATCAGTGGCGGTGATGCCATATTCCTGCATTAACAGAAATACGCGCTCAAGACCAATACCAAAACCGCAGGCGGCTGTTGCACTGCCACCCAAACGTTCTACCAAGGTATCATAGCGGCCACCGCCGGCAATCGTGCCCTGTGCGCCCAATTTAGTTGTCACCCATTCAAATACAGTGCGATTGTAATAATCCAGGCCACGAACCAGGCGCGGATTAATTTTATAAGCGACGCCAGCTTCCGTGAGTCTTTTACACAGACCATCAAAATGTGCGCGGGTTTCATCACCCAGGCAATCAATTAGCTTGGGCGCTGCTTCGCACATCGCCTGCATGCGCGGATTCTTGGTATCAAGTATGCGTAGCGGGTTAGTATGCAACCGGCGCTTGGCATCTTCATCCAGCAGGTCTGCATGCTGCTCAAAATAAGCGATCAGTACATCACGGTACTCTGCACGCTCATGCGCATCTCCGATGCTGTTGATTTGCAGTTCGACATCCTGAATGCCCAGTTCACGCCAAAGTCGAGCTAGCATCACTATTTGCTCGGCATCTACTTCCGGCGTATCAAAACCGAATGCTTCTACACCTATTTGATGAAATTGGCGCTGGCGGCCTTTTTGCACGTTCTCGTGTCGGAACATTGGGCCGCTGTACCACAAACGCTGCGGACCATTGTAGGTCAGGTTATGCTCCACCACTGCACGCACGCAGCCTGCGGTGCCTTCCGGACGCAGTGCCAGCTTATCGCCATTCAACGCATCTTCCCAGGCGTACATTTCTTTTTCAACAATATCAGTATGTTCACCCACACTACGTACATACAACTCTGTAGGCTCAACCAATGGCATGCGGATATTTTTATAACCATACCGCCCTAAAACGCGGCGTGCGGTATCCTCAAGTTTGAACCATAACGGAGTTGCTTCTGGCAGTATGTCGTAGAAACCTTTGATACTCTGAAATTTAGAGTTACTTTGAAATTTATTGCTCATGAATTTTTAATGATTGATTGTTATTTATTTACAACTTGGATAGGAATGGTTTTTGAAGCGGAGTTTACACGCAGCTTGCCACCCTCGGCATAATTTTTCTGTACATAATCTTCAACAATCAACTGAAACTCCTGTGCGATATTATCGCCTTTCAGCGTGACTGTTTTCTCTCCATCCACAAATACTGGAGCAACCGGCACTTCACCAGTGCCCGGCAGGCTAATGCCTATATTTGCAAGCTTGGACTCGCCTGGGCCGTTTACAACACACCCCATGACTGCCACGCTCATATTCTCCACCCCTGCATATTTACCACGCCATGCCGGCATCTGGTTACGCAGATAGGTTTGTATCTGCATGGCAAGTTCCTGGAAATAGGTCGAAGTGGTTCGACCACAGCCCGGGCATGCTGTTACCAGTGGTGTAAATGAGCGAATCCCCATCGTTTGCAGAATTTCCTGCGCCACGATAACTTCTTTTGTACGTGATTCATTCGGCTCTGGCGTCAATGACACGCGAATTGTATTACCGATACCCTGCTGCAAGCATAAAGCTAGCGCTGCTGTAGAGGCCACTATTCCTTTTGACCCCATTCCGGCTTCGGTAAGGCCTAAATGCAAAGGATAATCGCAGCGGTTAGACAATTCGCTGTACACTTTGACCAAATCCTGCACGTCACTCACTTTACAGGAAATAATAATCTGGTTAGATGACAGCCCCAGCGCCACAGCCTGTTCTGCACTTTCCAATGCAGACTGGATCAATGCTTCGCGCATGAGTGCATCAGCACTCAATGGCGTCGCCAGCTTGGCATTATCATCCATCATTTGCGCCATTTTGGCCTGGTCCAGGCTACCCCAGTTAACGCCGATACGGACTGCTTTTTTATACTGGATAGCGGCTTCAATCATGGCGGCAAACTGCTCGTCACGTTTGGAACCCTTGCCTACATTACCGGGATTAATGCGGTATTTGGCTAGCGCCTCAGCACAGTCAGGATATTGTGCCAGCAATTTATGGCCGTTATAGTGGAAATCCCCCACCAAAGGCACATTGCAGCCTCGCGCATCCAATCCGCGACGGATATTGCCAACTTGTACTGCAGCCTCGGGAGAGTTAACGGTAATCCTTACAACTTCAGACCCCGCCTGCCACAACGCATAAATCTGGTTAATTGTTGCGGCAGCATCAGCGGTATCTGTGTTAGTCATACTCTGCACTACGACTGGCGCTGGAGTCGTACCACCCAGGCCACCGCCAACAGGGACATGACCAATCATCACCTGTAATGTATGACGTGGTTTAATTTGTATAGACAAACTCAACAGTTACTCCAGTGTAATACGTGCAACATTATTTTGGGTATTGGGGGCAAGATCAATGTCCTGACCTTCTAACTTTAGTTTGGTGGCGCTGGCATTGCCTATAATCAAGGTTAATGGCGGTGCAGCATTAACAGTTTCTTTATCACCGGCATGCGACATTTTTTCATAAATATGCTTACCGGACTTATCTGTGATGCGTACCCAGCTTTGCTCTGTAAAAACCATACCTACTGTTTTATTGGCAGCCATCTCTGCTACGCCAGCACTTGCAGCGGCCGAAGCTTGTTGGGTTAGCGGTAACGCAGATGATTTCAAATCAGCAGCAGTTGTAACCGTCGTAACATCGTTTAAAGCAGAATCCGCAAGCACTTCAGTTGCCGCCGTATCGCCATCAGCCTCGCGCTGTGCCGCAGGCAGCGCAATTTCCGGCAACGGCTCTGTAGCCGAAGGAACCGCCACTTCAACAACTTCCGGCGCCGTCGATGCTGTTAGAATTGTTGATTTAGGCATATAGTCCACATAAAACAGCCATGCCAGCAAAAATAGCAACACCAGTATGCTGGCCAGTATATATTTAAGCCATGGTTGACTCTCTTTAGTGAGCTGAATCGGACGCATTGAAGATTGTACAATGATCTCCTTGCCAGGCTCAGATGAAGCGGCTTTGCGGTAACTTGCCAGTAAAGGTTCTGCATCCAGCTCCAGCAGCCTTGCATAATTACGGATAAAACCACGCGTTATCATGGCATCAGGCAACAAATCAAACTCAGACTTTTCCAGCGCGTCAATCTGTTTAACGCTATAGCGCAAACTGTCGGATACATCCTGTAGCGTAAGCTCTTTAGCAATCCGTGCCGCCTGCAACGCCTCCCCAAACAAGAGCGGCTCGCTTTGCTGCTCACTACCCATTTTTTCTTTTTCCTGCGATTCAGCCATAACTACTTTCCACTTGCTAATAATTTTGCCTGCTCAGAATCAGGATATTGACGACGCAATTGCAATGCGTAACTAGCCTCGTCATCTTTAGCGCCTAACTTGCGTGCGATTTGTATAAACAGCCATAAATTTTCAGGGCTTGGCTGACTTAATACCGCATTTTGCAATGTAGTTTTGGCTTTAGCCGCGTCATTGCGTTTAAATTGAATTGCAGCCAGCTGATATGCAGCTACAGATGCTAGCGGTTCTATGTCTAGCGCCCTTTGAAAATAAATCTCGGCATTAGCTTCATCCTGTTTGCGCAATGAACAGATACCCGCATTGGTATAGGCTATTACAGGTGTTGTATATAATGGATTTTTCACTGCAGCCATAAACTCTTTTACCGATTCATCTATACGGTTCCTGCCACATAAAAAAATGCCAAAATTATTATGTGATTCAGAATTGTTAGGCTCAAGTTGCAATGCGCGCTTGAAATTTTTCTCCGCCAGATCATCCTGGCCTAGCGCCGAATGCACCAAACCCAGACCGTTATAGGCCTGGCCAAAATCAGGATCAATTTTTACAGCCAGCGTAAATTCCTCTAAAGCAATCTCCAGCTGCCTTTGCTGATAATAGACAGCACCCAGATCTGTATGTGAGCGGGCACGATCCTTCAAATTCTTATCTTCAGTTTCCCTCTGTTGCTGACTGGCGCAGCCAGCAGCCATAATAGAAATGAATATAGCCACCCCTAATTTACCAAAACTCATTTTTTTCAAGCCGGCCATAAAAGTAATGGAATCTACAACACTGATCTTGCTCATGTAATTGCCTCAATTGGAATACGCTTGGTAGTACGTTTTGTTTTATCCAGTACTTTACCAGCTAACTGACCGCATGCGGCATCAATATCCTCACCGCGAGTTTTGCGCACAGTCACCACATAACCAGCCTGCATCAGGATGTCACGAAACACCCTGACATGACTCGGCCTGGAAGTTTCATATCCACTGTTGGGAAAAGGATTAAAAGGGATTAAATTAAATTTGCAGGATACATTTTTAACCAATTCCAGCAATTGGTGTGCATGCTCGACAGTATCATTGACGTCATCCAGCATGACATATTCAAACGTGACAAAATCACGTGGCGCTTTTTCCAGATAACGGTTGCATGCCGCCATTAACTCTTTAAGCGGGTATTTTTTATTGATTGGAACGATCACATCACGCAATGCGTCATTCGGTGCGTGCAAGGAAACCGCAAGCGCTACCGGGCAATCTTCTTTCAGCCTATCCATAGCAGGAACCAACCCGCTGGTTGAAAGTGTGACACGGCGACGGCTTAAACCATAAGCGCTGTCATCCAGCATAATCTGCATCGCAGTGACTACATTGTCATAGTTAGCCAAAGGTTCGCCCATGCCCATCATCACTACATTGCTGATAATACGCTCACCGGGCTGCAGCATGTCATAACCATCCGACTGCCGCAATGACTTATCTGCGATTGCCAG
This sequence comes from Methylotenera sp., assembly GCA_023259635.1. Classification (GTDB taxonomy): domain Bacteria; phylum Pseudomonadota; class Gammaproteobacteria; order Burkholderiales; family Methylophilaceae; genus Methylotenera. Next base: position 3,657 of record JALRGX010000109.1, on the reverse strand, counting down.
CTGGCCAATAATTTCAGAAACGCTTAAATTACGGTTAAAACCCTGACGGCCTGTGGAGCAGAATGTACATTCCAGCGCACAGCCAACCTGACTGGAAACACATAAAGTGCCGCGATCATCCTCCGGGATAAACACAGTCTCAATGCTGTTGGCAGTATCGGTGCCAATCAACCATTTACGGGTTCCATCATTGGATATTTGTTCGTGCTGCACGGTAGGCAGAACAATTTCCGCCTCAATGCTAAGTTTTTCGCGCAGGCTCTTGGCAATATCGGTCATCTGTTCAAAATCATGCACACCGAAATGATGCATCCAACGCATCAACTGCTTGGCGCGAAAAGGCTTTTCGCCATGTTCTACAAACCATTGCGCGAGCTGTTGTTGATTAAAGTTTAACAAATTGACCAAAGTTAATTACCTGCTATTGAAAATAAAACTCACAAATAAACACGAAAAAAACTGTCATTTCAAATGGCTTTATCCGTGTTTATCTGTGTAAATCTGTGGCTAAAGTCAGTTATTAACCGAAGAAGTATTTGATTTCGATTGCTGCATTCTCTGCAGAATCAGAACCATGAACCGCATTAGCATCGATGCTTTCAGCAAAGTCAGCACGGATAGTACCTGCTGCAGCTTCTTTAGGGTTAGTAGCACCCATCAGGTCACGGTTAACTTGCACTGCGTTTTCGCCTTCCAAAGCTTGAATCATTACTGGGCCTGAAATCATGAATTTAACCAGGTCAGCAAAGAAAGGACGCTCTTTGTGTACTGCATAGAAACCTTCAGCTTCAGCTTGTGTCAATTGTGCCATTTTTGCAGCAACAATTTTCAAGCCAGCGTCTTCAAAACGCGTATAAATTTTACCGATTACATTTTTTGCAACTGCATCAGGTTTGATGATAGAAAGCGTACGTTGAATTGCCATAACTACTCCGTTAAGTTTACTCATTGAAAAGACCGTTAAAATACCATTTTTAGCACTTAAAATAAACCAGCTTTTAAGATTAGTTTTCAAGGAAACGCTGATTAATTGAGCGAGCGTGATGAAGTGCAAGGCGCACGGAACGCAGTAACCGAGATAGTATGCGGTATACAGCGAGGTTACGAGTACCGCGTAACGTAGCAATTCACTCGCGCAGCCATTTAATCAGCGTTTCCTTAATAAAACAGGTTTAGAATAACTGCCCAATGTGGCAAAATTAATACCACCATGAAAAATCCCGACCGCAATGCTGCTCGACTTAGTGCCACCTGCCCCGCCTGTGGCCTGCTATGTGATGATGTAACGTTAAGTATTGACCCTGCATTATCAATGCAGAACGGCTGTGCTAAAGGCGTACAATTTTTTGAACATGCATTTAACACATCAATATCAACTACTCCCCTATTAGCCGGCAAACCGGCTGACCTGGAAAGTGCAGTCAGTGCAGCCGCTGATATCCTAAGCAACAGCAAACAGCCTTTATTTGCGGGATTAGGCACAGAAGTCAAAGGCATGCGCGCATTGCTAAGCCTTGCAGAAAAAACCGATGCCACGCTTGATCATATGCATAGCGAAGCCACTGTAAGCAATATGCGCACCATGCAGAATAGTGGCTGGCTCACTACCACGCTGGCTGAAATTAAAAACCGCGCAGATGTAATATTGGCGATTGGCACTGACATTTCAAGCAGCCATCCGCGTTTTTTTGAAAAACTGGTATGGAACACTGACAACCTGTTCGATAAACCAACGCCGGAACTGGTTTTTCTGGGGGCGCCTGCTGATAATGCAAAGGCGAATATCGCGCCTGATGGCAAACAGCCTACCGTCATTGCTGCCGAAACCAGGCAATTACCGGAAATCGTTAATGCGCTGAATGCACTGCTTAACGGCAAAAAAATACATGCCGATCATATTGCAGGCATTGCGGCAAGCACCTTAAGTATGCTTGTAGAAAAATTAAAAACGGCAAAATACGCAGTGATTGTATGGTCAGCCAGCGCCCTGAAAATCCCACATGCTGAACTTACCATTCAAAGCATCGTGCAGCTAATCAACAAGCTCAATGAGAACTCACGTGCGGCTGGCCTGCCGCTCAACTCCGGTGATGGTGACAGCTCAGTCAATAACACCAGCACCTGGCTAAGCGGCTATCCCACCAGAAGCCGTTTCCGTAACGGCATTACTGAATATGACACCTATCATTATTCAACAGCAAAACAATTGACGCACTGTGATGCCTTGCTGTGGGTCAGCACCTTCAATCCGCAACCTGCTCCTGATACCCAAGCACCCACTATTGTAATTGGCCACCCGGATATTAAATTTGCACATGCTCCTGAAGTATTTATTCCTGTAGGAATTCCCGGCGTGAACCATAACGGGCAAATGTTCCGCATGGACAGCTCAATCACACTCCCGCTTAAAAAATTACGTGACAGTAATTTACCGACTTTAAGTGAAGTGATTGCCAGCATTGAGGCAAAGCTTGTAAATGAGAATAAAGCATGATTACCTTACTTAAGAATGGCAGGGTTTACGACCCTGCCCACCATAAAAATGGCGTAGTTGAGGATATTTACATCCGCGATGGCCGGATTATTGCAAAGCCAGCAGAAGCAGAAAGAGTCAGCAAAACATTTGACCTGAGCGGCAAAATTATCATGGCCGGCGCCATTGACATGCATAGCCACATCGGCGGCGGCAAAGTGAATATTGCACGCATGATGCTGCCGGAGTATCAACAACAGCACCAGCAGAAACAGATACAAGAAATCAAAGGCTTAAGCGAGCCTGAAGCCCATATTTGCACCCCCCATTGCAGCCATCATGCCACGCCCAGTACTACCGATACCGGTTTCCGCTATATCGAAATGGGCTATACCGCAGCTTTTGAACCCGCCATTTCCCCGGTGAACGCACGCCAGGCGCACCTGGAAATGGGCGACACGCCGATGATTGATAAAGGCGGCTACGCCATGCTGGGTAATGATGATTACTTCCTGCGCATGCTGGCTGCCAAAAAGGATCAGAAAGCGATTAATGACTACGTCGCATGGATATTGCATGCGACACAAGCCATCGGCATCAAGGTAGTGAACCCGGGCGGCATCAACGCTTTTAAATTCAACCAGCGCAGGCTGAATCTGGATGAAAACAATGTGCATTACCAAGTCAGCCCGCGTGAAATCCTGCAAAGCCTGAGCCGTGCCGTGCATGACCTGGGCATTGCAAAACCACTGCACGTACACTGTAACAACCTGGGAGCGGCCGGTAACTTTGCCACCACACTGGATACAATGGGCGCAAGTAGCGGCTTACCAATGCACCTGACCCACATCCAGTTCCATAGTTACGGTACTGAAGGCGACAAGAAATTTTCATCTGCCGCAGCGCAGATTGCCGAAGCGATCAATAAAAACAAACATATCACTACTGACGTCGGGCAGATCCTGTTCGGCCAGACAGTCACAGCATCAGGCGATGCCATGATGCAGCACCTGAATGCCAAATACGCAAACCCTAAAAAGTCGGTAATTATGGATATTGAGTGTGATGCCGGCTGCGGCGTGCTGCCATTCAAATACCGTGACCAGAATTATGTAAATGCCTTGCAATGGGCAATCGGCCTGGAGTTATTCCTCTCGGTTGAAGACCCATGGCGCATATTTTTA
>JALRGX010000058.1 GCA_023259635.1 Methylotenera sp. | reverse complement strand
CAAAGAAGTCTTTGGCTTTATCTACCCAGCTTTTGTTTTTTGGACTGTGCTTACCTGCATCTGCTTGTGTGCTTTCTTCAAATTCACGCAGCAGTTCTTTCTGACGGCTAGTCAGTTTTACCGGGGTTTCCACTACCACATGCACCATCAGGTCGCCATGTTCACTGGAGCGTAAAGGTTTAATACCTTTGCCGCGCAATCTGAATACACCGCCGGTTTGGGTCTCGGCAGGAATCTTCATTTTGGCTGAGCCATCCAGTGTTGGCACTTCAATTTCGCCACCTAATGCTGCGGTGGTGAAGCTGATTGGCATTTCACAGTGCAGGTTGCCACCATCACGCTGGAAGATCGGATGCGATTTCAAGTGCACAACAACATACAGGTCGCCAGTTGGGCCGCCGTTTACACCGGCTTCACCTTCACCGCTAAGACGGATTCTGTCGCCTTCATCCACGCCAGCCGGAATCTTGACTGACAGTGTTTTGTTCTGTTTAGTGCGGCCAGCACCGTGACAGCTTGGGCATTTATCCTCATCTTTAATCATCTGGCCAGCGCCATGACATTTTGGACAGGTCTGCTGTACAGAGAAGAAGCCTTGCTGCATACGAACTTGGCCATGGCCACCACAAGTTGTACAGGTAACAGGTGATTTACCTGATTTTGCACCGGTGCCGTTACAGGGTTCGCATTTAGCCTGCACTGGGATGCGGATCTTGGTTTCGGTACCTTTAGCCGCATCTTCCAGCGAAATTTCCATGTTGTAGCGTAAGTCCGCACCGCGATATACATTGCTGCGCTGGCCGCGTGCGCCACCACCGAAGATGTCACCGAAGATGTCACCGAACGCATCTGCAAAGCCTGCACCGCCAAAGCCACCTGCGCCACCGCCCATGCTTGGGTCTACGCCTGCGTGGCCGTATTGGTCATAAGCAGCACGTTTTTGGCTATCTGAAAGCATTTCATAGGCTTCCTTCGCCTCCTTGAATTGCTCTTCGGCTTTTGGATTGTCCGGGTTGCGGTCAGGGTGGTATTTCATCGCAAGTTTGCGATAAGCCTTTTTAATTTCATCTTCCGAGGCGTCCTTGTTAACGCCCAGGACTTCGTAGTAATCTTTTTTGCTTGTTGCCATATTTTTTTAAGTCTAACAGCTTGAGTTTTAAGGGGGGTTTAAAGACTAAAGGCTGAGCGCAGGTTTTACTCCCGAACTCAGCCTCTTGTCCCTAATGCATTAGTTTAGTCTTTCTTAACTTCTTCAAACTCTGCATCAACTACATCGCCATCTACGGTTTTTTCACCTTCTGGCTGAGCGCTTTCAGTATTCGCTTCTGCTTGTTGCGCTGCGTAAACTTTTTCACCCAGTTTCTGTGAGGCAGTAGTCAGGGCTTCAGTTTTTGCTTCAATCTCGGCTTTGTCATCTGATTTCAGTGCTTCTTCAACGTCTTTGATTGCAGCCTCAATTGCCTCTTTCTCGGCAGCTTCCAGTTTGTCACCGTGCTCTGAAAGTGATTTCTTCACAGAGTGTACAGCGCCGTCAGCCGCATTGCGGGCATCAACCAGTTCACGCAATTTGCGATCTTCGTCAGCGTATTTGATCGCATCTTCTTCCATCTTCTTGATCTCTTCTTCTGAGAGACCTGAGTTTGCCTTGATGGTGATCTTATTTTCTTTGCCGGTTGCCTTGTCTTTTGCAGACACATGCAAGATACCGTTGGCATCGATGTCAAAAGTCACTTCAATTTGTGGCATGCCACGTGGCGCTGGAGGAATATCGCTCAAGTTGAACTGGCCGAGTGATTTATTGGCAGAAGCCATTTCACGTTCGCCTTGCAATACTTGAATGGTTACCGCATTCTGGTTGTCTTCAGCTGTTGAGAACACTTGTGATGCCTTGGTAGGGATCGTGGTGTTTTTCTTGATGAGTTTAGTCATCACGCCACCCAGTGTTTCAATACCTAATGACAATGGTGTCACGTCCAGCAGTAATACGTCTTTCACGTCGCCTTGCAGCACGCCGCCTTGAATTGCAGCACCAACAGCCACCGCCTCATCAGGGTTCACGTCTTTACGTGGCTCTTTGCCAAAGATTTCTTTTACTTTTTCCTGTACTTTTGGCATGCGGCTTTGGCCGCCAACCAAAATCACGTCAGAAATGTCTGAAGCTGAAACGCCGGCATCTTTCAATGCAGTGCGGCAAGGAGCGATCGTACGCTCAATCAGGTCATCCACCAGTGATTCCAATTTCGCACGGGTGATTTTTACCACCAAGTGTTTAGGACCGCTTGCATCAGCAGTGATGTATGGCAGGTTTACTTCAGTTTGCTGCGCACCTGACAATTCGATTTTTGCTTTTTCAGCAGCTTCTTTCAGGCGTTGTTTTGCCAGCAAGTCATTGCGCAAGTCCAAGCCGTTTTCTTTCTTGAATTCATCAGCCAGGAAGTCGATCAAGCGGTTGTCGAAGTCTTCACCACCAAGGAATGTGTCACCGTTGGTTGAAAGCACTTCAAACTGGTGTTCGCCATCGATGCTTGAAATTTCAATGATAGAAACGTCAAAAGTACCACCACCCAAGTCATACACGGCAATCTTGCGGTCACCTTCTTGTTTATCCAGGCCGAAAGCCAAGGCAGCAGCAGTTGGTTCGTTGATGATACGTTTTACTTCCAGGCCAGCGATACGGCCAGCATCTTTAGTTGCCTGACGTTGGCTGTCATTGAAGTAGGCGGGTACTGTAATGACCGCTTCTGTTACTTCTTCACCTAAATAGTCTTCCGCAGTTTTTTTCATTTTGCGTAAAACTTCAGCAGAGATTTGTGGTGGTGCCATTTTCTGGCCGCGCACTTCAACCCAGGCATCGCCGTTGTCAGCTTTTGCAATGGTATATGGCATCAGGCCAATGTCTTTTTGCACTTCTTTTTCTTCAAAGCGGCGGCCAATTAAACGCTTGACCGCATAAAGTGTATTTTTTGGATTGGTTACGGCCTGACGTTTTGCAGGTGCGCCAGCCAGAATCTCGCCATCTTCCTGATAAGCGATGATAGATGGTGTTGTGCGTGCGCCTTCAGCGTTTTCGATTACGCGAGGTTTGCCGCCTTCCATCACGGCAACGCAGGAGTTTGTTGTACCTAAGTCAATACCAATAATTTTACCCATAATTTATTTCCTTAATCTAAATTTGTTTAACTGCCTGTTTCTATTGGTATAGCGGCAGTTGAGTTCTTAACCTTGTTTGCTAGGTGGTGATTATTTTTTTAAATTCAAGTGCCTGGATTTAAAAAACCACAAAAATAAAATGATTACTTCGCAACCATAACTAAAGCAGGGCGTAATACACGGTCATTCAGGGTGTAGCCTTTTTGCAGCACATTAATCACAGTGTTTGGTTCGCCACTGTTTTCCAGCATTGAAATCGCCTGATGTTTATTCGGGTCAAATTTTTCACCGGCTGGGTTGATTTCGGCAATGTTGAATTTATCAAACACGCTTGCCAGTTGTTTAGCTGTGAGTTCAACGCCGTCTTTGTAGCTTTTTACATCAGTCGCTTCAATCAGCAGGGCAGCATCCAGACTGTCTTTAACGGCTAACAGCTCATTTGAGAATTTTTCCAAAGCAAATTTACGCGCTTTATCGATATCATCCATAGCGCGGCGGCGAATGTTTTCACCTTCTGCTTTGATATAAAGAACGCTCGCTTTTGCCTCTTCCAAAGCTGCTTCCAATTCCGCGATTCTAGCTTCTGGCGTTACTGCTGCAGGTTGTTCTGGAGCTGCATCCTGCGCTGTCTGTTCAGCTTGCTGATTTTCTTGATCTTGCTGCATGACTATCCTTTAATTTTTCTAATAGATAAGTAATTTAATTTCGAGATGAAACGTTAGTGGGGGCGCTGCTATGGTTTTTCAATAGCAGTAGTAGAAAAAATTTCAGGAATTGGGTATTTCTCAAGAGATTCTATTGGTTGGCTTGTTCCCATGCCCAAGCATGTTGAATGATCTGGCCTAAGTCTGTGTACTGCGGTTGCCATCCCAATACCTTTTTTGCGAGTGAGGCATCGGCAACAAGGCTTGCAGGGTCCCCCTGCCTTCTTGGGGCGTATGTAAGTGGAACTTCCTTGCCTGTAACTTTTGCGGCAGTTTGAATTACTTGGTTAACACTGTAGCCGTAATTACTGCCCAGGTTGAAAATACCGGAGCTACCGCCGTCGTTCAGATGATTAATGGCAAGTACGTGAGCGCTCGCCAAGTCGTCGACATGTATGTAATCTCGGATACAGGTGCCGTCGGGTGTGTCGTAATCCTGGCCGAATAACTGCAGGGGCGGGCGTTTGCCGGAAACGGCTTGCAGGGCTAGCGGAATCAGGTGTGTTTCCGGGTCGTGCCTTTCGCCGATGCGTGCCAGTGGGTCTGCGCCTGCAGCATTGAAGTAACGCAGCGCGATATATTTCTGTCCATAGGCGTTATCGAAATCTGCAAGCATCTGCTCAACCATGAGCTTGCTGCGACCATATGGGTTGAGCGGGTTGGTAGGATGCTGTTCATTAATGGGCGTATAAAAAGGCTCACCGTATACGGCTGCGGTCGATGAAAACACTAGAGGCCCCACTTTGTGGTCACGCATTGCTTCCAGCAGCGTGAGCGTGGCTGCGGTATTGGCACGGTAGTATTTCCCCGGGTCTTTGACGGACTCGCTGACTACAATTTGTGATGCAAAGTGGAAAACGCCGTCGAAATGGGTGTTGCTGAATAAGTTATCCAGAAATTCGCGATCATCAAAGTCGTGTACGATCAGCTCGCCGCCCAGCACTGCCGATGCAGTTCCCGCTGACAGGTTGTCCACTATGACCACCTGATGCTGTTGCTCAATAAGCGCTTTGACCAGGTGTGATCCAATGTATCCTGCACCACCGACGACCAAGAATGTAGACTTTTTCATGATGGATTTTTCTGTATGAAGTTGAGTGCCAGCTGGAAAACATCATCTGTGCCAGGAATTTGCGCTTTGCCGCCGATATTGATGGCCAGGTTTTTTATGCTCGGTAGTACGCCGGTAAATTCAGGGTTTGTATCTGTGTAAATGGCAATGCTGGGTTTGTTCAGCGCCGTAGATAGATGCATTAACCCGGTATCTACACCGATGTTCAGTTTGGCGTTGGCTAAAATCCAGGCAAGCACAGTTAATTTCAGTTTTGGTAATACGGTTACATTGCTGCTCTGCGCGGCAATGTCTTTTGCACGACTTTCCTCACCGGGGTTTGACCAGGGCAGTAATACCTGTAAATTAAATTGATTCAGTAACTTTGCCAGCGCTACCCAATGTGTAACCGGCCATAGTTTAGAGTCGCGGCTCGTGCCATGCAGGAACACAACGTAATCCTGGGGTAGGGCAAGACTGTTTTCATTGCCGGTTAAACTTTCCAAGCCATAATCCGGGCAGGTCTGTGGAATTGGATACTTCATTGCCTGGGCTGCAAGTGCGCGGTTGCGCTGCACTGCATGCTGACTGCGTGCTACCGGGTATTTGTGGCTGTAGAGCAGGCTTGCCAGCGGTTCGCGGGCAGAATCGTAATCCATGCCGTGAATCTCGCCTTGGGCGAATTTTGCCAGGATCGCGCTTTTTAGCAGGCCTTGTGTGTCGATGATGACATCATAACGTGTGTTTTTTAGACGGCTTTTTAAATCGCCTATTTCGCGCCAGGTACTGCGGCAGCATAGTGATTTGCGCCAGCGCCTGATAGCAACCGGGATAATATTTCTTACCTTGGGGTGCAGCCTGGGGATTTCGGCAAAACTTTCTTCTACCATCCAGTCAAATTGGGCCTCAGGATAATGGGCAAGTATATCGGTAATTACCGGCAGGTTATGGATGACATCACCCATGGAAGATGTTTTAACGAGTAGAATTTGCAGCATACATAGCATTTTCGCATACAATTAACTTTTTTTGACCAAATCGCATTCAGTGAAATTCGCATTTATTATTTTCAAGTATTTTCCTTATGGCGGTATGCAGCGCGATATGCTGCGCACGGCTAATGAGTTGGTAAAACGTGGTCACCAGGTAGAGATTTTTACCATGTTGTGGGATGGTGATTTTCCGCAAGGCATTCAAGTACATGTCTTGCCGCAAAAAGGCTTGTTTAACTATTATCGTTATCAGAAGTTTATCGATGTAGTGTTTGCGCAAGTTAATGAACAGCATATTGATTATGTGTTTGGCTACAACCGCATGGCCGGCCTTGATGCCCATTTTGCTGCTGACCCTTGCTTTATTGAACGTGCGCATAAACAACGCAGCTTTTTGTACCGATTGTTACCCAGGACAAAATGGTTTGCTGCCTGTGAAAAGGCAATTTTCTCCCACGAAAGCAAGACAGAGATACTTGCGGTATCGCTAACCGAGAAGCAGAATTTCCAGAAGTGGTATGGCACGCAAGATGAGCGTTTCCATTATATTCCGCCATTTTTATCGCCTGAACGTTTTGTGTTGCAGGATAAACAGGCGATGCGTGCGCACTTGCGGCAGGTATTCGGGTTTGCTGAAAATGACTTTGTCTATTTGCTGACAGGTTCCGGTTTCGCAATGAAAGGTTTGGATCGTGCCATTCTTGCAATAGCAGCATTGCCGGAAAACCTGCGTGTTAATACTAGATTAGTGGCAGTAGGGCAGGATAATCCGAAAAACTTCAGCCAGATGGCAAAAAAATTAGGTCTTGAGAAAAATGTTGTTATTTCAAAAGGCCGGCCGGATATCCCGCAGTTAATGCAGGGCGCGGATGTTTGCATACACCCTGCCTACCGTGAAAACACGGGCTTGGTGATTCTGGAGGCAATGGCTTGCGGCGCACCGATTCTGGTGACAGAGAGCTGTGGTTATGCCCACCATGTGGCGGATGCCAAGGCTGGTATTGTGAGTGAAATGCCGTTTAACCAGGAAAGATTCAATGAGCAGTTCCTGGCCATGATGCAATCTGGGCAGAAAGCCCAATGGTCAGCCAATGGCCTGAAATACGTGAAGGCCATTATGCAGGCGAATGACGGCAGTGCTGAGGCGAATATATTGATTGATCTGGCGCAGAAGAAATTGCAATCATGACATGTAAAACCATACTTGCTGTACCTGAGGCTATCCAACGGTCACTTGGCGATAGAGACACGTTTGATGCACTTATGCAGCTGCAGGGCAAAGCCTTCAGGGATGTTAAGGGTCGCAAGACAGTCCAGGTACAGTTGGCAGGAAAGCGTTATTTTCTTAAACAGCACTTCGGCGTAGGCTGGCGTGAAATTTTTAAAAACCTGCTGACCTTTAAAAAGCCGATTCTGGGAGCAATGACCGAGGTGCATGCCATAGAGCAGCTGGGTGCACTTGGTATAGCAACGACCCCGCTGGTGGCCTATGGTCAGCGGGGTCGTAGTCCGGCACATCTGCAATCATTCTTGCTGACGCAGGACTTGGGCGATATTACCTCGCTGGAGGATATCTGCGCTGAGTGGAAGAATAATCCGCCTGACGCAGCATTTAAGCGCCGTTTGGTAATTGCATTGGCACAATTGGCAGCGCGTTTGCATGGAGCGGGGCTATGTCACCGTGATTTTTACCTGTGCCATTTCGTGCTGAAAAAAACAGAATTGGCGCGAGATAACATAGTGCTGATTTTAATAGATCTGCACCGCATGTTAACGGGGCAGCCCAGTAGCGGCAACGCTGTCATGAAGGATATTGCGGCGCTGTATTTTTCTGCAATGGATTGCGGTTTTAATGCAGATGATTGGGCTTTGTTCAAGCAGCATTATTTATCACAAGCCGACGATTTCTGGGCTGAAGTCGAGGCACGGGCGAATCGGCTTTATGCCAAGTTTCACAGTGAAAAGTTTCAAAAAAGGTTAGCGGCCGAGAAGGCAACTATCGATTAAGGAAGCAAGGAATAAGTGCCTGCGCGAGAAAATTGCTGCGATGCACGGTTTTTTGGCTTCGACATAACCTGAAGGTTGTGTCTACACCGCAATTACGTTGTCTCAACCTCGCCTCATACTATCGGCTTCTGCGTTCCGTGCGCCTTTGGCGTGTAAATAACGCGGTTTACCGCGTATATTCCACGGACACACTCTTTACGGGTGCACTTTATCTCGATCGGCGACTTCTTCCATGCTTACTTATGCTTGTAGGTCAGCAGCTTGTTTTTTCTTGGCTAAGGCATGTCGTCTGGCTTTGTAGCGTGGATAGCTCCATAAGTATTGTGTCGGTTTCTGTGCAATTTGCTGTTCAATTGCCTGATTCAGCAAGGCCGGTGTGGCAATTGCACCATCTGCCAGTCGAGTGAGGTGAATTTCATACCCTTCACCGTTTTTTAGCCGTTCACCGAAAGCCATAATTACAGTAGCGCCGGTTTTCTCGGCTAGTTTGCTGGCTAATGTCATGGTATAAGCGGGTTTGCCAAAAAATGGCGCCCATTCTCCTTCTCCGGAGGCTGGAATCTGGTCTGGCAATATGCCGATGGCTTCCCCTCTTTTTAAGGCCTGCATCAGCACCCTTACGCCATGCATGGTGGCTGGTGCGAGGTTTACATTTTTACGTGAGCGTCCAGTGTGGATAAATTGAGTTAGCCATTTCATTTTCGGCGGACGATATAACACCGTGATAGGATGCTGTTGACCATAGAAGATAGAAGTTATTTCAAAGCAGCCTAAATGTGGCGTAAGAAAAATAATGCCTTTGTTTTTTGCAATCGCTTCATCAACGATGTGCCAGTTGGTGCAATTTTTGATCCAGGATAGCAGCTCGGCGTCTTTTTTTTGCCAAAGTGCCAGACTTTCTAAAATAGACTTTCCTGACTCCAGGATATTAAGTTTTATTGCTTCGTTCAGGCTGGCTTCATCCTTATAAAGCTGGCTTTGCCTAAGATTGTCAGCTATCAATTTTTTGGAATTAGGCGATAGTGCAAATGTGATACGCCCAAGCAGGGCCCCCAAACGTTGTGTCGTGACAAGCGAGCACGCTGCCAGCGGTTTTAATAAAAATCTAAACATGCGCAAAATCATAACATAAGAGCGATTGATACAACTTGACGACGGTGATTGGATGGGCTGATATAATTTCACTTTAGGGCAGTAACGTTGACTTAAATTCAGAAGGAATTTTTCATGAGAAGAATTTGGATTGTTATCTTAAGTGTTGTTCTAACAGGATTGTTTTTTGGGTCGGCAGAGCGTGCCGTAGATAAGATTCAGGAAGCAAGAATTGCCGAAACTGCACGCGAGATGGTGGTCGATAACGAGTGGCTGGTGCCGCACTACAATGGTGAGTTGCGCTTGCAGAAGCCGCCCCTGACTTATTGGACCACTGCTGCAAGTTATAAAGTGTTTGGCGTCAGCGAGATGTCGGCGCGTATACCTTCAGCCTTGTTCGGGTTGTTAACGATGGCACTCCTTTTAGTCTGGATCAAGCGTGAAGTAAATCTCAGTGCCGCTGCCAATGTGGTGCTGGTGTTAGCTACCAGTTTTTTAGGCATGCGCTACCTGAGAAGCGGTGAGGCAGATGTAACACTGATGTTTTTTATCTCTCTCGCTTGCTATGCTGGTTTCCAGTTGTTCGAATCCAGCAGCAAACGGCAGGTATGGCTGCTGATGCTAGCATTGGGCCTGGGGTTCTTTACTAAAGGCCCAGCCGCGATTGCAATACCTCTGCTTACTATGGTTGGTTATGCATATTCAGCCAAGCAGTTACAGGTGCTAAAAGCCATGGCGAATCCTGTCGGGTTAGGTATTTTTATATTCAGCGCTTTTGCCTGGTATGCCTGGATATTATTGATGATGCCTGATGTGGCACAGGGATTTTTTAGCAAACAGGTGGATGAAACCTTCATCAGCGGTACTCACCAGCAGCCTGTATATTGGTATCTGGCACATGCCCTTGAGTTTTTCCTGCCCTGGAGTTTTTTGTTAATCCCAGCTGGTATCTGGTGCTATAAACACAGGCCGTTACCGAAAATCATCCATTTTTCTATTATCTGGTTGACAGTAGTGTTTGTGTTGCTGACATTTACTGTGAATAAACAAACACAGTATGCGCTTTTGTTTCTGCCGCCGATTGCGATTCTTGTTGCATATTACCTGGAAGTAGCAATTGACAAGTATTATCAATATAACCGTATTATTTTTTGGCTGCTATGTGTTGCAGCGTTGGGAGTCATTGTTGTTGCAACCAGAAAACATGGTTTCAGTGAGGTGTTTGCGTTGCCGGGTGCTTGGGCTTGGCTGTTGATGTTGACGCTGCCACTGCTGCTTAAAAAAGTGTTGAACGTAACCGCACTAAAAACAGCTGTTTTAATTGCTGCCATGCTGGCCACTTTTTGCTATTTATTTGCGGAGCAATACTTGACTAAAGATACTGAAAAAGACGATATCAGGGTCTTGATGCAAAGTGCCGCGAATAAATCCGAGCTTTATCAGGCTATGCCTGGTAATGGTTCTGTCTCGTTTTATGCGGGGCGCGCAATTAAACCTTTGGATGGGAAAAAATTGCAGCAGATGCTAACCTCACAATCGGAACTATGGCTGGTGAGCGAAGATAAACATCAGCCTAAATTATCCAATGTGCAGTTGCATGAGGAGGTGAGTGCTGGCCACTGGATATTGTGGAAGTTAACCCCGTTGCCATGACATCTGATTTGCAAGCTTTATTGCAGTCAGGGCAGGGCGTTCTTGATGTTAAGCTGCAGGATGCCTCAACCTTACAGTTGACCGCAATTGTCCGCGCTGTGCCAGGCAAGCGCTTTGTCTGTCGAGGTATGTGGCATGACCAGCTTATCTACGCCAAATTGTTTATTGGCCGCGATGCTAAACGATATGCTATGAGAGATAAGCACGGTGTCGAGTTACTTGTTGCGGCTGATATCGAGACGTCAGCATTGCTTTATGCGGGGGCGGCAGCCGATGCTTTAACACAGGTGCTGATTTTTCAATCAGTAGAGTGTGGTGAAAATACCGAGATTGCATATCAGACTACGGTGGATAGAGCTAAGCGTTTTGAGTTGGCATCAAAACTCGTGCATACCGTAGCACAGCATCATCATGCAAACCTGCTGCAAACAGATTTGTACCTGAAAAACTTTTTGATTCAGAATGGGCTGGTCTTTACATTGGATGGGGATGGTATACGTAAATATGCCAAGCTGAACCATCAGCTTGCGCTGAAAAACCTGGGTGTTTTGTTATCTAAATTTGATGTAATTGATCTTGAAAGCTGGATGCATGATTTGCTGGGGATTTATGCTGAGGTCAGAGGCTGGCAACAGGTACCTGATGCTGCTTCGATGAAACATTTGGTGAATCAGCATCGTAGGCGGGTAACAAATGCTTACGCGGATAAAAAAGTCTTTCGTTTGTGTACAGATGTGCGGATTCTTCAGAGAACAGGTTTCTGGGCAGCTATTGCAAGCAGGTTTGTTCAGCATGACCTGCCAACAAGCCCAAAAGATTGTGATCGCCTGATTGCATCGCAATTACGCATCAAAAGCGGCGATACCTGTACTGTTGCTTTGGCACAAGTCGGCGGGCTAAATGTGGTCATCAAACGTTACAATATCAAGAGTTTTTTACATGGTGTTAATCGCGCCCTGCGGCAGACCCGTGCGTCCAGGTCATGGGCAAATGCACATCGTTTGATTTTACTGGGTATTCCTACTGCAGCGCCGGTAGCTTTGATTGAGAATCGAAATTTTGGCTTAAAAGGGCGCGCGTATTTTTTAAGTGAATATGTTGATGCGCCAGATGCTCTTGAGTTTTTTTCTAAAACTTCAGATAGCCTTTTGCAGGCAGAAGCGATAACGAATATTGTAAATTTATTCTATCGGCTCCATCTATTGCAGATTTCACATGGTGATATGAAGGCAAGTAATATCAAAGTCGTAAATAGCGCGCCATTGCTGATTGATCTGGATAGTATGCAGCAGCATCGATTTGATTTGCCGGCGTTAAAAGCACATGCACGGGATTTGAAACGTTTTATGCATAATTGGCAAGCGATGCCAGCCCTGTATAATGCGTTAATTGCTCAATTTAAAATGGTCTATGCAGACCATGAAGTATTGCGCTTGGCGCATATTATCAAATAGTTATATTTTTTCGAGATGTTTACATGATTGTTTTAGGTTTATCTGGTGCTTTAGGTCACGATGCTTCAGCAGCAATATTGGTTGATGGACAAATTATTGCTGCAGCAGAAGAAGAACGTTTTATCCGTGATAAACACGCAAAAAATCAGTTTCCTTATGAGGCGGCCGAGTTCTGCATGAAGCAGGCGGGAGTTAAGCCGGAGGATGTTGATATTGTTGCATTTCCTTATGCGGAAATTCCATTAAGCACTAATGCGCGCTGGCATTATGCCAAGCGCCACTGGTATGCACCTGATCGCGCGCTGGATGCTATTTTTAACGGTAATCGCCGCTTCCGTCGCAACCGTGATAAATCATTAAAGCTGATGGCTGATTTAGGCCTGACAAATGCCGAGTTTGTGCCGGTTGAGCATCATCTTGCGCATGCTTCCAGTGCTTATCATTTGAGCGGATTTAAGGAAAAAACCGCGATTGTCGGCATTGACGGCAAAGGTGAGTATGCGACAACTTTCTTTGGCTACGGTGAAAACGGAAAAATTCATAAAATCAAAGAGTTTTATGATCCGGATTCGTTGGGCGGCATGTATGGTGCAATTACCGAATACCTTGGTTTCGAGATGCTGGATGGCGAATTCAAGGTGATGG
The DNA here is from genome assembly GCA_023259635.1 of Methylotenera sp. Classification (GTDB taxonomy): domain Bacteria; phylum Pseudomonadota; class Gammaproteobacteria; order Burkholderiales; family Methylophilaceae; genus Methylotenera. The sequence goes on along the minus strand of JALRGX010000058.1, from coordinate 4,378 downwards.
GCATGGCGCCATATGGCGACCCGACCAAGTATGATTTATCAAGGCTGGTCACTTTTGAAGATGGCGAATTGCGCGTCAATACCAAGCTGGTCAATGTGGTTGGCTTGCGCCGCTATAAAGAAAACGGCAAGGGCTACTATTTCACGCCGGAGCTGATCGAGTGGTTGGGGCCAAAACGCCATGGTGATGAAATTGATGACCCTTATATTCACTATGCGGCATCAGTGCAGCAGTTGCTTGAAGATATTGCGCTGAAAATGATTGATTATTACCTTGGTGACATCATCAAGGAAACCGGCCGTATTGTGATGGCGGGTGGTGTTGCGCTTAACGTAAAATTGAATCAGCGCATTATTGCAATGCCGCATGTTAAAGAGCTGTTTGTGCAGCCTGCGTCCGGTGACAATGGCACATCGCTCGGGGCGGCAACTTATGCTGCACATCTGGCAGGTGATTCGATTCAGAAAATGGAGCATGCTTACCTGGGGCCTGCATTTACTAGCGAAGAATGTATTGCCGCCTGCGAAGCTCATCCGGCAAAACCGATATTTACCCGTGTGGAAAATGCCGCGCAAAAAGGTGCGGAATTGCTGGCGAGCGGCAATCCGTTAGCTTGGTTGCAAGGCCGTATGGAGTTTGGGCCACGTGCTTTGGGGTGCCGGAGTATCCTGGGTGATCCGAGCTATCCAGGTGTGGCCGACCGTATCAATGCGCAGATTAAATACCGTGAGCGCTGGCGCCCATTCTGCCCGAGCATGCTTGACCGGGCTGCTGAGGATATTTTACAGACAGATCATCCTGCACCGTACATGACATTTACGTTTGATGTGGCAGAACACTGGAAATCCAGAATTCCTGAAGTGGTGCATGAAGATGGCACTGCACGTGCGCAAGTGGTAACGCGTGAAACCAATCCGCGTTATTATGCGCTGATTGAGCATCTCGAGCAGTTGCGAGGAGTGCCGGTAGTGTTGAATACATCATTGAACAGAAGAGGTGAGCCAATGATCTGCTCGCCTAAGGATGCGCTTGATATGTTCTATGGCTGCGATCTGGAATATCTGATGATGGAAGATGTGCTTGTAACCAAAAAATAGATCGGTTTAGATTAATTACCTATCTGATTTAACTAAACAAAGGCCGCTGATAAAGCGGCTTTTGTTTGACGATATGCTCCAGTTTAGCGATAATTGGGGTTAGTGTTTTTTCTTAACCTGGTAATAAACATCATGTAATAAAACATACTGTGATGAGATGTTATCTGGTTCCGCTATTGAGGCAGTTATCTGAATAGAGTATCCAATTATGAAACAATCCCATATAGAAGTTACTGAACGTATCATAGAGAAAAGTCGCCCAACCCGAACGGCTTATCTGCAGCGTATCGATGATATTGTTAATCGTCCTAGAGGTGCTGATCGCTTAGGCTGTGCCAACGTGGCGCATGCGTTTGCTGCAATGCCATCAAACGACAAGTTGCGTGTTGTGGTGGAGAAGGCTCCTAATATCGGGATCATTACCGCATACAACGATATGCTCTCAGCACATCAGCCTTATGTGAATTATCCGGACATTATTCGTGATGAAGCGAACAAGCATGGCGCTACTGTACAAGTTGCCGGCGGTGTGCCGGCAATGTGTGATGGTATTACACAGGGCGAGCCTGGCATGGAGCTGTCATTGTTCAGCCGTGATACGATTGCGATGGGCACAGCCATAGGCTTGTCCCATGATGTATTTGATGCCGCGCTGTTGTTGGGCGTGTGCGACAAGATTGTGCCGGGTCTTTTGATCGGCGCATTGAAGTTCGGCCATTTGCCATGCGTATTCGTGCCGTCTGGCCCTATGAGCACCGGTATCGACAATACAACCAAATCAAAAGTGCGCGAGCAATACGCGCAAGGCAAGGTTGGTCGTCAGGAATTACTGGACTCTGAGTCTGCAGCCTATCACGGTGCGGGTACCTGTACTTTTTACGGTACAGCCAACAGTAACCAGATGCTGATGGAGGCGATGGGTCTGCATGTGCCAGGCGCTGCATTCGTGCATCCACAGGATGGTTTACGCGAAATGCTTACACGTGAAGCTGTAAGAATGGTGTTGGCTAATGTTAAAGGCAAGAACTTTACGCCGATCGGCCGCATGGTTGATGAGCATGTGATTGTTAACGCTATGGTGGCATTGCTGGCTACCGGCGGCTCAACCAATCACCTGATCCACTGGGTGGCGATTGCGCGTGCTGCGGGCATTATTATTGACTGGACTGATTTCTATCATCTGGCTAAGACCACGCCATTGCTGGCCAGCGTTTATCCGAATGGTAAAGCTGATGTGAATGAGTTCCAGGACGCGGGTGGCCCGGCGTTTGTGATTCGTGAACTGATCGAAGCCGGTTATATGTTCCCTGATGTGCTGACAGTTGCACATGGCGGCTTGCGTGAATACGGTAAATTGCCAGCTAAAGAAAATGACAAGCTGGTATGGAAAGACCTGCCGAAAGAAAGCAAGGATGAAACTATCGTGCGTACGGCAGCCTTCCCGTTCAATGAATCTGGCGGCTTGCGTCTGCTCAAAGGTAATCTGGGACGTAGCGTGATTAAAATTTCAGCGGTGCCGGAAGATCGCCATATTATTGAAGCGCCGGCAGTTGTGTTTGATGCGCAGGAAGAGCTGCTGGCAGCGTTTGACCGCGGCGAGCTGGAGAAGGACTTTGTGGCGGTAGTTCGCTTCCAGGGACCTAAGGCCAATGGTATGCCTGAGCTACATAAGCTGACACCACCGATGGCAGTATTGCAGAATAAGGGCTTTAAAGTTGCTATCGTGACTGATGGCCGTATGAGCGGCGCATCAGGCAAGATTCCGGCAGCAATTCATTTAAGCCCGGAAGCCTCAGCAGGCGGCCCGTTAGCTAAAGTCCGCGATGGCGACATTATTCGTTTGAATGCTACCGTAGGCATGGTTAACGTACTGGTCGACGAAGACGAGTGGGCCGAGCGTGAGGTTGCCGAGTTGCCGGATGCGAAGCGTCACAATAACTCTCATGGCTTTGGTCGCGAGTTATTCGGGGGTATGCGTAAGAATGTATTATCAGCCGAAGAGGGCGCAGTAACCTGGTTGTAATCGTTTGAAAATATAATTTATGCGGCGTTCTTTCGCTTGCCGTACTAAACGTACTGTCTGCGCTCAAGTGCCTTGGCTAAATTAATTTTGAAACGACTAATTGTAAACTCTGCAAATTAAACGATAACCACGTTGCGTTCGTTTGCCGTACTAATTGTACTGTCAGCACTCACGCGCCTTGTTCTCGTTTGATTATCAAAGTTTCTTTGCTTTGCAAATTTTAAAATACAGGATTCCCGTTTGCGCTGGAATTCAATTGAATTAATTAACATCATAGGTAGAAAAATGAGTACATTAGATTTAGCCAACCATGGCCCAGTAATTCCAGTTATCGTGATCAACAAGGTTGAGGATGCTGTGCCTATGGCAGAAGCGCTGCTCGAGGGCGGTATTAAAGTGTTGGAAGTGACATTGCGCACTTCATGTGCATTGGCTGGTATGGAAGAAATTGCCAAACATGTTCCGGATGCGATTTTAGGTTCTGGTACTGTGCGTAACCTGAAAGATGCACAAGCCTCTAAAGATGCGGGTTGTCAGTTTGCGGTAAGTCCAGGTTACACCAGTGAACTGGGCCAGTTCGCACGTCAAATTGGCTTGCCATTGTTGCCAGGTGTTTCAACCGGCTCTGAAATCATGATGGCGAATGCAGATGATTACTACTTTCTGAAATTGTTCCCTGCAGTTGCTGTAGGCGGCATCAATTTATTAAAAGGTTTTGCTGGCCCGTTCGCAGATGTGAAATTCTGTCCTACCGGTGGCGTTACCGTGGAAAGTGCTCCACAGTTCCTGGCATTGCCAAACGTAGTGGTATGTGGCGGCACATGGTTAACTCCTGCTGATGCAGTGGCACGTAAAGACTGGGCGCATATTACCAAGCTGGCTAAGGAAGCGAGTGCTATTACTGCAGCAAAATAAGGTGACTTAATTAAAGGTAAATTAAGGCTTGCAGGTTACGGCAAGCCTTTTTTATTATAAGGATAATTGTGCGTATTGATTTAACAAAATATAAAACTTTGGTGCTTGATTGCGACGGTGTTGTATTAAACAGTAACAAAACCAAGGTCAATGCTTATTTTGAAGTTGCCAAGCGTAATGGTGCCACAGATGCGCAAGCACAGGCATTGGTGGATCATCATGTGCAAAAAGGCAGTTTTCCACGCAACGGCAAGATAGAGTATTACTTGAGGGAAATACTTAAGCAAGAAGTGACGGATGAGGTGATGCAGCGCTACATGCATACCTTTGATGAAATTCTTGA
>JALRGX010000141.1 GCA_023259635.1 Methylotenera sp. | reverse complement strand
AACAACTGCTAATTTAAAAGCTAGTGTGTAATCTTTACATGTCCTTTTAATGCTTGTATTCATTTGACGCTCCTTGATTTAATGCAAAAAGTGTCAAGCTATTTCAGGACGGAACATACCCTTAAAAAAAGGCGACTCCGGTCGCCTTTTTTATCTCTGAATGACTACACTGCCATTACTTCACGCTTAATTTTACAGCGCCTTTTTATGATACAAAGCAGAGACTAAATCTGACTGCGTCACAATACCTACTATATTGCGATTATCATTAATTACTGGAATATGATGATGAACATGTGGCAGGGTCATCAGTGGTATCAATTCAATAATATGCATATTCATATTTGCAGTAACTGCAGGTGAAGTCATAATTTGTCCGACAACCTCTGGCTTGCTTGAATATACTGATGCCGTCCTACGGATAAAGTGTCTAAGTTTTACTTCAAAACCCTCATAAACGTCTAGATTGGCGTTTTTCATAAAATCAATTTGAGTAATGATCCCAATGACTCGCTTCGACCTGTCAATAACAGGCAATGCTTTAATTTTATGTTTTCTTAATAGCGCCCAAGCATCTTCTAACTCTGTTCCGAACTCCACACAAACTACATCTTTCGACATAATATCTGCACAGGTAATTTCACCAGAACGTCGACGGTACGCATGCATTTCAGTTTGTTTTAACAAATTTTCTAAATCTTTACGACTGATATCCACCACTTGATTGTATTCTTTTAACACTTCATTTAAGTCTTCAGAACTAAATCCAAAGCGTATTTCAGGTGGAATATCATTAGTCAGGTGTGACTCGCTATTTTTCGATGATATGTGAGGGTATTGTCGACTAGCCAGAGTATTATAAATAATCGCTGTAATCAGCAGCAACAGTGAGTTTATGCCAACAGGAAAAAGCGCGAAACTGTAGCCATGTGATTGAATGACATCGCCTCCTAGCACCGTAATAAGTGCCACTGCTCCGCCTGGCGGATGCAAACATCTCAGAAAAAACATTGCAAAAATTGACAACCCCACAGCTACTGATGCTGCTAGCATAATATTCGGAATCCAGATTAAACATGTAATCCCTATGAAGGCGGCCAACATATTGCCACCTAAAACTGACCAAGGTTGTGCTAACGGGCTAGACGGAACTGCAAACAACAATACTGCAGAGGCCCCCATTGGCGCGATTAAAAATGGAATAGTGCTCGCATTTCCTTCAATATAATATGTCAAAAGGCTGGTAAGTAATATACCGAGACATGCGCCAATGGAAGCACGCAATCGCTCGGTATAATTCACTGCTATTTCTTCAGGGTAAAACCCTCGTATCCAATTAGAGATATTCACACAAACTGCCTTTTATTATTTTCCAAACGCACTATTTTGTTAAATGTTTTATATATACTGAGTGGAAGTTACTGCCTTCAATCTTGATTTATAAATTGGAGTTTTCATCCTAGCCATTGAGCGCCACCCCGCTTAAACCGGATACTTTCCAGGCGCGTGAATATTGCTTTTCAAATTCTACTGGAGAATACCTATTGACGTAACCATGTCGCTGTACGGGTTTTAGCTGCACGTATTTCTTTATCCAAGCATAAAGATTGCCACGCCGTTAAATGCCAAACGTGCTATTCAATACCGGGAAAGGGCTCACAAGCACTTTACTTAAGCAGCTGATATCGGGTTCACTTCTACGACCTTTAGCACTCTTGGCAACGTCCACTCAATAAAAATAGGAATAGCCTATTAAGACAACACTTTCCTAAGGGAATGAGTTTAGCCAACTACTCACAGGTCAAACTCGATGCAGTCGCGAGAAAATTCAATGGGTTTAGTTATCGTTCACTATCAATTTATTGTATGGCTTGGGCACCAATTCATCTTTATAAAGCTAATTTATAATCACCAAAATAAGACTAAACCGCTAAAATAACAAACTGATTCGTCATTAACGTTTCTTATCCAATCACACTTAACACCCAGGACGCCAATCATGAAACATTCAGAATACCATCGTTTACACCATATCGGCTGGCTGCGCGCAGCAGTATTAGGTGCCAATGATGGCATTGTCTCTACCGCCAGCTTGGTAATTGGTGTTGCCGCTGCCGGTGCAACCCATGAGACGATTCTTATCACGAGCGTGGCTGGGCTGGTGTCGGGCGCCATGTCAATGGCGGCGGGCGAATACGTATCAGTAAGTTCTCAGTCAGACACAGAAGCAGCCGATATTGCACGTGAAACAGAAGAGCTGGCCATGCAGCCAGAACATGAACTGGATGAACTCACAGGTATTTATATTACGCGTGGATTATCACCAGTGCTGGCAAGGCAGGTAGCAGTTGAGTTGACGGCACATGACGCACTCGGCGCACATGCACGCGATGAACTCGGCATTATAGAAGCAATGAATGCAAAACCCGTGCAGGCTGCGCTGGCTTCTGCAGGCACATTTGCGGTTGGCGCGGCATTACCTTTATTGGTGGCCTTTCTGGTCTCCACTTCCAATACCATCCCTTATGTTGCAGTAACATCACTGCTATTTCTGGCAACGCTGGGTGGGCTGGCTGCAAAGGTTGGCGGTGCCAGCCTGTTTAAAGGTGCAGCGCGCGTTACCTTTTGGGGAGTGCTAGCCATGATAGCAACGGCTATGGTTGGTAATTTATTTGGCGTAGTAACTGGGTAACTTAAATATAACCACTCTACAACTGACCCGTCATTCCCGCGAAGGCGGGAATCCAGTCAAGGTGGCGGTCACGTCGGCTGTTTATTCAGATAACATTAGTATTCACGTCGCCTGGATACCGGCCTTCGCTGGTATGACGAATAAATGGAATTAGCTGCATTATTGAGTTATTTGATGAACCGGCTACAAAATCAAAAGGCAGCCAAGGCTGCCTTTCATATTGCTATTTGCTATCTATCGCAAATTAAAATGCTGGTTTTACTTTTGCGTCATTGTAGTTCTTAACGCCATCCAGGATTTCCTGTTTAGCCTGCTCTATATCGCCCCAGCCGTTAATTTTCACCCATTTGCCTTTATCGAGATCTTTATAATGCTCGAAGAAGTGCGCAATCATATCAAGACGGCCTTCTGACACATCTTTATGTGACTTGATATGATTGTATAAACCACATACTTTCTCAACTGGCAAAGCAAGTACTTTAGCATCCATGCCAGCTTCATCTTCCATCAGCAGTACGCCGATTGGACGGCAGCGAACAACCACTCCCGGGATCAGCGGCACTGGCGTAATTACCAGAACATCCACTGGATCACCATCGGCAGCCAATGTATGCGGCACATAACCGTAGTTAGCTGGATAGTGCATAGCGGTACCCATGAAACGGTCTACAAAAATCGCACCGCTTTCTTTATCTACTTCATATTTTACTGGGTCGCCCTGCATCGGGATTTCAATGATCACATTAAAATCATTTGGGACATCTTTGCCGGTTGGCACGTTGTTCAATGACATTGCTTATTCCTAAATATAAATTACTTAATAAATGTACGACTAATTTTGTGGCGCAATTATAACAAGTCCAGGCAAAAGACTTGTAATAAATTGCTAACTGGATGTTTAAAGGCACTTCTATAAATGCAGAGTTTGGGATGCAGTGCCAGGCGCACGGAAGGCAGGAGCTGAGATAGTATGCGCTATACAGCGAAGTTCCGAGTACCGTGCAACGCAGCAATGCGCCCGAAAAATGTATTTACAGGAGTGTCTTTAATGCGCATCAGCCTGCTCACGGCAGCTTTGAATAACGTGCTGCGGGATAAACATAAGTGCCATGTAAAGCAAAATCGGAATAATCACGACATCATCAAGATGGCCAATGACAGGAATAAAGTCAGGGATTAAATCAAACGGCAGCAATAAATAACCCACCGCCAAACCCAAAAACAATTTGGCGACCCATGGTGTTTGCGGATGCTGCAACACCAGACGGTAGACTGTCAACTCCCGTTTCAGTTGCCTGCCAAGTGACTTAAGTTTATCTAACAAGATTAGCCCTCGTCTTTAACGCCCTGAAAGCTTACTCGATACTTAATGGCTTACCCGTCAGGCGCTCAAACGCTTCCATATATTTTTCGCTGGTTTTTGCGGCTACATCATCTGGCAAAGCCGGAGCCGGTGGCGTTTTGTTCCAGCCGCTTGCCTCCAGCCAATCGCGAACATACTGCTTGTCATAACTAGGCGGGTTTTTGCCAACCTCATAACTCTCTGCCGGCCAGAAACGTGAAGAATCCGGCGTCAATACTTCATCCATCACATGCAATATACCTTTTTCATCCAGGCCGAATTCGAACTTGGTATCGGCGATAATAATGCCGCGTGTAAGTGCATACTCCGCTGCTTTCGTATAAAGCTCAATTGCAACTTTTGCCACCTGGGCAGCCAGTTCTTTGCCGATAAGCGCCTCTACCTGCGCGATACTGATATTTTCATCATGCTCGCCTACCGCTGCCTTACTGGATGGGGTAAACAAGGGCTGCGGCAATTTTGAAGCTTCCTGCAGGCCTGCTGGCAACGGTATCTCGCATACCGTACCTTTGGCTTTATATTCCTTCCAGCCGCTGCCAACCAGGTAACCACGCACAATGGCTTCAATCGGCAAGGCTTTCAGTTTTTTAACCACGACGGAACGGTTCGCCAACTGCGCTTTCTCAGCAGCATCAGTCACCACGCTGGCAGGTTCGATACCTGTCAGATGGTTGGGCACTACGTCCTGCAACTTTTCAAACCAGAAGTTTGCCATCTGTGTCAGCATCGCGCCTTTGTTGGCAATGCCTGTTGGCAAAATCACATCAAATGCTGACAAACGGTCAGTACTGACCAACAACATGGTATTCGCATCGATATCGTAAATATCGCGCACTTTACCTTGGTGAATACGTTTCAGGCTTTTGATACTGGTTTCTAAGAGTGGTTTATTCATGGGTTTTAACTTTACGCCAAATTAATCTGTAACTATCGTCTAATAGCGTATTATAAAGTGCCGGCTGACCTTTATCTAATTTTTTACAATTTAGCTGTATTAACTCTTATAAAAACAAAACTTATACAGCTGGTCTATTCTCACCGATAGTGATGATTCTTAACGTGTTAGTTCCACCTGGGCTGCCAATAGGCTCACCAAAAGTCAGCAATACCAGATCTCCGGCCTGCACTGCCCGTTGCCGCAGCAAGACCTGCTCCATTTCCCGCAGGATTTCATCTTTGTTTTTATTCTCCTGATCTATCGGGTAAGGGTAAACCCCGCGGTGCAAAGTCAGTTTTCTACGTGCAAACTTGTCAGGAGACAAGGCATAAATCGGCACTTCCACATCCGCACGTGATAGCCATTGTGCTGCGTTACCTGACTGGGTTAAGGCAGCAATCGCTTTTACCTTTAAATGCTGCGTAGTATAAATAGTCGCAGCGGCAATCGCCTCATCGGTTTTAATAAATACCTGGTCCAGCTTTTGTGCATGATGTTCACTGAAATACTCTTTTTCAGCTTCAATCACCACGCGATGCACTGCCTCTACAGTTTCCAACGGGTATTGCCCGGATGCTGTTTCTGCCGAAAGCATCACCGCATCGGTTCCATCCAGCACTGCATTTGCTACATCGGATACTTCAGCACGGGTCGGAATCGGGCTACTGATCATAGACTCCATCATCTGCGTTGCTGTAATCACCAGTTTATTATGCGCCCGTGCCATGCGTATCATACGCTTCTGCAAACCGGGAACAGCAGCGTCCCCAACCTCGACACCCAAGTCGCCACGGGCCACCATAATCGCGTCAGATGCTTCAATAATGGCTTCCAATTCATTAATCGCTTCTGCACGCTCGATTTTGGCAACAATACTGGCGGAACTACCCGCCTTTTTAACCAGTGTACGTGCCAGCTCAACGTCTAATGCTGACTTGGGAAAGGATATCGCGATATAGTCTGCCTCCAGCGCGGCCGCAGTTTTAATGTCCTCACGATCTTTTGGGGTGAGCGCTTCGGCCGACAAGCCACCACCCTGGCGATTGATGCCTTTATTGTTTGACAGCACACCGCCATTTAACACTACGCAATGAATCTGGTGACCTTTGACACGGTCTACCTGCATCGTGATACGGCCATCATCCAGCAATAAAACCGCGCCTTCGCTTACTTCTTGCGGCAAGGATTTATAGTCCAGCCCTACACGATACTGATCGCCCAGTTCGCAATCTGCATCCAGCACAAATATATCTCCGGTTTTTAGGGTAACCTGGCCCTGATCGAATTTGCCAATCCTGATTTTCGGGCCCTGCAAATCACACAGCACACCTACAGGCCGGCCTAATTTGGCGGCAATATTACGCACGATTTCTGCACGTCGGATATGCTCCTCTGCGCTGCCGTGTGAAAAATTCAAGCGCACTACGTTCACACCTGCCGTAATCATTCGCGCCAGCATCTCTTCACTGCTAGAAGACGGGCCCAATGTTGCTACAATTTTTGTTTTACGTAATGACAATGTGTTTACCTTTTTATTATTTAGACAGTTTTAACGATTACTTTTTAAACCAGAAAATCCATCAATTACCTTATTCCCGCGAAGGTGCTAATCTAGGCAATTAACCACCCGGACGGGATTCCCGCCTTCGCGGGCATGCCAATCTTGGGGGAGGCGAAAAATTGGTACTTCTCTTTATTGCGCACAAAAGTCTCATTTAATACTTTCTATAACCCTTATAAAAACAAAATGGGGCTGTCAGCCCCATTTTAAAAACGCCTATAGCCGGAGCCATCAGCCTTTGGCACGCTGCTCCAGAATTTCTACTGCCGGTAATTTCTTACCTTCCAGAAACTCTAAAAACGCGCCGCCCGCTGTTGAAATATAATTAACCTTATTTTCAATACCGTATTTCTGAATAGCTGCAATCGTGTCACCGCCACCTGCCAATGTAAATGCTTTTGTATTGGCAATTGCATTAGCAATGGTTTTGGTACCTTCACCAAACTGGTCAAATTCAAATACGCCGACCGGACCATTCCAAACCACAGTACCTGCATTTTCAATGATCTTAGCTAATTGAGCAGCAGATTTCGTGCCAATGTCAAAAATCATGTCATCGGCTGCTACCGAAGCCACGTCCTTGCTCAATGCAGGCTCATTGGCATCAAATTTCTTGCCGCAAACAACATCTACCGCTACTGGCACGGCTGCACCTCTAGCTGACATTTTGTCCATTAATGCGCGAGCAACTGGCACCAAGTCATCTTCGCACAGAGATTTACCCACTTCAAAACCTGCGGCTTTCAGGAAGGTATTGGCAATACCGCCGCCAACCACCAGCTGATCCACTTTCTCAGACAGACTTTCAAGCACTGTCAGTTTTGTTGACACTTTACTGCCGCCAACAATTGCAACCATCGGGCGCGCCGGACTTAACAAAGCTTTAGTCAAGGCTTCTAGCTCGTTTACCAGCAAAATACCGGCAGCGGCAACTGGTGCAAACTTCGCAACACCATAGGTAGTTGCCTCTGCACGATGTGCGGTACCGAAAGCATCCATCACAAAAACATCACATAGTTTTGCATATTTTTGTGACAATTCATCGACACACTTCTTTTCACCTTTGTTAAAACGGCAGTTTTCCAGCACGACCAATTCGCCGGCAGCTACATCAAAGCCTCCATCGACCCAGTCTTTTACCAGGCGAACGGGTTTGCCTAACTTGGCAGCAATCACATCCACCACAGGTTTGAGAGAGTTTTCTTCCGAATAAACACCTTCTTCAGGGCGTCCCAAATGCGAAGTTACCATTACCTTTGCACCAGCTTTGAGCGCATGCTCAATAGTTGCCATTGAAGCGGTAATGCGTGCATCAGATGTCACTTTGCCATCAGCTACCGGTACATTCAGGTCGGCACGGATCAATACACGCTTGCCTTGTAAATCCAGATCGGTCATTTTGATAACTGACATTTTTAACTCCAGTAAAAGTTTTTCAAACAGCGCGGGCAAAAAATGCCTGCACTACAAGGATGTAAATTACTTGGCAATATGCTGCACTAAACGCATCAGGTTGCAGGTGTAACCATATTCATTGTCATACCAACCCACTACTTTCACAAAAGTTGGGTCCAGCATAATGCCTGCACCTGCATCAAACACTGAAGCTGCTGCTTCACCACGGAAATCAGTAGAAACCACTTTCTCATCCGTATAGCCCAACACGCCTTTCAGATCACCTTTTGCAGCGGCTTGCATCGCATCGCAAATCGCTTCATAGCTGGTTGCATTTTCAAGCTCACAAGTTAAATCCACCACAGAAACATCAGCAGACGGCACACGCAATGACATGCCAGTCAGCTTTTTGTTGAGTGAAGGAATAACTTTACCTACGGCTTTGGCAGCACCGGTAGATGATGGAATAATGTTTTCAAACACGCCACGACCGCCGCGCCAGTCTTTATTAGATGTACCATCCACGGTTTTCTGTGATGCCGTAGCCGCATGTATGGTTGTCATCAAACCACGTTTAATGCCAAAGCTGTCATGCAGCACTTTAACCAAAGGCGCAAGACCGTTGGTCGTGCAAGAAGCCGCAGAAACAATGGCCTGGCCTTTATACTCCTGATGATTCACGCCATAAACAAACATCGGCGTATCATCTTTACCCGGAGCTGACTGCACCACTTTGCTTGCACCTTTTTCCAAATGTGTTTGACAGGTTTCCTGTGTCAGGAATACACCGGTGGATTCTACAATCACGTCAGCACCGTTGGCAGTCCAATCAATATTATTTAAATCACGTTCGGCAGAAATATGAATCCTCTTGCCATTCACAATCAGGTGCCCATCCTCAATACGTATATCGGCATTAAAACGACCGTGCACTGAATCATACTTCAGCATATACACCATATATTCCAATGCCTGCGTGCCATTTACTGCAACGATTTCGATGTCATTAAATTCTTTTTCTAGCACTGCTGCACGCAACACCATACGTCCAATACGACCAAATCCATTGATACCTACACGAATAGCCATGATATTTCCTAAATATACGAAGTTACCCTCACCTCAGACCTCGCCAAATCACAAAGAGGGCTGAGGTGAGGGTATAAAACAAACCCTATAAATAAATAAGGCACCCCCATAGAGGTGCCTTATCCATTCGCTAGTTAAAACGCGCTATGATTAAAGCACCGATTTAACAGTTTTTACTACGTTCTCAACTGTGAAGCCGAAGTGTTTCATCAATACGCCACCAGGTGCAGATTCACCGAATGTGTCGATACCAACTACAGCACCTTCCAGACCTACATATTTACGCCAGAAGTCTGAATGAGCAGCTTCAACAGCTACGCGTTTCACACCTGGAGTCAATACGCTGTCTTTGTAAGCTTGGTCTTGACGGTCAAATACGTTAGTTGATGGCATTGAAACCACGCGAACTTTTGTACCTGCTGCGTTCAATTCAGCTGCAGCTTTAACAGCCAAATCAAGCTCAGAACCGTTAGCGATAATGATCACATCTGCTTTACCAGCTGCATCAGAGAATACATAACCACCTTTACGCATCAAGTCGAATTGCGCTGCATCGTGTTTGATGCCAGCAACGTTTTGACGGCTCAATACCAAGCTAGACGGACCATTCTTACGCTCAACTGCAGCAACCCAAGCTACTGCTGTTTCGGTTGAACTACCTGGACGCCATACATCCATGTTAGGAATGTAACGCAAGCCAGATGTGTTCTCGATTGGCTGGTGTGTAGGACCGTCTTCACCTTGACCGATAGAGTCATGTGACAATACCGCAATCGTACGTTGCTTCATCAATGCAGCCATACGCAATGCACTCTTAGCATAGTCTGAGAACATGTGGAATGTACCGCCGAATGGCAACAGGCCACCGTGCAATGCCATACCGTTCATGATTGCGAACATACCGAATTCACGTACACCGTAAGAGATGTAATTGCCTGGTTCTTTACCAGACACGTGCTTGAAGCTTGGCGCTGCTGTCAGGTTAGAACCTGTCAAGTCAGCTGAACCACCCAGGAACTCAGGCAATACGATAGCCAATGCTGTAATTGCATTTTGTGAAGCTTTACGAGTAGCAATACCTTCTGCTTTTTCGTTAGTAGCAGCGATCATTGCATTTGTAGCTTCTTTCCAGTTAGCTGGCAAATCACCTGCCATGCGGCGCTTGAATTCTGCAGCTTCTTCTGGGTATGCTTTAGCATAAGCTTCGAACTTAGCGT
>JALRGX010000002.1 GCA_023259635.1 Methylotenera sp. | reverse complement strand
TTTGAGGAAGGCTGTTAGCGATAGGTAGTATTAACATCTGCTTGGTTTGTAAAAATTAAGAAATAACAATCGAATAATGGATGAGTGATAAATAAATGAATACTCAGTTTCCAGAGCAGTCAGCCAGTCTTTTTGTAGAGCGGCGTCACGCACAGTTGCCCCCCGCACCAGCTAGTATTGAGGAGATGGGGCTGAGTTTTCAATTTATTGTTGAGCTCATTACTAAATCCCTGTATTTGCGCGGTCAAATGCGCTTGCAGGATATCATCAGTTTTTCAAAATTACCTATGGCAGTGCTGGAGCCGGCGCTTGCCTTTATACGTAATGAACGTATGTGCGAGGTCATGCGTAGCGGCGAGACCGAGACCGCAATTTCTTACAATTTAACTAATCTTGGCCGTGAACGCGCAGAAGATTATATGCGTAAAAGCCAGTATGTCGGCCCAGCTCCTGTCAGTTTGGTCGATTATGTTAAACAAGTTAAGCGGCAATCGGTTTCTGATATGCAAGTAACCAAAGAAGCACTGTCACAGGTATTTGGCAGCCTGGTTGTAAAAGAAGGGATTCTGAGGCAGTTTGGTGCCGCAATGAATTCTGGACGCGCCATTTTTGTATATGGTCCGGCCGGTAGCGGTAAAACATTTATAGCCGAGCATTTGGCGGGCCTGCTTAACGGGGATGTCGCTATTCCACATGCATTAGTTGTGGATAACGAAGTCATTCAGATTTTTGACCCGCTTGTACACATTCCATTGCTGCCTAAGAGCGATGTGGAGTCTGATGGTTTTGTGCTTGATCGAAGAGCAGCAAGTGATGCACGCTGGATCATGTGTCACCGGCCAGTGATTAAAACAGGTGGCGAATTAACACTTAATATGCTGGACCTGGACTTTGATGAAAGTGCCCGATTCTATCAGGCGCCACCACAGGTAAAGGCCAATAACGGCTTGATGATTATTGATGATCTGGGTCGGCAGCTGACGCCAGCTGTGGATATTATGAATCGCTGGATTGTGCCGCTGGATAGACGTGTTGATTATCTGGCTTTGCACACAGGTAAAAAATTCATGATTCCTTTTGATGTGATCGTGGTGTTTTCTACCAATCTCCTTCCCAGCAAATTGGCTGATGAAGCATTTCTGCGGCGGTTAGGTTACAAAATTTATGTTGGTGCCTTAACCGAAGAGGAATATCGCCGTATAACACAGCAGGTGTGCGAGGAGTTGAATATCCCTTTTAGTGAAGCCGGCTTCCAGTATTTATTACATGAGCATCATTACAAAACCGGTAAAGCTTTGTCAGCCTGTATCCCGCGTGACATTCTGGAGCAGTTGAGGGATATCTCGCGTTATGAGGGCAAAACGGCCGAGATGACGGAAGAGTTGTTGGATTGGGCTTGGAATAACTATTTTACGCATGATTAAAATGGCTTAAGTGATGAATAGTAATTTTTAAGATGGGATAAGAAATGCAATTGAAGAGACAAAATAGAGAAAAAGGGGCTTGCAAATGAAAAATCCAAGAGCTTTAGTGATGGTGGTGATTTCGATAATCATCGGATTGGGGGCGGTCGTGCTGGCCTCTCGCTGGATCTCACACAAGGCGGCAGTGCAGTCTAGCAAAGTGGTTGTGGCGGCTACAGATATTGATTTAGGTACGCCGCTTTCACTACGCATGCTCAAGGTTGCTGATTGGCCTTCAGATAGTGTTCCTGCCGGAGCTTTTACTGATATTAAAACCTTGGATACACGCGTGTTAAAAACCAGTATCTCGCGCGGTGAACCAGTCCTGGAATCTAAATTGGCACCTCTGGGTGCTACAGGCGGCCTTTCAGCGGTTATTAAAGAAGGTAATCGCGCAATGACAGTGCGGGTGAATGATGTGGTAGGTGTTGCCGGGTTTGCATTGCCAGGGAACTATGTAGATATTGTTGTGAATACACAAGATGAAACCATTAAAGCAGAGAATGCCAATAAAAGTATTTCCAAGATAGTGCTGGAACACATACTGGTATTGGCGGTAGCGCAAGAGCAAAACCGCGATGAAACCAAGCCAAGAGTAGTCAATGCGGTAACTTTGGAGGTAACGCCAGAGCAGGCAGAAAAACTGGATCTGGCACGCAGTGTCGGTAGCCTGTCATTAGTATTGCGTAATCAGATTGATAATAGTTCGGCTGCTACTTCTGGCTCAACTAAAAAAGATTTACTGAGTGATGTCAGTCGGCCTGAAGCTGTTGCACCGGCCAAAGTTGCACCGCAAGTTAAAGTCGTGGTTAAGAAGAGAGTAGTTCGCCATACTGCCCCTGCTCCAAAACCGGAACCTTATGAACAGGTTGAGGTGGTTAGAGGAAGCACGACAACGGTTGAAAAGTTTTAGGCTTGCTCAGGAAAAATTGTAAATTTAATGTGATGGCAATTCGGGAAGTATCACTCTTAAGTGAATTTAAGATATTGCTAGGGAGAGTTGAAAATGAGTGAACACAGCAACGTAAAGAGTCTTGTGGTAAGAAATAAATCGCGCCATCTAACAAGGCATGGCATCAAAGCTATGGTGGCTGTTTTAGGGTTTGCCGTATTTATGGGCGGGCCAATGTACATGGCAAATGCTGCAACAAAAGATAGGGTTGTTCCTACCTCGACAGAAATCGTGCCCAGATTGGAGCTGTCCCCAGGGCAATCACATCTCATCAGGATGCCGGCAGGGGTAAACCTGAGAAAAGTGAAGGTAGATAATGACAAGATAGTGCAGGTAGAAGTTACCAGCCCTACAGAAATTGTATTGCATGCCAGAAGTGCGGGTGCCACCCCCATTATCATCTGGGACAAATCAGGCCGGGTAACCGTAATGGATGTGAGCGTACTGGGTGTTACTCTAGGTATGGGAGCCACTGCGTTACAAGCTAAACTGCAACAGTTGCTGCCTACTGAGAAAAACATTGCTGTTGGTACTGCAGGTGACTCTTTGGTACTAAGTGGCGTAGTAAGTGATGCCGTAAAAGTGGATCAGGCCATGGCGCTTGCCGGAGCCTATGCAGGTAAGGATAACAAGGTTATCAATATGCTGCAGGTAGGTTCGCCACAGCAAGTGATGCTGGAAGTGAAAATGGCTGAGGTTTCTAAAAATCTGCTGGATAAACTGGGCGCATCATTTGGAGCTAAGAGATCTAATGGTGGCGTGGC
This sequence comes from Methylotenera sp., assembly GCA_023259635.1. Lineage (GTDB taxonomy): Bacteria > Pseudomonadota > Gammaproteobacteria > Burkholderiales > Methylophilaceae > Methylotenera. Next base: position 492 of record JALRGX010000002.1, on the reverse strand, counting down.
ATATGCAATTGCTGCAGGATTTTTAAGTTTAGCAGCAAGTCCATTTGACGGTGGGGCAGGTGGTGCTATCAGTATTACTCATGGCAATACTGTAGTAAAAATAGATGCGGAAGATAAAGATAGCGTTGTGAAAATATTGGCGGAACCAAACATCATTGCTATCAGTGGCCAAGAGGGTAGTTTCCTTGCAGGCGGTAAATTTTATATCCCTGTACCTCAAAGTGGCGCAAATAGCGCCATTACACTGGAAGAAAAAGATTTTGGTGTCGGGCTTAAATTCACACCTACAGTGCTTGAGGATGGTCTGATTAATCTACGTGTAATGCCTGAAGTTACCGAGCTGGCAAAAACTGATGATACGGCAGGCACGACAATTTCGACATACCCTTCTTTGATTACACGCCGTGTATCAACTACGGTTCAACTTCATGATGGTCAAAGCTTCGCAATTGCAGGCTTACTCAAAAATAATGTGAATGAAAGTATTCGTCG
>JALRGX010000053.1 GCA_023259635.1 Methylotenera sp. | reverse complement strand
AATACTTCTATCGAATTACGTTTTTTATCTGTGAGTTTTTCATTGATCCAGGCATAAAATTTATTGGATTTTTCTTTCAGGTATTCAATGATTAATTCATTTTTACTCGGGAAATATTTATAGAGGGTGGCTTTGGCCACGCCTGACTCGGCAATAATGGTATCTACGCCGGATGCGTGAATCCCGCGGGTGTCAAATAGCAGCGTTGCTACAGTTAAAATCTTTTCGCGCATGTTTTTCATTTTAATTCCTTTGTTAATTCCTATGCTGGCAGCTCGTTATAGCGGGCTATTCATCAACTTTTGCGGATATAGGCAATTCGCATAAGTCAGTGCGTTTTTAAGGCTGTCGGCAGTATTAATATCAACCTTGCCTTCATTGATGAAGGCAAGGAAAGCTTCACGCTCCTGCGGTTGAAGCATGGCTGCCTGGGGCAGCTGGCAAACCCCGCTTTTCATGGCGTTATATAAACCCACAAGGTTGGAGACTGTTTCACTACCGTTATGGCTAATCGCAGCTGTATCTAGCGGGTTGTCCATATGGTTTGTTTGCATTTTTCTGTTTGTATTCAGTATGGTTATTGCTAACCCCATAATGACGATAACAGTAAAAACAGATAATGAAACCATCAGTTTTTGAGGGGATTTTTTAGGGCTCAAGAAATTCGAAATGGATTGATTTACCAATTCCCAGGGCTTGTCTGAATTGTTCTGAATTTGCAGCTTAATTGCCCCGATAAGCATAAAAAGTATCTGGTCAGCGATAATCTCGGCGTTATTTAACTTCAATCTAGAAGTTTCATTTTCAATCAGGTTTTTCAATATTTGAATGTCATTGATTGATAGATCCGCTTCCTTCCCATTAATGACTTTGCCAATCCGTTGCTTGTTCCAGTTGCTCAGTATTCCGGATAGGCCAATCAACCTGGCTGCTGGAGACTTGCCTGTTTTTTGGAATTGCATATTAAAACTATCTGATTTTAAAAACTCAGTGGTCATATTTTTTAACATCTCAAATTAATTGTAAAAAAATTGTTGCAATCCAAAAAATAATATAGCAAACTAAAAATGAACAGACCTGTCTGCATACTAAACGATTATTTTATTAATCGCAACTATAACCCTATTTATTATTCTGAGGAATTTATGAAAACTGCAACGATTGATAACCAGCTTGCTGATTGGCGTGATAAAGCCTTAAAGCTGGAGTCGGAAGTTAAGAAGGTGATTGTTGGTCAGGACAAAGCCATCAAACTCATGAATATTGCCATTTTTGCGCGTGGCCATGTTTTGCTTGAAGGCGGTGTCGGTGTTGGTAAAACAACATTATTGCAATCTATCACCCGTGGTATAGGCGGGGCATACGAGCGTATTGAAGGCACAGTTGATTTAATGCCAAATGACCTCATTTACCACACTTTTCTTGGTGCAGATGGCCGCCCGCAGATTGATGAAGGCCCGTTGTTGCGTGCAGGTGAAAATTTATCAGTTTTCTTTTTCAACGAGATTAACCGTGCAAGGCCGCAAGTGCATGCACTCATGCTCAGGGTAATGGCGGAGCGTCATATTACCGCTTTCAAGAGAGAGTATCGCTTGCCGCATATGCTGGTATTCGCAGACCGCAACCAAGTGGAAAAGAACGAGACTTTTGAAATTCCGTCTGCAGCGCGGGACCGCTTTATGATGGAAATTCCGATTGAAATCCCTGAGGATAGAGAAATACGTAAATCACTCATCTTCAATACCAGGTTCCAGCATGCAGAAAAACTCACGCAGCAAGTTGAAAGCGATATCCTGCACTTTGATCAACTGAATGATTTTTCTGATACCTTGCAAAATCATATCCAGACTAGCGATGTGATTGAAGATTACGCCCTTGATTTATGGGAGGCAACGCAAAACCCTGTGAAATACGGCATCAAACTGGATAGTGTGGATGTAAGCAAACTGATACAAGCCGGAGCCAGTCCGCGTGGGATGGGTATGCTGCTTAAGGCAGCAAGGGTTCATGCCTGGATGATGCAGCGCGATAGTTTATATCCTGAAGATATTCACGCTGTATTCCATGAAATTATTGCACATCGCCTGGCTTTCAACTCCATGTATGAGAGTCGCAGAACGGCATTGGCGCGTGAGCTAAGCAGCCATATTTTAAGCCAAGTAGCAGTGCCAGCCAGGGCATAACGGCGATGATAGCGAATTACGTAAAGCCGTTTGCCTATTCTATTCCCTGGAAATCAAGCAGCGTACATTTTGGTGACCATCGGGGAACCCAGCGCGGCTTGGGCGATGATTACCAGGGCAATGTGCCGCTGGTAGATTACCCTGATGCGCGCCGCATGGATTTACGGCAGACCTTGCGGGACCCATATGAGCAAATCCAGGTAAAGACTTTTAACCAGAACAATACCACGCCCTTATTTGCTATTTGCGATGCTTCCAGTTCAATGCAGTTTGGCGGCAAGCAGCGCAAGCTGGATAAGGCGATGGAGATTGCTGCATCCATTGCTTATTCTGCCTACGGCATGGGGGATCTGTTCAGCTTTGTTGCCTATAACAACCATGTGATTGAAGACCTGATGCTGCCATTAAGCCACCATGTATTTCACAGCCTGGAGGTGATAGGCCAGCTGACAGCGTATCGAAGTAAGTTGACAGGCTCCGGAGGCATCGCGGATGTGCCAATGTACTTAAGTCAGCATCGTTCGCTGGTGTTTTGGATATCGGATTTTCATATGCCGCTGGAGTTGATAGAGCAAACCTTGAATGCAATGTCAGCACATCAGGTGATACCTATCGTGCTATGGGATGACCGTGAACACAAGAAACTTCCGCAATTTGGTTTTGGTAATTTGATAGACCCAGAAACTGGGTTGTCACGTACGCTGTTTTTCAGGAAATCGCTACGCGATCAATTTATTGAAGCATTTGATAGAAGGCGCGAGGCCCTGGATCGAATGTTTGTGAAGTTTGATTATCCGGCGCTATATCTTCAGGCGGAATATACGCCTGAAGCTCTCACTAATTATTTCGAACAATATATGAGCTTATGAAAACCTTAATATTTAAATCTCTTTTCATTGTTTCATTTTTGATGCAAGTCTCGCCAGTTTTGGCTGATGACTCAACTATAGCGATTAAAAATATGGTCAATCCAGCACGTAGCAGTGGTGTTGAAATCGGTGATGTGTTGAAAAGAACTGTAACGTTCGATTCCTCAATATCACCGAATGTTATAACCAAAGCATTGCCGGTAAAAGGGACGCGTAATGATGAGGTGGAATTGGTTGAGTCAAAGTTGGAACGTCTGCAAGAAGGCAGCAAGAATGAATATAAGCTTGATCTGAGTTACCAGGTATTCACCAAGTCTTCAAAGTCCAGGGTGATGTCACTGCCGGCAGAAACTATCAATATATCCAGTAGCGAGAAATTAATATTGCCGGCGTGGAATTTCTGGTTCTCGCCATTGGTTGAAACAAGCATCGTAAATGCAAAGGCAAATGTGCAGCCTCAGGCAAAAGCGCCGGGTATCGATCTTAATCAGCATAGAATGCGTTTAAGTTTTTTTTCAGGGATACTGTTATTCGCAGTTGTCGGTCTTGTCTATGTAAATGCCAATGCTCAATGGCTGCCGTTCCTGGGTGGTAACTTTGCCCGCGCTTACAAACAAATCAAGCAGTTAAGTAAAAGTAAAATCGCTGATGCCAACAGTCAGAAAAAAGCATTGTTTAGCTTGCACCAATCTTTTAACAAAACCTATGGCAGCAACCTGTTTGCAGATGATATTGAAGATTTTATCTTGCGGCATCCCAGGTTTAATAAATTTCATCAGGAAATAGTTTCGTTTTTTGCTTTATCGAATCGAATACTTTTTTCACAACAACCGCATGACGATAGTCAATTAATGCCGCAGCTTCTAGCTATCAGCAAAAGTTTGAGGGATTGTGAGAGGGGTGTTTGATGACATTGCTGAATCCCTGGGCATTATTGTTACTGCCCATGATTAC
>JALRGX010000105.1 GCA_023259635.1 Methylotenera sp. | reverse complement strand
ATCCATGACTCTATAAAAATTAACACCTTATGGATTGCCACGTCTCGCTGCTCCTCGTAATGACAAAACGCAATGACAAAACTTAAGTTAAATCTATTTAATATTCATTCCCTCCTTGAATTACAAACCAACAGTAGCGCGTAACACAGCGGCTTTGTCAGTTGGCAACTGGCTTCGGCCACTACGCTTATACGCTTATACGCTTAACATCGCTTTGCGAGTTAGTCTACGCCGAAACACCAACAAAGCACATGTAAACGGTGCTTACATGCCTGCGGCAGCACGAAGTGCTGCTGCTTTATCGGTGTTTTCCCAGGTAAATTCAGGCTCATCGCGGCCAAAATGGCCGTAAGCTGCCGTTTTACTGTAGATCGGACGCAACAGATCCAGCATTTTCACGATGCCTTTTGGACGCAGGTCAAAATGCTCAAGTACCAGTCGTGTCAGTACTTCATCTGAAACCTTGCCGGTACCATAAGTTTCCACCATGACAGAAGTCGGTTTTGCCACGCCAATTGCATAACTCACCTGCACCAGGCAGCGTGCAGCCAAACCAGCAGCAACTATATTCTTGGCAACATAGCGACCGGCATAAGCCGCACTACGGTCCACTTTTGAAGGGTCTTTACCCGAGAACGCACCACCGCCGTGAGGCGCAGCGCCACCATAGGTATCCACAATAATCTTACGTCCTGTCAGACCGCAATCGCCTTGCGGACCACCAATGACAAAGCGACCAGTCGGGTTCACCAGATATTTGATTTCACCTTTAATCAACTCTGCAGGCAACATCGGTTTGATAATTTCTTCAATCGTTGCCTCGCGCACCTGCTCCAGTGACATCTCCGGCGCATGCTGGGTTGAAAGAACAATTGTATCTATCTTGTATGGTTTACCATCTACGTATTGCACTGTCACCTGGGCTTTTGCATCCGGGCGCAGCCATGGCAAACGCCCGTCTTTACGCAACTGTGACTGACGCTCCATCAGGCGATGGCTCAGCCAGATTGGTAGCGGCATCATTTGCGGTGTTTCATCTACAGCATATCCAAACATCAAACCCTGATCGCCGGCCCCTTGGTCTAGCGGGTCATCATGTGCACCATCAACACCTTGGGCAATATCGGGAGACTGTTTATCGTAAGCCACGAGAACAGCGCACCCTTTATAATCAATCCCGTAATCGGTATTGTCGTAGCCGATACGTTTAATCGCATCGCGCGCAACTTTGATGTAATCCACATTGGCAGTTGTCGTGATTTCGCCTGCCAATACAATTAAACCTGTGTTTGCTAAAGTCTCTGCCGCTACACGTGCCGTAGGGTCTTGGGTTAAAATGGCATCTAAAATGCTGTCTGATACCTGGTCTGCTAATTTGTCCGGATGGCCTTCAGAAACAGATTCTGAAGTAAATAAATATTCGCTCATTGAATGCCTTGAAAATCAAAAGGTTATAAAAATACTTACTAAAGGCTAAAGCAAGTATCAGAGAGCGTGAATTGTACACCAAGTATAATCAAGCCCTCAAAAAATTATGTAATTAAAACTATAAGTTATGTACTTAGACAGCACACTTTCTCATACAATAAACAAATGACACAGACCATTAAATTTACCAAAATGCAGGGTGCCGGCAATGACTTTATGGTGATTGACGGCATTAACCAGGTGATTCAATTATCACCCGACCAAATCAAAAAACTGGCACACCGCCAGTTCGGCATAGGGTTTGACCAATTATTACTGGTTGAGAAATCCAGTATTGCCGATTTCAAATACCGTATTTTCAATGCCGATGGCAGCGAAGTTGCGCAATGTGGCAACGGAGCACGCTGCTTTGTACGCTTTGTATCCGATCAGCATTTAACTGACAAACGTGAAATCAGCGTAGAGACCGCAAGCGGTATCATCACCCCTAAGCTGGAAGATAACGGTTTAGTCACCGTCAACATGGGTGCACCCAGATTTGTACCGCAAGAGATTCCATTCATTGCCGATACAATTGCCAACACTTATGTACTTGATGTGAATGGCCAGCAGATAGAGATTTCTGCGGTTTCCATGGGTAATCCGCATGCAGTTCAAGTGGTAGATAATATTGAAACTGCACCTGTAGTAGCACAAGGTGCCCAGATTGAAATTCACCCGCGCTTTCCTGAGCGCGTGAATGCAGGTTTTATGCAGATTATAGATGCGCACCATATCAAACTCAGGGTATTTGAGCGTGGCAGCGGTGAAACGCTGGCCTGCGGCACCGGTGCCTGTGCCGCTGTTGTAGCAGGCATCCAGCGCGGTTTAATGCAGTCACCGGTGAGTGTCAGCGCACGCGGCGGAGAACTGCATATTTCCTGGCAAGGCGGCAACACTCCTGTGATGATGACAGGCCCGGCTGTTACCGTATTTACCGGTGAAGTGAATTTGGCTTAATAAAAACACAGCGTAAAATCATGGCATATTAAATATAAGCCCCTTCTAAATAAGGCAATCCGAACATGACAACAACACCTGAAGATAACCAAACTACACCTGAAGAAATTTCAGCGCTGGAAGTTGCAAGCTATTTACGCAATCATCCCTATTTTTTCGAGCAACATGCTGCTTTGCTTACCGAAATCACCCTGCCAAGTCCGCATGGAAGTGGTGTAATTTCACTGAGCGAGCGTCAACAATTAGCGCAGCGCGATAAAATCCGTGTACTGCAATCATTAATGGACCAAATGATCAGCAACGCAGAAGAAAATGAGGCCACTGGCCTTAAAGTACACCAGTTCTGCCTGAAACTGCTGGAACAACGCAGCTTTAGCGCATTAAAGCTGCTGATCGGCGAGGCGCTCCGCATAGACTTTAATGTGACACAAACCCTGATCCGCATTTGGGTTAAACCCAGCAACAATGCCATAGCAAATGATCCTGTTTTTACGCATGTCAGTGATGAATTCAATGACTGGGTCAGTGCTCTCAAACAACCCCACTGCGGCGGTAAACCAGAAATTGCTACCGGCTTACTGGATGACAATCTGCACTCCTTTGCATTTGTTCCGCTATATAAAAACGTATCAGACCAGCATGCATTCGGCGTTTTAGTACTAGGTGCCGAAGATGCACAGCGCTTCAAAGCTGACATGGGAACGCTCTATCTTGAACGCATTGGTGAACTCATTGCTGCAGCATTGCTTAATCATTTATTTACTTTAAATCTTTAGGTAACGTTTGGTTTACGGAGTGTACATTGCCCTACCTTGACGATTACATTCAGCACCTTACTTTTGAACGCGGCCTCAGTGCGCTTACTTGCAAAAACTATATGCGGGATATCCAGCTGCTTGCATCCCTCGCCGGGCAGGCAGATTTAAAGAGCATTACCAACACACAGGTAAGGCGCTTTATCGCCACCTTGCACAGTCGTGGCTTAAGCAGTAAAAGCATTGCGAGAGCACTTTCTGCCTGGCGCGGGTTTTACGACTATTTAATCCAGCACAAAGACTTTACCCAAAACCCGGTAATCGGCCTGCACGCGCCCAAGTCTGCCAAAACCTTGCCGCAGGCACTCTCGGTAGACCAAGTCGTCAAATTTGTAGAAATTAAGGGTGATAGCCTGCTGGAAGTACGCGACCATGCCATTCTGGAATTATTCTATTCTTCCGGCCTGCGTCTGGCCGAACTGGTTAATCTGGATATTGGCATGCTGGATTTTTCTGAAAGCACTGTTACCGTAACTGGTAAAGGCAATAAAACCCGCATCGTGCCCCTAGGCAGCCATGCGGCAAATGCACTACATACCTGGTTACAGCAACGCAGCAATATCAAAATTACTGATAAGGACAAAAATGCCGTTTTTATCACACAACAAGGGCACAGAATCACACCGCGCGCCGTGCAATACCGTGTGAAATCATGGGCAATCAAGCAAGGCATCAATACCGACATGCACCCGCACCTGCTACGCCACAGCTTTGCCACGCATGTATTACAATCCAGCCAGGATCTACGGGCAGTGCAGGAGATGCTGGGGCATGCCAATATCAGCACTACGCAGGTTTATACACATCTGGATTTTCAACATTTAGCCAAGATTTACGACTCCGCTCATCCTAGAGCTAAGAAAAAATAATCTTCTGGATTCTGGCTTTCCCGCTAAACTTCTCTTTATTTCCACATCACGTCATTGGAAGCACTGCCATAAGCTGTCCTATCACAACGCACCACGCAGTTTGAAACCCCTCCACGTCATTGCGAACGAAGTGAAGCAATCCATAGCGTTGTGTAGCAAAAAACTGTCAAACCTAAAACCTCTGGATTGCTTCACTTCGTTCGCAATGACAAATTTACTGGTTGTCGAATTATTACAACCTCATCCCTTTTACTATTCCAATATTGAGTGATAACAAAGCAAGTACGGTAAAAATAGCTTGCCTTACAATACTACCCGACTAAAATACCCTGTTATAATAGTGCTGTTGGCATTCAATATTTTCACGATTTGAAAGAGGATTAT
>JALRGX010000085.1 GCA_023259635.1 Methylotenera sp. | reverse complement strand
CCTAGATCAGCAGGAGCAGAATTATTTACAGGTTAAGCAATTAGGTGAGCGAAATGGAACTGTACCAGCTACTGATTAATACTGACACTAATTTGCTGGTTGCCGTTGCTACACTTCTTGTCTTTACATGGACGACCTAATAACAGTTGCGGTAATTTGTGCCTTCTTCCAATTTATAGGGTGAGTTTTAGGGCTAGAGGTAACCTCCAGTTTATTGACCATATTCTTCACACCAAATTCTTTTTCAATAATATCCACCTGATGTTTAGTTAGTTTCCTGTTCCCTTTATACGTCACCAGTTTTGAATATAACCAATCATTCAGCACATACCAACTGTAATAATCCCATTGGTTCTTAATTACTTTTACATCAACGATTGTTTCACTACATGTTGGAGTGAGTACAGTATTGAAATATGCGTTCAGTTCTTCATTCATAATTTGTTTTCTTGCCTGAACAATATTCATACCATCATCAAGCATGTAGTTGAGTAGTCTTCGTAGTCGGTCATAATCTTTTTGTTGTAGTTTGGAGGGGTCGCCAATATGAAACCCATAATTGCTTGGAACATTAAATGCTTTATATAAATTAACACCACAGCAAACTTTAGCGTATGACTCATCAACAACTGACTTTAATCTGCCAGTTAATTTGCCTTTCAAAATTGCTCTCATTATTTGGCGCACATCAAATTGAGTTGGTTTGTTTAGATACCACACTAGCGATAATTTAAGTAGAAATTCATCAAATAACTGTGTGTCATTTATCCAGTTGCTGATGTAATTATCTTTATCTATTTTCCCGTCGGCTACTAGTTTATTGACCAAATCCAGTAGTGTAATCATTTCCCTAAATTCTCTTCGCATAGTTCTGAACCGATAGTCTAGTTGTTCGTAGTTTCCTATCACGCTAGTAGACATTATTAGGTCATTGAACCTGACGCATATATCTTCCCAATCTTCTGTGGGTGTCAAATTTAAATTTGGCTTCCGTGCCATTTATACCCCTTTTGATAATCTGATAACACACATATGAAAACCACAATATGTTGTGGGACTTAAGACTAATTTATCACCTCATTGTGGTTGGTCAATAGCATATTTGTAAAAAAACAAAGTTATTTGAATTACCAAAAAATAGCTGTTTATAAACAATTAGATAAGGAAATAAAAAGATGAACAAAATTTACTACCGAGTTGAAGAACTAGCAGAAGTTTTAGGTATGGGTGAGAGCACCATATGGCACAAAGCCAAAGTTGGTGAATTCCCTAAACCTAGAAAAATATCGCCACGCATTACTGTTTGGGATGCAAATGATGTTGAAGGATGGCGTCAGCAGCAGAATGAAAAATTAACTGAAGGAGCAAGCGATGAGTAAGTTATCAATAGACATGCATTACTTTAATGACCTCAAAAATATGTCAGTTGAAGAGTTGATTGAGTTAAGGGATAACCCAAGACCATGTGGTGCTGAAGATGATGAGATCAACTTATGGATTGGCAGAAAAACAGGAAATTGGGAGGAACACTATTCTGATCTAGAGGCTACCTTTATGGCACATGGGAAAGCCCGACGGGGGTCAATAGATAAAACAAGAGAAAAAGAATTTGAATTGTTTCAGTTCTAACAGGAGTAGTTATGCAAATAGATGCTGTTAAATTTAAAGGAAGGGATAAAACACACTACGCCTATGGAAGACCTGCGAAGTTTTCATTTGAAGAGTTCTGCACTATTCCAGCTGTGGCAACAGATAATAAATGGGTCAACGAAGGTTATGTATTTGGCAAGTTAGATAATAACCATAGGAGTGATTCCAATCTGCATGAACGACAATGGCTGGTGTTTGATATAGATGGATGTCCTGATGCGGAACTGTTTGATTCTGCGTATGACGCATTTGAGATAGCTGGTATTAAGGCGAATATCTATACTACTTGGAGTCATAGACCTAAAGAAAATAACAATAGAATTAGAATCGTTGTGCCGCTTTCTAGGAGCATTACCAAGAAGGAACACGAGGATGTCTACTTCAATACCATAGATATGATTCCATATTTAAAACATCTGCACAGCAAAGGTTATGTGGATGACACGATGAAGAGTTGGTCGCAGTTATGCATTGCACCCTCCTATCATCCTGACCATGAGTTGGAATTCAGGCGTCAGTCTACTGGGGGTAGTCCTTTAATACCTGATACCCGTTTTAACAGCGACAGCAAAAAGGTAAGTAGTAACGTGGTGGCTGTCAATGGAGCTGGTAAGAATAGGAATGTTAATCTCACTAGTTTCTGTGGCAAGTTGTTAAATGAGTTTAAGGATATAGATGTAGTCAGGTCAAAACTGCATAAGTTAAATCAAGAGATATATCCTGATGACCCACTCCCCTATGAAGAAGTTAACACCATTGTAGATAGCATCTGTAAGTCTCATGAGCGGAATAATCCTGAAGATTTGATTGTTAAGGATGCATTAACTGTCATAGAGAAAATAGCGCAGCGAGAAATTAACAATCCATTTGCAATTAAGAAATTGGCGGGCCGCCTAGAGGTAGAACCTCCGCCAAGAATATGGATTATTGAGGACTTAATTCCAGCTGGCATCGTTGGTGGCTATCAGGCACAAGGTGGAACAGGTAAAAGTTTTCTATTGCTAGATACCTGTATTGCCGTTGCAACAGGAACATCATTCTTAAATAGATTCCCAGTACCTACGCCTAGACCTGTTTGCTATATATCAGCAGAAGATAAAGAGGATGAGATTATCCGCAGGATGTATTACATCTGCCAGCAATACGATAAGGAATTTAGGGACAAGGTAGATCAGAACTTTTACTTCATTGATATTGTTGGGCGTGGTGGAAAGTTGCTCAAGAAAGATAAGCATGGAAACTTTGAAGTCACAGATGCCGTTGAACAATTAACGCAGAATCTAGTAAAAGATATTGGCGAGGATATTGGTCTATTAGTATTTGACCCGATCAGCAAGTTTAGGGATGCAGATGAAAATGATAACAATGCAGGTACTAGGTTTGTTGAAACCATAGAAGGTATTGCTCGTGAGTTTAATGAATGTTCTGCATGGGTTAGCCATCACTTCAATAAAAATGGTAATAGCAATGTACAGTTTCAGCAGGCAGGTCGTGGTGCGTCATCTGTCGTTGATGCTATGCGTCAGGTCTACAACATGTCAGCAATGAGTGTTGAAGAGCAGCAAAATTTGTTTGAAAGTGACCCCAGCCAAGATGGGCAGATGCTGGAGCTGCATTGGGCTAAAGGTAACTACACGGCAAAATTTCATAAACCAATATATCTCAAGAAATTAGAACATGGTGTGCTGATACCTGAAGACAAGGCACAAGGTGAATATCTAATTCCACGCATACTGCAAAAGATTATTGACTACCCTATGACCAAGAGTAAGTTCCGAGACAACTATTCAGGTAGGCATAACGAGTTCGGGTTGGCACAGAAACGATTAACAGAAAAACTTGACGAGTTGCATGAGCAGAAACTAATCATTATTCAGGACTACGGGGATATGTTAGTTACCTCAAAAGGTAAGGCATTAGTTCAAAATTCGGTCAAGCAATAATGCTGAAACCATTGATAAATAAGGGATTGGTGAAAAGTAGGTCGTTCAATATTATGAACAGACCGAATATTAACTTGTTGATTTTAAACAATAAAAGTAGGTTAGTTCCTATATATATAGTGCAAGCAAAAAGGCTTGCCCTACTATGCTTATGACACACACAACTGGATTAATTAATAAAGTAAAAGAAGACCTGAATGAATACAGGTACTGCGCTGGACATCAATCAGAATTGTTTGAATCGCCAATCGCAAGGATGGCAGTTGAGCATCTAGAAAGTTTAGTCGTAGTCATTGAGTGGCACATTGAATACATCGGTGAAACTAAACCAGTTAAGAAACAGTATCTGCTGGATTACCTATATCAGGCAAATGAGTTCACACGAGAAATATTAAGGAGGGGAAATAACTTTAACTTATCGGAGGTAACTATAAATGGATGAGAAACATAGAGAGGCGATAGCAAAAGCAAATAAGGGGAATAAGAATTCCTCAATTACTAATAGAGAAACTAATAAATATCTAAAAGATATATTACGGAGGCTGGTGCTGGTGCAAGATGACGGCATAAAAGCAGCCATCCCCCTTGCAAACACATTCCATGTAACGTGGCTGGAGCCATGCACAACATTGCAAAAGCCCGTTTTCCACCGCATAGAAAACATCATCCCTTGTAAGATTCCACTTACCTAAAAGTGCCTCCAACCTGCTATATCTTTTTTCTGGGATTGCCATAATATCCCCCTGATAAAACTTATTTTCATTTCACAATCGCTCGGTAATTCAAGTGCAAACACTCCCATGAAAATAGTTATAGGGTGTTATAACAAAAGGAATAATGAAAATAGCTGCCACAACCTATAAGTTTATTTATAAGTTGTTATATATACTACAGATTGATAAGCGGTTGTGTATCCGAACACCCATGGTACTATATTTTAAGAAAAAATTAAACTATCATCTATAAAATTAGATTGCGGTTTAAGATATTTCCGCTTAATATGGATGTTATGAAAAAGCTTCCTGCATTTATTCTGTTGATGGCATTTATGGTGATGAATATCGCCAGCACAGCCCATGCCGATTGCGCGGAAGGTTTTATCTGTGATGGGATGCAGCAGGTTGAATCTATTGATCAACATGATCAGAACGATGACAACCAGCAAAGTAATTGCGATTGCTGCACTACTTGCAGCGGTCATCATCACCATTCTCATATGGCGTTCATTAATAGTAAAGCTGATCCACTGATTGCAGCTAACAGTAAAATGCATGCTCAGACAGGAGAAACATACCTGTCACAGCTGCATTATCCCCCCTCCAAACCTCCCAAAGCCTAAATCCGTTTTTAGCAGGTGACGTGTGCCTGCAACGCAACCGGTGCGCGGTAATTGCCGTATAGCGGGTTGTGATTAGCGCGTATTTAGAACTTAACGGGAAAATATCATGCAAAAATCATTACTAAGGACGCTCTGCGTGGGAGGGCTGGTTTATTCAACCATGCTTTCATCGCCGGTGCTGGCAGCAGAGCCGCACTCGCCGGATGCTCATAAATATGAAGCCTCTATTTATAATAACGGGCCAGTAGTCACGCTGGACCATGCCATTAAAAAAGCACTGGATGCCTCACCACGGTTACGATCAGCACAAGCCGGACTTGATGCCGCCAAAGGCGCAGAAGATCAGGCAGGCTATTGGCCTAATCCTGAAATCGGATTTGAAGCAGAGAATATCGCAGGCAGTGGTAATTTCAGCGGCACCGATTCGGCGGAATATACGCTGAGAATCAACCAGACCATCGAAATTGGTGGCAAGCGCGGCGCAAGGCAAAACGCTGCCAAAGCCTTTCGCGAATCCGCGAATGTAGATGTGCTAGCCGAGCGGCTTAATTTAGAGCGCGATGTGCATATCGCCTATGAAGAGGTATTGGCCGAAGCTGAGGCAGTCAAGCTTGCCTATGAAATGGAAGCATTGGCGAAATCGGTATTGGGTAATGTTTCCAAGCGTGTCAATGAAGCTGCCGAGCCAGAGATCCAGCGCAGCAAGGCGGAAGTAGCATACTCCACCAGCATCATTGCGCGAGAACAGGAAGAACGCCAGTTGGAAATTGCTAAACAGAAGCTGGTGCGCCTATGGGGAGAATCCACCTTTGATATCTCGCTTGATCACGGCCATTTCTTTGAGTTAGAAGCACCCGCACCACAAGAAAGTTATCGTCAAAAATTAGCGAACATTCCTGACATGCAGCGTTTGGCATTTGCCAAAGCAGAAAAGCAATCGCTGCTGGAGCTGGAGCGTGCTGCATCTATACCAGACCCCACATTCAGTCTTGGGGTGCGCGATGACAGGGATAGTGGTGATCAGGCATTTATTTTTGGGGTGTCACTTCCCATTCCAGTGCTGAACCAGAATCAGGGCAATATCGCCAAAGCCAGAGCCGAACTCTCTCAGGCCGAAAACGATGCCCGATTGATGGAATTATCGCTGGAGCAGCAGCTGATCGAAAACTGGCAGGAATGGAACACGGCCTATTCGGAAGCAAATCGCTTGCAGGAGAAATTGCTACCCGCAGCGGAGAAAGCCTTCAGACTTGCAAGAAATGGCTACAATAAAGGTAAATTTGCCTATCTGGTAGTGCTGGATGCCCAGCGCACCTTGTTTGATGCCAGATCCCAATACCACGCTGCACTCAAACGCTATCACACGGCAAGAGCCAATGTGGAGCGGTTAACCACATCGATTGGAGAAAAATCATGAAACTATTAAGCATATTTGCTCTCAGCCTGATGCTGGCTATGGGAAGTATTACTATTACAAGCATCACCTCATCAGCACAAGCCGCAGGTGAACACAATCACGCCGATCATGACGATCACGGCCATGACCATAAGGAACATGGCGATGATCACACGGATGATGTTTCTCATGAACATGAGGAGCAATCAGAAGAAAAGCATGATGATGAAGATGGTCATAATCATGGAAGTGGCAAACATGAAGAAGGTCACACGGAAATTGATGCGGATGCCGCAAAAGCCGCAGGTATTGTGGTTAGCAAAGCTGGGTCTGCTACTATTCAGGATGTGCTGACACTAACGGGGCGCGTTGTTCTAAACCGCAATACCACTGCCGATGTGAAGGCACGTTTTCCTGGCATTGTTAGAAGCGTGAAAGTAAATCTTGGCCAGAAAGTCAGCAAAGGCCAAGCCCTCGCCAGTGTGGAATCCAATGAAAGTTTAAGTGTTTATACTGTGTTCTCCCCCACCGATGGGGTGGTGCTGACCCGCAATACCAATGTCGGCAATGTTGCGGGAGATGCGCCATTATTTACCATTGCCGATCTGTCGAATGTATGGGCGGAATTTCATGTTTTTCCTCGTGATCTTGGCAAAGTGCAGGAAGGCCAGATGGTGCTGGTGCGGACATTAGAAGATGGCAAAGAGATTGAAGCACCAATTTCGATGCTGCTTCCCACCGCTGACCCATTAAGCCAGACGGTAATCGCTGTGGTCACCATTCCTAACTCAAACAATGAATGGCGAGCCGGTATGAGCGTAGAAGGCGATGTGCATGTGGCTGAATCAAAGGTGCCGCTGGCGGTGACTGCCGAGGCGGTGCAGCGCATGGAAGATAAAATGGTGGTGTTTGTGAAAGACGGTGATGGTTATGAGATGCGCCCCGTGAAACTCGGCAAAAGCGATGGGAATTTGGTTGAGGTGCACGAGGGGCTGAAAGCGGGTGAGCAGTACGTCAGCCAAGGCAGTTTTATTGTCAAAGCGGATATCGGCAAATCCGAAGCTGGGCATGATCACTAGGAGGTCGATATGTTAGAATCCATAGTTTATTTCTCGATTCGCCAACGCTGGCTGATCATGATGATTGTCATCGGGTTGATGGCACTCGGCATT
>JALRGX010000037.1 GCA_023259635.1 Methylotenera sp. | reverse complement strand
CATGCCGGACTTCTCTAAT
Source organism: Methylotenera sp. (assembly GCA_023259635.1). Lineage (GTDB taxonomy): Bacteria > Pseudomonadota > Gammaproteobacteria > Burkholderiales > Methylophilaceae > Methylotenera. Next base: position 7,572 of record JALRGX010000037.1, on the reverse strand, counting down.
TCCTTAAGCGCTTCTAGCTCTGATGCGAAGTAGCTTTTAAAATCAATCATGTATGCAAGTTCGATTGATTCATACTGCAGGGAGCCTTGGCACATCAGTGCCATGATAACTGCGCGGCGCACAAGGTCGTCTCGTGAAAGGGCTAATCCGCGCACAACAGGGAAGCGACCTTGATTAAGGAAATCGTAATATTCTTCAAGTGTTTTGGCATTTTGGCTATAAGTTGCGCCAATGCGGCCAATTGAAGAGACTCCCAGGCCTATCAGGTCACAATCGGGTTGCGTGCTGTAACCCTGGAAATTGCGATGTAGCCTGCCTTGGCGTTTGGCAATAGCTAATGCATCGGTAGGCAGTGCAAAGTGATCCATACCAATATATACATAACCAGCTTCTACGAAGGTTGCAAGTGCGTTGGATAGCATAGAGATTTTGTCTGATGCGGCCGGTAGTTCGTAGCTGTCGATGCGGCGCTGTGGTTTAAAGCGTTCAGGCAAATGGGCGTAGGCGTAAAGCGCGATCCTTTCCGGCCTGAGTGCTACCACCTGTTCCAATGTCTTTTTAAATGACTCGGAAGTCTGTTTTGGTAAGCCATAAATTAAATCTACATTTACTGAATCAAACTTAAGGGCACGTGCCGCCTCCACAAGTGAAAATACCTGTTCAGCAGGTTGAATGCGATGTACGGCTTTTTGTACTTCCGGATCAAAGTCCTGTACGCCAAAGCTTAGGCGGTTGAAACCAAGGGATGCAATATGCGCAAGGCGTTTTTCATCTACAGTCCGCGGATCAATTTCTATCGAATATTCACCGCCGGGCGCCAGCGTAAAGCTGCGTTTAATCATGGTCATTAGCGCACTAAGTTCATCATCGCTGAAGAACGTTGGTGAGCCGCCTCCCAGATGAAGTTGCGAGATGGTTTGGCCGGCTCCTAGATGCTGCACATGCAGATCTATTTCTTTGCTTAGATACTCCAGATATTCGGCACTGCGTTCATGATGCTTGGTAATGATTTTATTGCATGCACAGTAAAAGCAAAGACTCTCGCAAAAAGGTATATGCACGTAGATTGAAAGCGGCAAAGCCAAGCCACCTATGCGCCGCTGTTCCAGTGTTTGTTTATAATCGTCTTCAGTAAACGCCTCTACAAAGCGGTCTGCAGTGGGGTAGGACGTGTAGCGAGGTCCGCTTACGTCAAATTTTTGTATGGTTTCTGGTGTCAGCAGGGGAAGTGCATTATTTATGTTCGCTATCGGTTTACCATTGTTAACATTTAAAATGGTAAGTTCCTCTGGGCTGTTTGTTATCATCAAGCTACTCCTAATCTAGGTTTGGACTTTGCCAGATTTGCATCTAAAAAACTTTGATGCACATCAAACGAATACTTAAATATTCGACTGTGTGTTGATTTAGACGTTTGAAATACCAATAAAAATTGATTACTTTTATTATAGTATTCAGCTTTAGAGACATATCGCTGGCAACGAAAGAATGAAACCGGTATGCTTACCTCTATCGTATTAATTGAAATTATATGCTGACCCCTTTAAATATCCCTGAAGGCCTGAAAGTAGCCTGTTCGAACTGCAATCTTCGTGAACTTTGTATGCCTACCGGTTTTAATCTGGATGAAATGCAAAAGCTCGATGAGGTGGTTGAGAAACGTCGTCGGGTCAAACAGGGTGAGTTGTTATTCAGTAACGGCGACACATTTACTTCGCTTTATGCGATTCGCACCGGTTTTTTCAAGACGTGTGTGATTAGTGAGGATGGCCGTGAACAAGTGACCGGATTCCAGATGGCGGGTGAGATTATCGGCATGGATGGGATAGTCAGTGACCATCACAATTGCAATGCAGTTGCACTTGAGGATGCTGAGGTTTGTGTGATGCCATTTTCTGATATAGAAAATTTATCACGTGAATTACCTGGCTTGCAGAGGCATGTGCATAAAATTATGAGCCGCGAAATTGTGCGTGAAAACGGCGTGATGCTGCTGTTAGGCAATATGCGCGCAGAAGAAAGATTGGCGGCTTTTTTGCTGAATCTGGTTCAGCGTCTGCATGCGCGCGGTTTATCTCAGTCTGAGCTGGTATTGCGCATGACGCGTGAAGAGATTGGCAGCTATCTTGGGTTGAAACTTGAAACAGTCAGCCGCGCTTTTTCAAAATTCAGTGAAGATGGCATCATCGAAGTAAAACAGCGCTATGTAAAAATACTGGCGCCAGATGCCTTGAAGAAGATATTCAATCCGCAGACATATTACTAAGCGTTACCTCTGCACAGATGACTGTTCGCGCCTATTTGTGCAGAGATCTCTAAGCGTCCTTTATAAGCAGTTCGATTTAAATTATTGGCCTGAAATAGTTATATGACATTACAAGGACATCTTACTCCTGCAAACCATAACCGCGATGTTGTCGGAATGCGTTATATTTACCCTGTCGTTTCGCGACGTGCGGGTGGCGTATCCATCGGTATCAATCTTAATGTAAATAACGCATGTAACTGGCGCTGCATATATTGCAATGTACCCGGCCTTAGCCGTGGCTCACCGCTTCCGATCAAACTGGATGTTCTGGAACGTGAGCTGCGTACCTTTCTTGATGATGTGTTGCATGGCGACTTTATGCAGTTGCATGTGCATGAAGATGACAGGCAATTAAAAGATATCGCTTTTTCGGGCAATGGCGAACCTACCAGTGCAAAAGAGTTTCCGCAAGTACTTGCTCTGGTAGAAAAAATACTGGGTGAGTATGGCCTGTTAGGCAGTATTAAAGTGCGATTAATTACCAATGGCAGCCTCATGGACAAGCCTGCAGTACTCGATAGCATGCGGCACTTGGCGCAATGTAACGGCGAAGTATGGTTTAAGGTGGATGCCGGTACTAAAGAGGGGATTGCCCGTATCAATGATGTCAATTTAAATCCGCAAAGCCATATTCAACGGCTTGAAAGCTGTGCCAAAGTATGCCCGACATTCATACAGACTTGTATGTTTGGATTGGATGGCAACCCGCCGAGTGAAGCAGATATTTCAGCTTATCTGGCATTAATCAGCCAGGTAAAAGACGTTGTCCGCGGTGTGCATTTATATGGCTTGGCGCGCATGTCGTCGCAGCCGGAAGCCAGCAGGTTAACGCGCTTGTCTCCTGAGCAGCTGGAGTCTGTAGCACAACGTATACGCGACATAGGCATCACAGTATTCGTTAGCCCATAGAGCAGGGCATTTGGCAGTTTAAATCAGGCGCGGTTTTAGTGCCAATGCGTATAAACAGCGTTTGTGTTCATCAGTTGTTCAGCAGCACATCACATTCAGCAGCATAGGCAACACCTTTGCTTACACTGCCAAGTAGCCATTCCTCAATATTCCTGGAGTTATGTTTCCCGATAATTATTAAATCCGCACCTAGCGACTTTGCTCTTTCGCATATTGCTTCAGGCGGGTAGCCGTTGAGTATCTGTCGTGACATATGGCTATTGTTTTGCGCAGCCAGTATGTCATCCAGTTTTTGCTCCGCCTGCGTCAGCGCTTTTGTACGATATTCAGCTAGCAGCGCTTCATCCATCCCGGCTTTATACATATGCGCCTCCTGATTGCTGTCAAAGATCAATAACAGCTCGATCTTTGCGTTTGGGGCTATGGTGCTTGCCATGGAGGGAACATCGGATGAGCCTGGTGAAAGGTCAACGGCGGCAATGACCTGCTGATAGGTTTGTATGGATGTATTTTTGCCTTTAACAATCATTACCGGGCATTTTGCAATTTTTAGTAGACGTAATGCTGTGGAACCAATCAATTTTGCTAATAAAGAGTTTGCGCCTTGTGCTCCGGCTACTATTAATCCGGCATTAGAAGAAGCTGCATAAGCTGCAATCTCCGTGTGTGCGCGACCAATACGGTTGCAGGTATGCACTTTTATAGAGAATTGCTCACGTAGCTGTTTGGCCTGGGTTTCTAATTGTGTTTTGATGGATTGCTGCTGCACCTGCTGATAATGCATCTGGAAATCATAGGAAAGTTCTGAGCCTACATATAGGTCTAGCGGGTGTACGATATGGATCAAATGTAACTCTGCGCCCGATTCTTGTGCCAGTAATGCGGCACGCACTATAGCTGCGTTGGCATGGCTTGAAAAATCAGTAGCAGCAACGATGTGCTGAATTTTCTGCATAGTGTTACCCATCTATCAATCATTATCGAGATACCGATATCAGTGTATTACCTTAGCAGGTTTTTATCAAATTTGTTCTGTTTAGTCGGGTTTAAGTGTCTGCACTTATGAATAGTAGAGCCAGCCTTTACGAACCAGCCATTTTTCAGTTTCTACGGCAATAAATATCACGCTTGATAACGCAAAACAAATCAGTAGTTCTTTTAAGCTAAGAGGTTGGGTTTTAAAGATAACGTTAAATGCAGGGACATAAATAGTTGCCATTTGCATTACAAATGTTGCGCATACAGCTAAAGCCAGATACCGGTTAGAAAATATTCCAAGGCTGAATGTAGAAGTTTTCTCGGAGCGAATTGCCATGACATGCGCCAGCTGTGACAGCGTCAGCACGGTAAAGGCCATTGTTTGCCAGTGAGATGCGCCTGCGTTGTAGGCCCAGGCTTGGCAGAATAATGTTAATGCTGCCATTAATAGCCCAACCCAGATCATATGCTGCCACATGCCGTGTGAAAATAAGCTTTCATTCGAAGGGCGGGGCGGGCGTTTCATAATATTTTTTTCAGCCGGCTCTGTTGTGAGCGCCAGCGCCGGGAAGCCATCAGTAACCAGATTAATCCAGAGAATGTGGATTGGTAGCAACGGTATCGGCAGGCCTAAAAAAGGTGCCAGGAATATAGTCCAGATTTCAGCGGAATTGGTGGTGACGGCATAGCGCACAAATTTACGGATATTGTCGTAGAGGTGGCGTCCATAGCGCACGGCATGTACGATAGTGGCGAAGTTGTCATCCAGCAGCACCATATGCGCCGCCTCGCGGGCAACATCAGTTCCGCCTTTGCCCATGGCAATGCCGATATCAGCGGCTTTGAGTGCCGGTGCGTCATTAACGCCATCACCGGTCATGACGACGACTTCACCTTTATCCTGCAGTGCTTTTACAATTTTGATTTTCTGCATCGGGTCAACCCGTGCGTAAACGCGGACATGCTCAACTTCTGCTTCAAATGCCTGCTGGTCTAATCGTGATAATTCGCTACCGGTCATTACAATGCCATCGCTGTTTTCCAGAATTCCCAGTTCATGAGCTATGGCACGTGCCGTAGCCGGGTGGTCGCCGGTAATCATGACCGGTGTGATACCTGCAGATTTACATAAGGAAACCGCCTGCTTTGCCTCACTGCGCGGTGGATCAATCAGCCCGGCAAAACCTAAAAATATCAGGTCTTTTTCCAGTTCTTCGTTCGATCCGTCATCCGGTATGGTCAACCATTTGCGGTAAGCAAATGCCAGTACGCGCAGCCCATCGTTGGCCATGGTTTCTATAACCTGTAGTAACGCTGCACGATCAATGGCTCTTTCGCCAGATGAGGTGCGTATACGGCTGCATTTTGCTACCAATGTTTCCGGAGAGCCTTTAGTGTAGGCAATGATGCTATCCGTAGTGCGGTGAAACGTTGTCATGCATTTGCGTTCAGAATCAAAAGCCAGCTCTTTCAATCTTGGCATTTTGCTTTCAAGATCATTTTTATTACAGCCAGCCTCTACGGCTACCTGCATCAGAGCGGTTTCTGTTGGCTCTCCGTGGATTTTCCCGAGCTTATCCAGGTAAGCATCATTGTTCAATGTCAGCGCCTGAAATAGTTGAGGCCAAGGTTCTTGTGCAGGCGCATGTTGCACGTCCTTGATATGCTGCTGATCTGCATACATGCTGGTGACGTGCATTTTATTTTGGGTGAGGGTGCCGGTTTTGTCGCTACAGATAAAAGTGACCGATCCTAAAGTTTCTACTGCTGGCAGCCGCCGGATCAGGGCGTGCTGCTTAACCATTTTATGTGCGCCAATTGCAAGGGAAATCGTCACTACTGCTGGCAGTGCCTCTGGAATCGCGGCGACGGCAAGACTTACTGCGGTCATAAACATCAGTAATAAGGGTTCGCCTTTGATAATGCCAATGGCAAATACAAGTATACAAATGGCAAGTGCAGCCAGTGCCAGTTTTTTGCCAAAATTTGCCAAGCGCTTCTGCATTGGGCTTTTGGACTGGTCGTCATCACTTAATAATGAAGCAATCCTGCCTAGTTCAGTGTGCATGCCGGTTGCAATGACAATGCCGCGCCCTCGACCATACGTTACAACGGTACCCTTGTAGGCTAAGCATGTTTTATCCCCTAGCGGTACATCAGTTTTAGGGATTGTATTGGTTTGTTTTTCTACTGAGAGAGACTCGCCAGTCAGGGCTGACTCATCGATTTTGAGTTGCTTTGATTCAGTAAGGCGCAGGTCGGCAGATATCAGATTACCCGCTTCCAATAACACAATGTCACCCATGACAAGCTCGGAAGCATTGATGGTGTGAATGCTGCCATCTCTCAGTACTTTTACGGTGGTTTCCGACATGCGCTTTAATGCTGCCATTGAACGTTCTGCGCGGTACTCCTGAATAAAGCCAATCACAGCGTTGAGCGTGATAATTACAATAATTGCAATAGTGTCTTCTATATCACCAACAATACCGGAGATGATAGCTGCAGCTATTAATATCAGAATCATGAACTCTGCAAATTGGTCCAGCAGCATGCGCCAAGGTGGGCGGCTACTGGTTTCATTGAGTGTATTGGCGCCATATTGAGCATAGCGCTTGATGGCCTCATCTAAGCTTAGGCCATTGTGGGGTGAGGTCCTGAGTTTTTGTACAGCTTCTTCAGCAGATATTGTATGCCACTGTTTGAAATGATCCATATTTCCTAGTTTCCGACTTCAGGGTGGATTTTCAATAAACGTATGGTTAATAGTAGCGGATTTTTACTGGATAATTGCGAATTAACTTATGAGCGCATGCTGTCGCGGTGAAAATACGCTAGTACTTGTGTGTGATGATGACAAATGATGATCTGCGGAACATTGTTGGAGCGCTCCGCTGATTCTATTAAGGTTGTGTTGGTTTAATGCCTGTGGCTGCGTGGTTACGTCCTTGAATTGCCGGTGTCATGCTGTCTATTTGTGAATTCAGTGTTTTATTGATTTCGATGCCTTTGCGATAGTAATCAGCATCTACTACCGGATCAGGTATCTCAATGGCAACATAGAGTGTAATAAATGACGCAATTACCACAACCAACGGCCCGCCGACTACAAGCCACATGTGCCCGTAATGCCACCAGGCTTTGCTTTCCTGTGGTTCTTTTGTTTCGTTTTGCGCTGTATTTAGATTCACTGCGTTATTCCTTATTTGTTGCATTCACTTAAATTGATAACGTGATTTTAAAAATGATTCTGGGTGTATTGTTGTAAAACTTACCTAGGCACCAGAAACACCGACTTCTCAGTCACGGCTTCATTATTTTCAACGGCACGCACCTCGAACCTGACCTGGTGCGAACCGGACTTGATAGAACCATCC
>JALRGX010000031.1 GCA_023259635.1 Methylotenera sp. | reverse complement strand
TGAGTTTAATGATGTGGCAGATCACTGTACCGTATGTCATCGCTGCGAGAAACCATGCCCGGTAGATATTGATTTCGGTGATGTATCCATCAAAATGCGTAACTTCTTGCGTGAGCAGGGCAAAAAGCAGTTTAATCCGGGCACCGCTTTGGGTATGGCATTTTTGAATGCCAAAGACCCGGCGACGATCAAGCTGTTACGCACAGTAATGATTAGCTGGGGTTATAAAGCGCAGAACTTTGCGCATACAGTGGCGAAGCGCTTCGGCTTGCTGCGAGATAAAAAACGGCCGCCGGCCACCGTAGGTAAGCCTGAGATCAAGGCACAGGTGATTCATTTCATTAACCGCCCAATGCCGAAGAAAATGCAGTCTAAAACTTCACGCGCAATGCTGGGGTTGGAAGATGATCATATGATTCCGGTGATTCGTAACCCACAGAAAGTGACCGATGATTCAGAAGCAGTATTCTACTTCCCGGGCTGCGGTTCGGAGCGCTTGTTCTCAAATGTAGGTTTGGCTACGCAGGCAATGCTGTACGAAGTAGGGGCGATTACCGTATTGCCGCCTGGCTATTTGTGCTGCGGTTACCCGCAAACTTCTGCAGGCAACCACGACAAAGGGCAGGAAATCACGGCTGATAATCGTGTGCTGTTCCATCGTGTGGCAAATACATTGAATTATCTGGATATTAAAACGGTGATTGTTTCCTGCGGCACTTGTATGGATCAGTTGCAGAAATATGAGTTCGAGAAGATTTTCCCGGGCTGCCGTTTATTGGATATCCATGAGTATCTAATGGAAAAAGATATGCGCCTGCAAGGGGTTACCGGAACACGCTACATGTATCACGACCCTTGCCATACACCAATGAAGACGTATAAGCCGCTGGAAGTGACTAATAAGCTTATGGGGCAGGATGTGCAGCTCAATGACCGTTGCTGCGGTGAAAGCGGTACGTTTGCGGTAGCACGGCCTGATATCGCTACGCAGGTAAAAATGCGTAAGCAGGAAGAGCTGGAAAGCGGCATGGCCAAGATGGGCCTAACGGTAGGGCATCCTGAGGAATCAGTGAAGATACTGACTTCTTGCCCAAGCTGTCTGCAAGGTCTCTCACGCTATGGTGAAGATACCGGTATCGAAGCCGATTATATTGTTGTTGAAATGGCGAAACATATCCTGGGAGAAAACTGGATGCAGGACTATGTGCAGAAAGCCAATAATGGCGGTATAGAGAAAGTGTTGCTGTAGCGATTAAGGCCATCTTGTGATGGCCTTAATTTTTTTGTAGAGATAAAATTTCTATAATGGAGATATCATGCGTTTATTAAAAGTATGTCTGTTTAGTATGTTGATTGTTGTTAGTATGACTGCCTGTAAAAAAGCACAAGAAGAAAGTGCAGAATCAGCAAAAGAAACCATCACGGAAATGAAAGCTAACACCATAGATGCTGCGAAAAAGGCTGCTGCAGAAACAGAGCGCGTGGCTAATGATATTGCAGAAGCGGCAGAACAGGCTGTAGCTCCTGTGGAAAATAAGGAATAGATTTCCTTAGCTTGAGCAGATGTTAAATAGCGCGCTCAGCTGCTGCTGTTCGCGCTTGTATAGCTTGTGAAATTTTCATGCTATCTCCCGGAGTATGATTTCTCACAAGTGGATACTTTCTACCAGTGAATTTTACCGTTAGCACCTTCCAGCATAATTGGCATATTATCTTTAAGGGAGTAGCCTGTGAGGGCGTGAATGTGACGGAATTTGATATCAGAAGAATCTTCAGGGTCTATAATCGCAGAATCTTTTGAGCCAATTTTCTTTCCAGATTCCAAGTCACCGTTTATAACAACAATATAAATATCCTTCTGTTGTGCCAGCTTGCGTGAGTTATCTTGCGCTTTTTGTATAGCAGCATTAATTACTGTTATACAAGTAGCTCCTGGCAGAATGCTAGGTTAATGCATCGTTTTAGTTCATTGAGCACGCAAATTATGTATACAGCGGGTATTTGTTATAAGCGTTTAATAAATATCACAGTTAGTTCAAGAGCCTTTACTAGCGCGGTTTTCAGGCTGCTCGAACTGTAATATAAGCTTCATTATCCAGTCTCAAAACTGTCATTGGCATAAATTATGCTGATATTTCAATGCAGTACACATCAATTTGATGATTAGGAGACCTAAAATGAAAATTTCATTCAAACGAGCGCCATTGTTATTAAGTGCAGTCCTGGCGGTGGGTGCGCTAACCGTATTTGCTAAATCCAGCCCGACTTTTGATATACATACGAGTGTAATTTCAAAAGCAGCACAAAGTGAAAAAGGCGTAATACTGGTCTTGACCGAGCGTGGTGAAATTGCGGCAGAAGCAGCGTATCTGTTACTCGCGCAAGTCAAGCAAAATGAGGGCTATGCACCTTTATTGCTTGCAGTGGAAAACGAGAAAATTGCCGGCTATAAATCGGCATTGAACCTGCCAGATGCCTCGCTGCCGGCAGTAATATTTTTCACGAAATCAGGTAAGGAAATTGCCCGTGTAGTATCCGCAAGATCTGCAATGAACAAATATGCCAATTTGCAAGATAGTGTGAGTTAGCATGGGTTGTACAGCTAAATAAGACGGTAAGGTTAAGTACTACTTACTTTGCCGTTTTATCAAATTATGTTGATTTCTAAATCGGCAGGAATACAGCAGTCGCAAGGTTCTGCATGACACGTGAAATAAATCGCTGGGATTTCTCGGCAAGCGAAATAGCATATAAATCCGTACGGCCGATTATTTTGCCGAACTCCCGTTCAAATGATAAGTTCTTCTCAGCTCCGTTTATTTCATTTGTAAGCAAATAAAGTGTGCCATCCTGCCTGCGTGCATTTGACAGCTTCCATGCTGCAATTTCAATATTTCTTGCCACATTATAAAGGCGTTGCGGATCTAAACTATCTGTAAGGTAAAAGTCTGTTTTATCGTTATGCGCTTTGAGTAGCATGGTCTGAAGCCCGACAATAAAAGCTAGTACGCGATCTCCTGTATATTCGGGTTTGAAAGCCAGGAAAATGGCATCTGTCGTTTGCAGGTTATTAATTTCATCAAAATGATATTGATGTTGTGCACCACCATCAAATACCCATGTCGCCATTTTTTCCGCTGTATCAGAAGTGCTTTTTTTGAGTTCTTTAGGATTGCGTTTATAAAGCTTCAGCATCAGTGTGCGCAAACTCTCAATGTTTTCACGGATTTCTACATCAGCCATACGATCAAAGTCGCCCTTGCCAAGCTGATTGATCGTACTGCGGTCTTGCTGCTGGGGAATGTCTTTTTGTGAGGACTTGCCAGATACAGGAGTGGACGAACAACTGATCAGTGGCAGTGCGAGTAGTATGATCAAGGAAAGGTTGGTAAAGGTTTTCATGGCTTAAATCTGTTTTGATATTAATTCATGAGCATTATTTTTTTATAACACGTGAGTCAGGAAAAATGGCGCTAAAGGTACTGCCGCTGCCAAGCATGCTTTTGATTTCGAGTTTTGCCTGATGCCGGGTCAGAATATGTTTAACAATAGATAGGCCGAGTCCTGTACCGCCGGTTTCGCGACTTCTGCTGCGGTCAACACGGTAAAAGCGTTCTGTAAGCCTGTCAATATGCTGTTGCTCGATACCAATGCCGTTATCCTTTACGCTGAAAACAGCTTGTTTGTTACGCAATTGCCATGAAATATGGATTTCACCACCCTCGGGCGTATAACGTACAGCGTTGCTGACAAGATTTCCAAGTGCACTTTGCAGTTCATCTATTGCACCTGTCAGATTAAGTTGATTGTCGACGTTTACGCTGATTTTATGTTTGCCATTACTCAAAGCCTTTGCATCGTTATACATCATGTTAACAAGCGCAGACATTTCTATTGGCCTGTCTTCAGGCGGCAATGTGTTACTTTCAATGTGCGATAGTGTGAGCAAGTCTTCAATCAATCTGCGCATGCGCGTAGTTTGATCCTGCATCATGTCAAAGTAGCTGCGAATATTTGCAGGGACAGCGCCTTCCATGTCTGATAAAGTTTCTATAAAGCCGCCTACCACAGTTAGCGGCGTCCTGAGTTCATGTGATACATTCGCAATAAAGTCACGACGCATGGCGTCTACTTTCTCCAGTTGAGTAATGTCACGGCTGATAAGCAGTTTTTGTTTGCTTACTAATGGGATGATACATATCTCAAGTATGGCATCAGCATTTCTGGAGTCTTTGAGTTTAAATGGCTCTTCATAAATCCCGTTATAGAGGTAGGCAATAAAATTGCTATTTCGCACCAGATTGACGATAGGTAAATTTTTATCGGTGGCCAAACTCAAGCCAAGCTGGATTTCTGCATTAGCAGTACACCACTCTATTTCATTTGTAGTGTTGAGTATCACCAGACCGTCTGGGATTGCATTCGCAACCGTATTGAAACGTTCTAGCGCAGCATTTAGTTCGGATTTTTTCAGGTTGTTTTTACGCTCATATTTCAGAATTGCATTGAATGCATCCTCCCAAAGGCCAAAGCCTACTGGAATATCTTCTATGGCAGGTTTTTTTAGCCAGGACTGCAGTTGATGGAGCCCGTCAACCAGGATGTAGAGGTAAGCCAAAAGGCCTGATGCAAAAGTGAGTAGAGCGATAATCGCGCTAGTAGTCAGCCATATAAATAAGCTGACTATACTGAGAGAACAGATGAAGAAAAAAGCTTTCCAGCGAACATCAATCACAGTGTAATTTTTCAGAGGTTATGTACTGGCTAATTATAACGGGCTTTTTCTCACGGTAATTTTAATTCGCCAATTTTTACAATATAAATTGGCGAATTATTCTGGACACTGTTACTGGTGCTGTACAGATAAACGATAGCCGGCACCGCGCACGGTCTGGATCAGGTCTTCATGCCCGGAGACTGATAGGGCATTACGCAGGCGGCGTATATGCACATCTACAGTGCGGTCTTCAACAAAAACGCGGTCACCCCAGACTTTGTCCAGCAGTTGGCTGCGAGTATGTACACGCTCAGGATTGGTCATGAAAAAATGCAGTAATTTGAATTCAGTAGGGCCCAGGTCAATGCTTTTCTGATTACCGGTAACACGGTGTGTGGTTGGATCAAGACGCAGGCCATGAACTTCAATCGGGTCATCTGTCATCTGCGGAGCGCGGCGGCGCAACACGGCCTTAATGCGGGCGTTAAGCTCACGTGGGCTAAAAGGCTTGGTCACATAATCATCGGCTCCAACTTCCAGGCCGCGGACTTTGTCGTATTCTTCGCCACGTGCAGTAAGCATGATGATCGGGATATTCTTGGTAAGTGCATCTGCTCTTAACTTGCGTGCGAATTCAAGACCGCTCATCCCCGGCAGCATCCAATCCAGCAAAATCAGATCGGGAATGGTTTCACGCATCAGGTTTTGCGCAATCTCGACACTAAGCGCGCGGATAGCATTATGACCGGCTTGAGTAATGTTAAGCGCTAATAGCTCCTGAATTGCAGGCTCATCTTCAACAACTAATATATTGGCTGGCATATTTTTCCTTAAAATCGAATTGCCTTCTAACTTAAGCCTGATCAGTTTATGACGCTAATATGACATTTTAATGACAAAAATTAAACATTCAAATGTTCATCAAAATATTCGTAAATAAAAGCATAACTAAATTGCCATTTCCCACATTTTGTTACAATATAGAAACAATTGAATATTTGAAGATGTTTGATTTTGGCAAATTTCAGTTCATGCTAACTGGAGTTGATTGTATTAAATAACGGTTTTTAGGGAGTCAGTTGAATGTCAGGTTTTTTATCAAAAGAACACATTACCGCTAATGCCAACTTTAACAGATGGCTGGTACCACCTGCAGCGTTGGCTGTGCATCTTTCAATTGGCATGGCTTACGGTTTCAGCGTGTTCTGGAAGCCGTTAGGTAATGCCTTGCTGGGCGAAGATGGTAAACCTTTGGCTACTTGTGCCGCCGGTGCGACAACGTTTACCGAAAAGTTATCTGGTACGGCGCATGCGTTATTTGCTACGGACTGTAATTGGACCCAGTTTGATTTGGGTTGGATGTACACCCTGTTTTTTGTCTTGTTGGGCTGTTCAGCCGCGTTGTGGGGTGGTTGGCTGGAACATGCCGGTCCGCGTAAGGCTGGGTTGGTAGCCACCTTGTTCTGGTGTGGCGGTTTGCTGCTGTCTGCCTTTGGGATTCATAGTCATCAGTTATGGATCATGTGGTTAGGTTCCGGGGTGATAGGCGGCATCGGGCTCGGCTTGGGTTATATTTCACCAGTTTCCACGCTGATTAAATGGTTTCCTGACCATCGGGGCATGGCGACAGGGATGGCGATTATGGGTTTCGGTGGAGGTGCGATGATTGGCTCGCCATTGGCCACCAAGTTAATGACCTATTTTTCTACACCAGCCAGTGCTGGGGTTTGGCAGACATTTGTAGCGCTGGGTGTCATTTATGCAGCATTCATGCTGTATGGTTCTTTAGCTTACCGTGTGCCGCCTTTGGGCTGGAAGCCGGCTAACTGGACGCCACCTGCCGCCAAGGAAAATGTCATGATTTCTACGCGGCATGTGCATTTAAAGAATGCACATAAAACCCCGCAATTCTGGTTGTTATGGCTGGTGTTATGTATGAATGTGTCAGCCTGTATTGGTGTTATTGGCGCAGCTGCGCCTATGCTCCAGGAGACATTCGGTGGTGCGCTGGTTGGCCAGCCTGGTGTAGGTTTTGATGCAGTCAAGCAGGACGCCGCGATGGCCGCTGCCGTTGCATCAGTTGGCGCAGGCTTTGTTGGGCTGATTTCAGTGTTTAACATTTTTGGCCGTTTTGCCTGGGCTACTTCATCAGATAAATTAGGACGCAAGCGTACTTATTATATTTTCTTTGTGCTGGGGGCATTCATGTATTGCATGGCGACCTATGTGGCTGGATTTAAGTCATTATCCCTATTTGTTGCCAGTTTTTGCGTGATCGCTTCGATGTATGGCGGTGGTTTTGCTACCATTCCTGCATATCTGGCTGATATGTTCGGTACGCAGTTTGTGGGTGCGATTCATGGCAGAATACTCACGGCATGGGCAACGGCAGGTATTCTGGGGCCAGTTATTGTGAATTACATGCATGACACGCGTCTTGAGGCTGGCGTACCATTTGATCAAATTTATGCACCGATATTCTTAACATTGGCGGGCATGATGGTGATTGGTTTTATCGCCAATATGCTGGTGAAACCAGTTGCTGAAAAATATTATATGACGGATGCCGAGCTGGAGCTTGAACATAAGCTGGCACATGAAAAAGCGATGAGTGCCAGTGGAAAGAAAGGTGCAGCTAAAGCTGGCGCAGCTTCAGCATCTCATCCTGTACTTGTCGCGTTTACGTGGACTTTGGTGCTTGTACCTATTAGTTATGGTATTTGGAGCACGATTCAGAAAGCATGGGTGTTATTTAATTAAGCAGGACGTTTCGACGATTGGGGACTTAGTGTAAGTGTTCGATGTTTTAGTTGGATAAATAAAAATATCCAATCAATATAAGCACTAAGTTCACTGAGGATATGCGGTAAAATACTGTATTTAGAAATTTAAAGCATATTCAGGGAAGTTGAAGACGTGAGAGAAATAGAGAAAAACCTAAATGGCAGGGGTATGCAGGTTGGCATAGTGCTATCAAGATTCAATAGCAATATCGGTGAAGGCCTGCTTAGCGCTTGCAAGAGTGAATTACTCAAGCTGGGTGTAGAGGCTGAAAATATTACTGTTGCGACTGTGCCTGGAGCTTTGGAGACCCCGTTGATATTGCAGCATATGGCATTGAGTGAAAAATACGATGCCTTGATTGCCTTGGGGGCTATTATTCGTGGCGAAACCTACCACTTTGAAGTTGTTGCAAATGAATCTGCACGTGGCATTTCAGAGGTACAGCTGAATACCGGTGTGCCGGTTGCCAATGCTGTATTGACAACAGAGGATGATGACCAGGCGATAGCACGTATGCATATCAAGGGTGCTGAAGCTGCCCAGGTCGCTGTAGAAATGTATAATCTGGTAAGAGCGCTATGACTGATACCCAAAAAACACTGACTAGCCTGGTGGTAGATAAAGAAGCTACTGAGAAGCGCACCAGATCTTCTGGCTCAGCCAAGAAGAGCGGTAGCAGAAACCGTAGAAAATCACGTGAACTGGTTTTAAAAGCAGTATATCGCGGGATGTTAAATGAATCAGAGTTATCCCAGATATTCCGTGATATGACGGATGACCCTGATTATAACAAAGCTGATGAAGCTTACTTCAGGCAGCTGCTGCAAAGCGTAACGACTAATCTAAATGCCATTGATGACAAGCTGGCTAATTTTATTGATAGGCCGATTGCTGAATTAAGCCCGGTAGAGCATGCCATATTGCGCATTGCCGGCTGTGAATTAATGTTTGATAGCAGCATTCCCTATCGCGTGGTAATTAACGAAGGCGTAGAGCTTGCCAAAGTTTTTGGCGGCATTGATGGGCATAAGTACATCAATGGCGTGCTGGATAAGTTTGCAGCAGATGTCCGTGAGCTGGAAGTCAAGTCTGCCAGAAGTTAACGGCAACTCGTCTGACAGATGATTCAGTCTTGCAGGCTGCTCTGTGAATATTGGCGATGGTTATTCTCTATCGCCAATAGCGCAGATTAGCAATGATGGCATTTCCTTTTTTGAGTGTGAATGTAGGTCAGCGTATCCCAAATGTCTGCTTATCAGCATCCTTATTTGCTAAAACGGCTTGAGCGGCTTAATGCCATTGGTGTCGCGCTGTCTGCAGAACGTGATACCCAGCGGCTACTGGAAATGATATTGCTGGGTGCGCAAGAGATTACCAATGCTGATGGCGGTACACTTTATATCCTGCATGAAGATAACAGGCATCTTAAGTTTGAAATCATGCGCAACAACACCCTTAACATTGCGTTGGGGGGAACCACTGGGCTGTCCGTCCCATTTCAGCCATTGCCTCTCTATTCTGATGACGGCAGCCCCAATTTAACTACTGTGGCTGCCCACGCAGCTTTAAATAAGGCAACCGTCAATATTGCCGATGCCTATCTGGCCGGAAATTTTGATTTCTCTGGCTCGCGTGAGTTTGATGCAGATGCCGGCTATCGATCACAATCATTTTTAACTGTCCCGATGAAAAATCATGAGTCGGAAGTAATCGGTGTATTGCAGCTGATTAATGCAATAGATATTAATAACGGCCAGATTATCCCGTTTTCATTTGCTAACCAGAGTTTGGTTGAATCTTTAGCATCGCAGGCGGCAGTTGCTATGACTAACCAGAATCTGATTGAAGGTTTTAAGGAGTTGTTCGAAGCATTTATTGAATTGATTGCGGATGCAATTGATCAGAAGTCCCCCTATACCGGCGGTCATTGCAGGCGTGTGCCTGAGCTCACTATGATGTTGGCACAAGCGGCGATAGATGCAGATACTGGTCCATTCAAAGATTTTTCTCTTGATGAGAACGAGCTGTATGAATTGAAAGTTGCTAGCTGGCTTCATGATTGCGGTAAGGTAACTACGCCTGATGCAGTGATGGATAAGCCAACTAAATTGTCTGCGATTTTTGATCGTATCGAATTCATTGATCAGCGTTTTGATATCTTTAAGCTGCAGGCAGAGAATGCAATGCTTAAACGGAAGCTTGAATTACAGCGCAGCAATAATTCCTCAGAAAATATTGAAGCCGAACTTCTGCAGATGGAAGTTGAATTGCAGGCTTTTAAACAGCAGTGCGACCTTGATCGAGAGTTCTTACGGGTATGCAACATTGGCGGTGAGTCTATGACACAGGCAGAGCAGAATCGCCTGCATGAGATCGCTAACAGGGAGTTCATTGCCTCTGATGGTCAAATGACTAAATTTCTAAGCGATAATGAACTCTACAATCTGGGTATAGTACGTGGTACGCTGACTGCGGAAGAGCGCAGGGTTATCAATAGCCATATTGATGTCACGATAAACATGCTGGAATCACTGCCATATCCGCGTAGTTTGCTGCGGGTGCCTGAATATGCCTGTGGTCATCATGAGCATATGGATGGTACGGGATATCCGCGCGGACTCAAGCGCGAGCAAATGTCTGTCCCAGCGCGGATAATGGGAATTGCCGATATTTTTGAGGCGCTGACTTCAAAAGACCGCCCTTATAAAAAAGCAAAAACGCTTACTGAGTCGCTCGAAATTCTGGGTCGTATGAAAGTGAATCATCATATCGACCCTGACTTGTTTGATGTTTTTATTCGAGACAAGATCTATTTAAGCTACGCAGAAAGATTTCTGGAGCCTGAACAGATTGATGAAGTGGATCACTCAAAAATCCCGGGCTATGTTCCTTAGTGTTGGCTGCCCCAGTTTATATAGTCAAGCTCGCAGTTTTATAGTGGCATATTCTTGCAGCCAAACTCATCGCATACAAGGCAGCTGCCTTGTTCATACCAGTCGCCCAGTACCCATCTGCTAATAAAGCGGCCGCCCAACTCAATGCTATGGCGATGGGGTCTGTGCGTGTGACCATGAATCAGCAAGTCTGGCTGGTATTTGCGGAGCATGGCATCCACAGCATCGGTATTCACGTCCATAATTTCCAATGATTTCTGTGTTTTTTCCTGCATGCTGCGGGCACGGATCGCTTCAACCTGTTTTTTTCGAGCCTGTAACGGCTGGCTCAGGAATTCTGCCTGCCATTTTTTATCTCGCACCTGAGTGCGGAACTGCTGGTAGGCGACATCATCAGTACACAAGTCATCGCCGTGACTTAGCAATGCCTTGTTGCCATACAGGTCAATCAAGGTCGGGTCATCAATCAGGGTAATGCCGGTTAACTGGCAAAATCCATCGGCGATGAGGAAGTCACGGTTGCCATGCATGAAAAATATCTTAAGACCGGAATCCGAAGCTTTTTTTAAAGCCGTAATGATTTGCTGATGGAAGGCATCATCAATATCATCATCGCCCGCCCAGTATTCAAACAAATCCCCCAGAATATAAAGTGCATGTGCTTTCGATGCGGTATCCTGAAGGAACGCTATAAAAGCTGCTGTAATAACAGGGCGACTTGCACATAGATGCAAATCGGAAATAAACAATGTCGTGTTTGACAGATTTGGATTGGAGCTGAGAGACTTTTGCATCGTTAGATGATAAGTCAGATAGCGCTAAATTAGAACCTGAAGAATTAAATTTTAATTGATCTTGTATCGGTAGCTGGTGGAAACTGTTCCGGAGGTGCTCCATTATTTTATAGAGCACCTCCAGTTTTATTAAGCGCGGGTGGCGCGTTCAATAATGACGTTTTCTACCGGAACATCCTGATGACCCCTGCGGCTACTAGTAGCGACTTGTTTGATTTTATCCACTACGTCCATGCCGGCTGTTACTTTGCCAAAAACGCAGTAGCCCCAACCGCTGCCGTTTGGTGCAGTAAAATTCAGGAAGTCATTGTCGGCTACGTTGATGAAGAACTGGCTACTGGCAGAGTGTGGTGCTGAAGTCCGCGCCATTGCAATAGTGTATTTTTCATTACCTAAACCATTGTCAGCTTCGTTTTTGATTTCGGCCTCTGTAGGCTTCTGGTTCATGTCAGTATCAAAGCCGCCGCCCTGAATCATGAAACCATTGATTACGCGGTGAAAAATGGTATTGTCGTAGAATCCGTTGTCTACGTATTTTAAAAAATTAGCAGCAGTGACTGGCGCTTTTTCTGCATTGAGTTCCAGCGTAATATCGCCAAAGTTAGTATGTAGTGTAACCACGGAATTTCCTTAAAGAATAGAAGAATTGAATTAATAAAAAGAGTTTATGCTTTTTTATAGAGGCGCATTGTTAATTTTAATTTCGTTAATTAAAACGGTTTCTTTTGGCACATCGCTATATGGACCCATATTGCCGGTTCTGCTGGCTGCAATCTCACGAACTACGTCCATGCCTTTGAGTACCCGGCCAAATACACAGTAGCCGATCAGCTCCGGGTCTGGGCTTTGATAGTTCAGGAACTGGTTATTTTCCAGGTTGATGAAAAATTGGGATGTCGCTGAATCTGGATCAGAAGTTCTGGCCATGGCGATTGTGCCGATGTCATTTTTAAGGCCATTGGCTGCTTCATTAACAATCGGGGCGCGAGTGTCTTTTTCTGTCATGTCTGCTGCAAAGCCGCCACCCTGAATCATAAAACGATTAATAACGCGGTGGAAAATGGTGCCCTTGTAAAAGCCTGAATTTACATATTGCATAAAGTTGGCCACAGTTTTAGGCGCTTTTTCTGGGTACAGTTCAATAATAAAGCTACCGCGGTTTGTATCAACGACCACTTGCGGATTGGCAGCTAATGCCGACGTGCTTAACAATGTAAGTAATAGTAGAGCGTAGAGTTGACGCATATGATTCCTTTGTTAGGTTAAATTAAGAGGAGTAACTACAGATTCAGATCAATAAACAATTAGGGTTATGCGTTAGCGCCTGATTAAGCCACACCTTCATAGATAATCTTCCAGCTGTTATTTTCCTGAATCCAGTATTGCCGCTTTTGCATGGTATTTTTTAAAGTTGAGCTTTGGTAACCCTGAATAAAATCGACTATAACCAATTTCTTTTCGCTGTCGGGGTAGCTAAACATGCTGATGTCAGATACTGAGATTTCAACTTTCAGCTTGCTGGACTGTACACGTCGTTTGTGCTCTGCCCATCGCTGATAGTTAATGCCGTCACTTGCAAAGTTTTTTGAGTAATGTGACAAGTAGCGATCCGTGTCCTGGGCTCTCCAGTCATTCAGCCATTCATCAATAGCATCTGTTAGCTCTTTTTTCTGTAATTCGGCACCGTTGTTTGCGTTATCCAGCCATTCAAGATTATTTACAATAATTATCGGTGTATTTCCTGATTGCAAAATAGGTGCAAGCGACTTCAGGTCCTGATTGCTAAGCACGACACAGCCATCACTTGCACGGGGTGGGCGGCTATAGGTATTGCTAGGCGTGCCATGTAACCAGATGCCGGAACCTTTTCTATGGTTTTCTTTGTCCCACTCGTTAGGATAGTTGAGTGGGTATGCTGCATCACCATATAAGTCTGGCAGTGGCTTGTTGAGTCTGGCCTTGGCAAAATAAACGCCGATAGGTGTGCGTTTGTCGCCTTCGGATTGTTTTGCTACGCCGTTTTTCCCGACGGTAATGTAATAGTCCGCAACATAGCTGAGCTGCCCGTTTTCATTTTTATAGGCATACAATCTTGATTTGCTTGTGTCAACAACGATTAAATGCTTTTGTTGCGGATTAGGAGCCAGTAACAAATCAGGTTGCTTGTTCTGCATTTTTTGGGCTAAATAGCGCTCGATGCGTGCGCGAGCTTCATCCTGCAAATCCTTAATGGCTTCTGTCGGATTATTGCCTGCGCTGCCGAATGATTGCAGGTATTTTCCCTGTGCCATAAGAAGGTCGCCGCGCACCAGATAAGCCAGTTTGAAATTGGGCACATTTTGGATCAGTTGGTCTATTGTGCTTAGTGCCTGTTTGGTTTTGCCCTCGGAAATTTCAAGTAAGCTTTTTACCAGCAAGCTTTCTGCAAAATTGCTTGCCAGATTTTTCCTATCGTTAAGGTTTGGTTTTGATAATAAATTACTAAAGCTGAAACGATTCACTGCCGTGGCATTCCACGGTACCACCGTAATTGCTGCCAATAATGAATATGTAAAAGCTTTTTTAACTAGCATGCGTTGCTTTTATACCAAATTGTCTGTTATTTGCGTATTTAAGTTGTTTTTAACTTAGTTGCTAGCAAGTTCCTCAACAATATACCAATCATCACCGTCACGCTTCATGACCAGTGTTTTTTTGGTGTAAATTGGCTTGCCATCGGCTTGATAGGTCTGTTTAAACTTCGCTTTTGCTGAGCTGCCGTCAGACTCAATGTTAAGATCGGAGATTTTGACGCTGATTTGTGAAGGTTTACTAATGCGCTCCTTACGTTGTTGTTCCCATGCCTGACGGCTCATGCCTTTGGCTGGTTTAAAGCTTGTGCCGTAATAGGCAAAGTATTGGTCAACATTTTTATTCGACCAGGCCTGCGCCCATTTGTTTACTGTAGCAGTGATGTCGTTATTGGCATTCGTCGGAGTTTTTGTTGTGCTGGTCTTCTTAACTTCAGCTGGTACAACAGGTGTTACGTTAACATTTTTAACTGGCTCTTTAGTTGCAACCGTAATTTTGTTATCTGTACTGAATAGATTCTTGATCAAGGATAATTTACTTTGTGCACGGGTATTTGCTGTGTCGAGCTGTAATGCTTTATCGTAGGCTTCGCTTGCCATGCGTGCGTAAATATCGCCCAGGTTTTCATGGGCAGTTGCATAGCTTGGGTGGGTTTTTATGGCTGTTTCCAGTGCTATACGTGCCTTGTCGAATTGACCTTGGTCTGCATAAAGCACGGCGAGATTGTTGTATGGCTCTGGTAATTTCGGGAATTTCTCTGTAACGTCGGTAAATACTTTGATTGCTTCATCGCGACGATCCTGTTCAGCTAAAAGTACGCCTTTCATAAACAGTCCTTGTGCATTTTTCGGATTGGCGGCGATAAATGTGTTCACGCGGTCCAGTGCAACCGAAGTCTGTCCTTGGTCGGCAAGCAGGGAGATCTCTTTAAGTTCATCTGCATGTGCTGCAGTAAAAGCAAAAGATGCGGATAAAATTAATACTAGCTTGGCTATAGACGGCGTGAGCGACGCAATAAGACTGTTCATTGTGATATACTTTTTCGTGAATTTTGTGAATATTAATATATGTGCAATTCTATCAATAGCCTAAGCAACCTCCAATAGTTCATTTACGTTTAAGCCAATATATTTACTGAATAATTTTATATTTGTAGCGCATCTTGGTGAGCATCGTTCAGCAAACTAATAATTCATTTATCCAGTACTAAATACTATGTTAAAAATATACAACACGTTAGCCCGCGAAAAGCAGACTTTTAAACCTATTGTTGCCGGTAAAGTCAGCATGTATGTATGCGGTATGACGGTTTATGATTTTTGTCATTTAGGGCATGCACGTGTCATGGTTGTGTTTGATATGGTGAGTCGTTGGCTGCGTGCAAGTGGTTACGATGTGACTTATGTACGCAATATTACTGATATTGATGACAAAATTATCAAGCGCGCG
Source organism: Methylotenera sp. (assembly GCA_023259635.1). Taxonomy (GTDB): domain Bacteria; phylum Pseudomonadota; class Gammaproteobacteria; order Burkholderiales; family Methylophilaceae; genus Methylotenera. The sequence goes on along the minus strand of JALRGX010000031.1, from coordinate 10,096 downwards.
AATGAGAATGATGAATCTATCGCCGAGCTGACACAGCGTTTTATTGACGCCATGAATGAGGATGCAGCAAAGCTAGGTGTCATTCCTCCCGATATCGAGCCTAAAGCCACAGAGTTTGTTGATGGCATGTTAGGTATGATTGCTGCTTTGGTTGAAAAAGGTTTTGCCTACCCGGCCGAGAATGGTGATGTGTTCTATGCTGTGAATAGGTTCGATGGTTACGGTAAATTATCCGGAAAATCTTTGGAAGATTTACGTGCCGGTGAGCGCGTAGAGGTGGATAATTTTAAACGAGATCCTATGGACTTCGTGTTATGGAAGGCTGCTAAACCGGGTGAACCAAGCTGGGATTCTCCTTGGGGCAAAGGCCGTCCAGGCTGGCATATTGAGTGTTCTGCGATGAGCGCCCATCACTTGGGGCAGCATTTTGACATTCATGGCGGCGGGCAGGACTTGCAGTTCCCGCACCATGAAAACGAGATTGCACAATCTGAGGCGGCACATAGCCATGATGGTAAACCCTGCCAGATGGTGAATTACTGGATGCATAATGGTTTTGTACGTGTCGATGATGAAAAGATGTCTAAATCATTGGGTAACTTTTTTACGATTCGTACTGTGCTTGAGAAATATGATGCAGAAGTCGTGCGTTTTTTCATTCTGCGTGCGCACTATCGCAGCCCGCTTAATTATTCTGACCAGCACCTTGATGACGCGAAATCTGCATTGACCCGTTTATATACGGCTTTGCGTGGTATGGATATAACTGGCGCTGTTGTTGATTGGCAGCATCCGCAGGCGGTACGATTTAAAGAGGCCATGGATGATGACTTCAATACGCCGGAAGCGCTGGCGGTGTTGTTTGACCTGGCGAATGAAGCAAACAGGACAAAAGATATTGTCTCGCTGCGATTGCTCAAAGGGTTGGCTGGCGTGTTGGGCTTGCTGCAACGTAATCCGGATGAGTTTTTGCAAGGTGGTGCGCAAGGTGAAATAAGCGGTGAGCTTGATGTTGAAGAGCTGATCCAGGCACGTCTTACCGCCAAGAAAAATAAAAACTTTGCTGAAGCTGATGCCATCAGAAAACAGCTCGCAGATGCCGGCATTGTGCTGGAAGATACGCCGCAGGGTACAACTTGGCGCCGTGCCTGAGTTTTGAAGCTTGAGTTTTAAAGTAACAATATAAAAAATGATGAATAAGTAAGGATTTATATGCCAGTTAAATTGACAGCACCGGAAGCCGTATCTTTATTGCCAGTTAAGGGTGTGCAATTGGGTTTTGCAGAAGCTTACATAAAAAAACCCAACCGTAAAGATGTGCTGGTGATCAAGCTGGCGGAGGGCGCTAATGTTGCGGGTGTATTTACCAAAAACCGCTTCTGCGCGGCTCCGGTGACTTTGTGTAAAGAATTTCTTGCGCTAAACAATGGCATACGTGCATTGCTGGTAAATACCGGCAATGCAAATGCCGGTACCGGTGAAGAAGGCCTCAAACATGCGCGGCAAAGCTGTGAAGCGCTGGCGGGTTTGCTTGATATCAATGCAAACCAAGTATTACCATTTTCTACCGGTGTGATTCTAGAGCCGCTGCCAGTGGATAAGGTGATTGCAGGTATGCCGGCTGCTATCTCGAATTTGAAAGAGGATAACTGGCTGAACGCTGCAGAAGCCATCATGACAACCGACATTGTGGCCAAGGGAACTTCACGCCAGATTCAACTGGGCGGGCAGACTATTACTATTACCGGTATCAGCAAAGGTTCCGGCATGATTCACCCTAATATGGCGACCATGCTCGGCTATATTGCAACTGATGCTGCAGTCAGTCAGACTGCCGTTGAAAGCATGATCCATTATGCAGTGAACAAATCCTTTAACTGTATTACTGTGGATGGAGACACCTCTACCAATGATAGCCTGATCGTGATGGCAACCAATCAGGCAGGCAATGCTGAGGTTACTGTCGAAAGCGCCGACTTCACCGTTTTGCGTGATGCTATTACCGATGTTGCGATTGAGCTGGCTCAAGCGATTGTGCGTGATGGCGAAGGCGCTACCAAATTTATGACGGTAACTGTTGAAGGCGGTAAATCTGAACAGGAATGCCGCAAAGTGGCTTATGCGATTGCTCATTCACCGCTGATTAAAACGGCGTTCTTTGCCTCTGACCCTAATCTTGGGCGCATATTGGCAGCGATTGGTTATGCCGGTATTGATGACCTGGACGTGAATACATTGCAGCTTTACCTGGGAGATGTGCTGGTTGCCGAGAACGGCGGTAGGGCAGCCTCGTATCTTGAAGAGCAGGGTGCCGCTGTTATGAAAGAGTCCGACATTCTGGTGCGTGTAGTATTGAACCGCGGCCACGAGAATATCACTATCTGGACATGTGATTTTTCATATGATTACGTCAAGATTAACGCTGATTACCGTTCTTGATTAGGGCATTATATTTTAATGAGTGTTTCTGAGCAGGCTGCAGGTGCAGTCACCGAGGCTGCGGTTGGCGTTATTCAGGCGCCGGATGGTTCGGTGCTGCTGGGACAACGTCCTGCAGGCAAGCCTTGGTCAGGCTACTGGGAATTTCCGGGTGGCAAGGTTGAGGCTGGCGAATCTCCTGCGCATGCGCTGGTAAGGGAGTTGCAGGAGGAGTTGGGCATTACACCCACCTTGTTTTACCCCTGGATAACGCGTAGCTATAATTACGAGGCGAAATATAATGCCCATGGCGAGTTGGAAAGCCCTGCCAAGACCGTCAGGCTTTATTTCTTTATTATTACCGCATGGGATGGTGAACCCGCCGCATTGGAGCAGCAGGCCCTTAGCTGGCAAAATCCGCAAGGTGTTACGGTAGGGCCAATGTTGCCAGCCAATGCGCCAATATTGACTGGACTCAGTTTGTCTACAGTTTATGCGATTACCAACCGGAGTGAGTTGGGTGAAGACCTGTTTTTTGCCAGATTGAAAAGCGCTTTGGCTAATGGCCTTAAAATGATACAGATTCGCGAAAAACAGCTGTTACCAGAAGCGTTGATGCTATTCTCCAGCAAGGTAATTGCAGAAGCAGCGCCATATTCAGCCAAGGTTTTTATTAATTCAGATTTAGGCCTGGCGCAAGCGGTGGGCGCAGCAGGGGTGCATTTTTCATCAGCACAGTTGATGGTTCTGCAGTCTAAACCGCAAGGTCTTTTGTGCGGTGCATCATGCCATAATGCACGGGAGCTGACACAGGCTGAAAAGCTTGGCCTGGATTACGTAATGCTGTCCCCGGTGCAGCCTACCAAGAGCCATCCCGAGGCAGAGTCTCTAGGCTGGCAATATTTTGCGCAATTGATAGAAGGTTATTCGCTGCCTGTGTATGCGCTTGGCGGCATGCACATGAATGATCTGCATCTGGCCAGGACATATGGTGCCCATGGCATTGCCTTGCAGCGTGCCATATGGGATCAGTAAATTGATCGCCTGTTAATGATGGTGGCTATGGCCATCACCTTCAGCGTCATCAACTGCTTTTATAGGCGCTTTGATTTGTTGTTTGAATTCGGTATTGCCTGATTTGAACGTGAGTTCAAAGTTTACATAGTTGCCGGCAGCAAGCGGTTTTTTTAAATCAAACAGCATCAGGTGAAAGCCGCCTGGTTCCAGTTTGTATGGTTTACCTGCTTTGAGTGGCAGATTTTCCAGCATGCGCATCTTCATCACGCCGTTTTGCATGGACATACTGTGAATTTCAACACTGTTGGTCACGTCACTTTCTGCGTGTATTAAAGTTGCATCCTGATCGCTGACAAATGTCATGTAGGCAGCACCAACATCCTGCCCCGGAACTGTCGGTCTCACCCATGCATTTTCAATTGATACGGAATCTTTAGCGCTTGCAGCAGTGCTGATGACGATGAGCAGCAGCGGTAAAAGCAAGCGTGATGTGTTTAATAGGGTGAGCTTTGATAATAGGTTCATCATAAGTATTCTCTATATGTAATTACTGTGTTGGCAGGCTGTCATCAGATGGGCCGGATTTTGCATCTACAGGGATCGCATATTGTTCATTGGCCCACAGTCCCAGGTCGATTAGTTTGCAGCGTTTGCTGCAAAAAGGACGATAAGGGTTTTCTGAAGAAAACTCCGTTAATTGTTTACAGCTGGGACATGCTACGGATCGTCTTTTAGGAGAATTCATCATAAAGTTGGTTACTAGAGCTGGCTTCGGTGATGTATGGTTTAAATGGTGTTGTTGAATTATAAATTACACAGCGTGAGCGAGAATTGAACGTCTCCCTCATATCTCTGTGGTTTCTGGGTGCAATCAAGCGTATTGAAGCGGATGTTGATAGCGTATTTGTTAGCGCTCACTTCCGGAAAGCAGTTAACATTATCATCAACTTCAATTTTTAACATTTGCGCCGGTTTTACTCCTCCCAGCATTTTCTGGTAGGCGCCATTGGCTGCGACCAGTTGAGTAGTCGCGCCGCTGCCGCGTAAGATATGCAGGATAATAATAATGGCCTGTTGCATCGGAATCAGTGGTTTTAGCCATGATTCCATATCCCTTGTACGTCGCTCTTTACCCAGCCCCAGCCAATAGTGATAGGAGGGAACATCAAATTCACACACCCCTCCAGGGATGCCTGTACGCTGCTTGATGCTCATCAGCCATTCATTGGAACGTAATGTCTGGCCTAGTTTTGTTGTTTCTGCACGCAGGGCATGGGAAGCCGCATCAATGTCCCTAAGTGTGGCCTGAAGTGCGTCTGCTTCAATTGCCGGATTACCAATCAGTAAGTTCAGTGCATGTTTTTGCCGATCAAGTTCTTGCAGTAGCTCGGATTTGAGTTCTGCGCGATCTACAACATCCAGTACTTGCAGCAATGTCAGCAATGCGCAATGGTGACTATATTCATGGCCGGCAGCTATGTTATGCACAATTTTGGCAAAAAGATCCTCTACGCGAAGCAATGTACGTATGCGCTCATTGAAAGGATAATCGTAACTAGGCATTACAAGGCGTTTTTCATGACGTTATAGCCCTAAAGAAGTGTTCATTAGCGGCAAGATTAAACATACTTTAAAAAGTTGAACTGAATTATTAAATTTATTTGCTAACTATGCAAGTTTTAATAAGTTTATTATGTAATTTATTAACTTTTTCGGTTAACTCTGATAACGATCCATTGTTTTCTATCACTTCATCAGCGCCGTTTAACCTGACTTTTCTGGTTGTTTGGGCAGACATAATGGCTTTAACTTCTTGCTCGCTTAGTTTGCTGCGAGTCATTGCCCGGCTGATCTGCAGATGTTCGTCGCAGTCAATTACCAATATTTTGTTTACGATATTGTCATAACGATTATTTTCAAATAGCAGTGGTATCACCAATATCTGGTACGGCGGCTGCAGTGTGCTGTCATTGTTCTTAAGCAGTTGTATGGCACGGTCATATATTGCCGGGTGCAGCAAGTGTTCAAGCTTTAGGCGTTCACTCGGGTTGTCTAGTATATGAGCGCGAAGCCTGGCACGGTTGAGGCTGCCATCTGCATTTAAAACTTCTGCACCAAAGATATGCGCGATTTTGGATAGCATGGGGCTGCCTGCAGCGGTTAACTCGTGAGCGATCACGTCTGTGTCTGCTACAGGAACGCCCAGCTCTGCGAACAGTTTTGCTGCTTCACTTTTTCCCGAACCTATACCGCCGGTGAGTGCAACAATATACATGTTTATGTTTATATGAAGTTATGGCAAATAAATCTGCGCAAGCTGATGCCCAAAAAACAACGCCGCGATGCCACCAATCGCCAGGAATGGCCCAAAAGGTATCGGTACATCTTTGCCGCGCTTGGTGAGCACGATTAGTGCGATGCCGATAATGGCCCCCAGGGTGGATGATAGCAAAATAACAGCTGGAAGCAGTTTCCATCCGAACCATGCGCCTATTGCAGCCAATAGTTTAAAGTCGCCGTAACCCATCCCCTCTTTGCCGCGAATGAGTTTGAACAGCCAGAACACAGACCATAAAACCAGATAGCCGGCCATGGCGCCGATGACGGCAGACTTTAAGTCAGTAAGCCCAAAGTTCAAGTTGAACAGTAAGCCAAGCCAAAGCAAAGGCAGGGTAATGTCATCAGGTAATAACTGGGTATCAAAATCGATAAATGTAAGAACAATTAATGCGAAGACAAAGGTCCAGGCAAACAGTGTGGTCACGGTATAGCCGAATTGCCAGCTGGTGAGGCCGATTAAACTCCCCGTAAGCATTTCTACCAATGGATAGCGAAGACTGATGGGGGTTTTGCAGGCGCTGCAACGACCTCTCAATAGTAGGTAGCTGATGACAGGAACGTTCTCCATGGCTTTGATTTTGTGTCCGCAATGCGGGCAACTGGAGCGTGGCTTAGCGAGCGTAAACTGCTGCTGTGTGGGGATCTCTTTGCCTTGAAGTTCCAGGCAGTTATTATGCCACTCCTGCTCCATCATCTTGGGCAGCCGGTAAATAACAACATTCAGAAAGCTGCCTACCATGAGGCCGAAAATCACTGAAACAGAAATAAATAAAGTGCTGTTTCCTTGCAGTAAGCTGGATAGTGCAGAGGGATCGATTGGCATAAGCATCCTTTTTATAGTTTATGCGAGACTATAACGTGCCATAAAACCCCTGTAAACTTAATGTGCCATTACATCGTTAAGTAAGAGTGTGCGTTGGTATGTATTTTCTGATTTATTGTTGCGCGGACTTGAAATCATGGCATCTCGCCGCAAATATAAGAGATGTATAATAGGCGCGTATAGCAGGAAGGAAAACAAATGGCAGATACCATTGATCAACAGGATGTAATTGAACTGATAAAGGCTGAGCTAGGAAAAGTTGAATCAGGCCACTCAGGCTGGGATGAGCCTATTGTTTGTCGTGTCGAGGTTGACCTGCCAAGCTGGTTATCTCAGTTAACTGGCGGAGAGGCTTGGGAAGTTTACGCAGAAGACGAAGAAGAAAGTTGCATCAGCTTTGCAATGCGTGAAGTTTCAGTGAAAACGCCCAAGCTGGCGGAGGTTACCTTGTATCACAATGGGTATGCGGTAGTTGATGTTGAGGGCAAGGCCTTATTTGACGGGTCGCTTACATCTGGTACCAGTGATTGTGCGCATTTAACTTACTACCATGCCGATACTGGTGAAAAAATCACTTTGAATTAGGTGTTATTACAGTGGCGGGGCTTTTAAAAGCTTCGCTTAACTGCAAACTCTGCAAGTGCGAGCATAGCCTGCTTGAATGTTGAATCAGGAAAGTGCTTGATAGCATTGCAGCACTTTTCTACTTCAGATTCGGCAAGTCTTTTTACATGTGCCAGGGCGCCGGAATTAGTGACTGCCTCAATGACTTGCGGTAGTTGTTCCAGCCCGCCTTGCTCAATGGCATTCCTGATTAATTGGCTTTGCTCCGCATCAGTGTTGCGCATTGCATATAGCAGCGGCAACGTCGGTTTGCCCTCAGCCAGGTCATCTCCAAGATTTTTGCCAATTTCATCACTGTTCCCACTCAGGTCGAGTATATCGTCAACCAACTGAAATGCAGTACCTAAATGCATGCCATAAAGGGCGAGTGCCGCTTCATCTGCCGCGCTGGCTTTGCTGATAATGGCGCCCAGCTGTGTGGCAGCTTCAAATAGTTTTGCAGTTTTATAGTTGATGACCCTGAGGTAGTCATCGTCTGAAATGTCCGCATTATTTACGTTTAGCAGTTGCAATACTTCACCTTCAGCAATCACGTTGGTTGCATTGCTTAACACTTCCATGACGCGCATGCTTTTTATTGCAACCATCATCTGGAAAGTGCGGGAATAGACAAAGTCCCCTACCAGCACACTGGCCGCATTGCCGAATAGTGCGTTGGCGGTGCTCTGCCCCCTGCGTTTAGAGGATTCATCAACCACATCATCATGAAGCAGGGTGGAGGTGTGGATGAGTTCAACAATAGCCGCCAACTGGTGGTGCTGATCTTCGATTTTCCCGAACAGGCCGGCAGATAGCAGTACCAGGATAGGGCGTAAACGCTTGCCGCCGCTGTTAATGATATATTCGGCGATCTGGTTAACAAGCGTGACTTCGGAATGTAGGGATTGGCGGATGACGCTGTCTACTTTGCGCATATCCTCTGCGATACATGAATTAATAATGCTGGACGTCACGTTAATTAACCTAAAAAATAAGGAAATATTTTATCACAGCCTACTTTCTTTTAAGCTTCATAAATTACTAGCTTTAATAGCTTTAAAGGTGGGATAATTACCTGCTTTGGTGCAGGCGTCATAATTTTTTTAAAATACGTTAAAAATAGGTTGATTATGATTTGCTTTGCGGAATAAATTGCGTATAATGCGCGATTCTTTTGAAGTATGAGTTAAAGGCATAATCATGTATGCAGTGATCAAAACTGGTGGTAAACAATATCGCGTAGTTCAAGGCGAAAGATTAAAAGTTGAAAAATTAGACGTTGAAGTAGGCGGTACGGTTACGCTGAATCAAATTCTAATGGTTTCTGATGGCGATAAAACGACAATTGGCTCACCTATTGTTAAAGGCGCAACTGTTAAAGCTACTGTGGTTTCTCATGGCCGTGGCGACAAAGTGATGATTTTTAAATTCCGCCGTCGTAAACATTACCGTAAAACCCAAGGTCATCGCCAAAGTTTTACTGAAATTAAAATTGAAGCAATCGCTGCTAAGTAAGCAGTTAAAGAATTAAGGATTAAATCATGGCACACAAAAAAGCAGGCGGTAGTTCACGTAACGGTCGCGACTCACAAGCCCAGCGCTTAGGCGTTAAAGCATTTGGTGAGCAATTTGTTTCAGCTGGCAGCATTATCGTGCGCCAGCGTGGTACAAGAATGCATGCTGGTGAAAATGTAGGTATGGGTAAAGACCATACTTTATATGCAAAAGCTGACGGTAAAGTAAGCTTCACCGTTAAGGGTGCATTAAAACGTAAAACTGTGAATATCATTCCAGCTTAATTTTTACGAAAACATAAGAAGCCCTGTCTTTTTGATAGGGCTTTTTTGCTTTTTAGGTTTAGTCTTTATAATAGGCTTTACTTCTGAAAATGAGTGAGTGTTGCCCAATCAGGCGCACACCTAATGTTTTGGAATATAGGCAAAGTGACATAATCGCACAAGTCCGTGCATTGAGGATATGAGCGCCGCGCAAGTTTTATTTTGCGAGTGTAGCCATTTTAGATATGAAATTTATTGACGAAGCAACAATTAAAATCTTCGCAGGCGATGGCGGTAATGGCGTCGCTACGTTTCGTCGTGAAAAATACGAGCCTATGGGCGGGCCCAGTGGTGGCGATGGCGGTCGTGGCGGCTCAATCATCATAGAGGCAGATCGCAATATCAATACGCTCGTGGATTATCGTTATACGCGCAGTTTCAGGGCCCAGCGTGGCGAAAATGGCCGCAGTGCGGAATGCTATGGGGCTAAAGGCGAAGATATGATTTTACGTGTGCCAGTTGGTACCGTAATTTCGGACAAATCCAGCGGGCAGATGCTGGTAGACCTCAGTGAGCATGGTCAGCGCGCCCTGATGGCTAAGGGCGGCAATGGCGGCTTGGGTAATGTGCATTTTAAATCCAGTATGAACCGCGCACCACGCCAATGCACTAAAGGTGAGCCTGGTGAAGAGTTTGAGCTGTATCTTGAATTGAAAGTGCTTGCAGATGTTGGCCTGCTGGGCATGCCAAACGCTGGTAAATCAACTTTTATTCGTTCTGTATCGGCAGCTAAACCTAAGGTGGCAGATTACCCATTTACCACCCTGCACCCTAATCTGGGTGTGGTGCGTGTAGATGCCGAGCGCAGTTTTGTGATTGCCGATATCCCTGGGATTATTGAAGGTGCTGCCGAAGGTGCTGGTTTGGGGCATCAATTCCTGCGCCATCTTGCCCGTACTTCATTGTTGCTGCATTTGGTAGATGTTGCGCCATTTGATGAGTCTGTTGATCCGGTACATGAAGCCAAGGCTATTGTTGAAGAGCTCAGAAAATATGATGAGTCTCTGTACAATAAGCCTCGCTGGCTGGTGCTGAATAAGATTGATATGTTGGAAGA
>JALRGX010000019.1 GCA_023259635.1 Methylotenera sp. | reverse complement strand
TGGTTTGTACTTTGACTTCGCTTAAAAAGATTATGTCCATAATAACTTGCAGAGCCTTAATTTTAATGTCGTCATTCCCGCGAAGGCGGGAATCCAGTAATATCTGAAATATTAAACCACAATTTATTATATATTGCGGTGTTACTAATGGATTCCCGCCTTCGCGGGAATGACAGCGAAGAGATTTTAATATGAATGAGTTAGGTTTTATTCCCGTTACTTTAGTGCCTGTAGTTTGGATTGTTGCGGCATATCTGTTGGGTTCAATTGCTTTCGGTATCTTAATCAGCAAGATTTATGGCTTGCCGGATCCGCGTTCGGTCGGTAGCGGCAATATCGGCGCCACTAATGTTGCGCGTAGCGGTAAAAAAATGGCAGCGGTACTTACGTTGCTGGGCGATGCTTTTAAAGGCTGGTTTCCGGTCTGGCTGGCATTGCAATCCGGTATGCTGATGTGGGTGGTCAGTGCAACTGCCCTGGCGGTGTTTTTCGGGCACTTATACCCGCTTTATCATGGCTTTAAAGGTGGTAAGGGTGTGGCAACTGCCTTGGGTGTAATGCTGGCAATATCGCCATGGTTAGGATTGGCTGCGCTTGCAACCTGGCTTGTAGTCTTTGCCGCGTCACGATACTCGTCTTTAGGCGCTATTGTTGCCGCGGCCTTGGCACCTGTGTTTGCATGGTATCTGCTACCTTACAAAGACTATGTGCTCACAGTGTGCGTGATGTCGGTATTTTTGATATGGCGCCATAGAAGCAATATCCAGAAATTGCTGGCTGGCACCGAGTCGGGTTTTGGTAAGAAAAAATAGTTTATATAGGTGCTGTTGTTATGGCGCTTGTAGCTCGTTCAGGTTCCAGCGTGGTTTTACACTAAAGCTGTAATTTCCGGCCTCGTGATTCTGCATGGCAATCAGCCGCATGGCGCCGGCAAAGGCAATCATGGCGCCGTTGTCGGTACAAAACTCAAGGCGCGGATAGCTTACTTTGCAGCCTCTGCGCTTGGTGGCAACATTTAGTTTCTCACGTAGTTTGGCGTTGGCGCCAACGCCACCAGATACGATTAGATTATCCAGCCCGGTGTCACGTAGGGCATGCATGCATTTTGTAGTTAAAACTTCAGTTACGGCTTCCTGGAATTCATAAGCGATATCAGCTTTAGTGGGTTCATCTAAAGGCTGATGTTGGTTAACCAGTGTCAGCACGGATGTTTTTAAACCGCTGAAGCTGAAATTAAGGTCGCCGCTAGTAAGCAATGGTCGCGGCAGTTTGAAATTTGGCTTACCGGTTTGCGCCAGTTTGGATAAAGCTGGACCCCCGGGGTAACCTAGGCCTAGTAATTTAGCGGTTTTATCGAATGCCTCGCCTGCTGCATCATCCAGTGTGTCGCCAAGCAATTCATATTCTCCGATGCCATCTACACGCATGAGCTGGCTGTGGCCGCCTGATACTAATAATGCAACAAATGGAAATTGTGGTGGATTGTCTTCCAGCAGCGGTGCCAGTAAATGACCTTCAAGATGATGTACGCTGATCGTAGGCACCTGCAAGCTGTAAGCCAGCGCTTCCGCAAAGCTGGTGCCAACCAACAGGGCGCCAGAGAGGCCGGGGCCTTGCGTGTAGGCAATAGCATTAATATCCTGTAATGTTTTATTGGCGTCTTTGAGCGTGGCTTCTGTTAGCGGCAGTATGCGGCGAATATGGTCGCGCGAGGCAAGCTCGGGTACTACGCCGCCGTATTCGGCGTGCATTTCCACCTGGGAGTGCAGGGCGTGCGCCAGAAGACCTTTATCGGTATCATATAAAGCGATACCCGTTTCATCACATGAAGATTCAACACCTAGTACTAACATTTTTTACATCCAAACTCTGTTTTTAAATAACTTTTACAGCACAATTACATAAAAGTAATTGAACAAATTCAATTATACGATTAAAATGGCGGACTTTTCTCATGTTTATGCCTGTAAGGGCGGAACTTGAGCATGACCTTATAATTGATTGTTGTAGATAA
>JALRGX010000142.1 GCA_023259635.1 Methylotenera sp. | reverse complement strand
CTGCGCGTTCTTTGACTTCCGGGGAAAATTTGCTTGTCTTGTTCATAATGGCTCCATGTTCTCATGATTTAGAGCCTCCTCAAAACCCGGAGCGATTCAATGTAGTAGAAGTCCGCTGTTCTCAAAAATTACCTAGCCATAACACTAAGCCAGTCAAGGGGCTCTTCCGCTTCGCAATGAAGCAAACAAGTTATACCGAGCTTATACCGACCCAAATTCTAATTTTTCACCTAATTTTTAACAAATCTGGAGCCGCTTATGGAATTCATCACATTAACTGTTGTGATTACTTTTCTGTGCCTGCTTTCAGAGTCCACCCGAAAGTTTGGCTAGTCCAGTTTGTACGCTAACCATTTCTAACCTGAAGCGAACTTCGCCGTCTTCATTGTCAGTTAAGCTTAACTCATATCCAGCGAGTTTTGCTTGTTGTGCCGCATGATACAAACCAACTCCCAAACCATTTTGGGAACTTATATTGGATTTGAAAAGTTTGTTCGCAATTTTCGGCGGTATCGCAGAACCGGTGTCAGTAACTTCAAGGCAAAAATGTCTGGATGGCATTAAGGCAACATTGATCTTGATGTTGTGCTCACGCTTGGCTTTTATTAGTGCATTTTGCAATAGGTTATCCACAACACTATCCAGCACTTCAGTGTCTATGTCGGTTTTTGGAAATTTGGCCGGTGCTTCAAACTCAATTTGATGATGCGCATTATTCTGCCTGAAGTTTGTCCACCAGACGCTCACTTTTTCCTGATTTCTTTTTTCAACGCTAGGTAGTTCAAGCTTGGTAAGTGTATTGGCTAAGCGTCGACTTAGTCTAGGAAGCTGTGCTTTAATCAGTTCGATCAGCTTTGCATCGTTTTGCGTATCATCATTTTGCTCAACCGCAGCAGAAAGGGTGCCAAGAGATTGCAATATGTTTTTAATGTCATGTGTTAAGCGTGAGCCTGTTTCGTAGAGCGTTTGCATGTAGGTATTTTTGCTGATAGTTTCTTCACGGCATTTTGCCTCATAAAACTCAGCCAGGATTTGTGTTAATAACTGTACATGCATGTACATCGCAGGAGTGAATAGCCAGTGCGAGTAAAGTGTAAGCTTTAACTGGTGCGAATTATAGGTAGAAACATATTCACTGGTCTCGCCTAGCTGCTGTTTTATATCGTCGTATTGCCAGCTTAGTCCGCTTACCCAATTAAGCGAGGCAAGTTCGTGCATTGCCGCAATAAGAAAACCATCTGAGGTTGTTTCATTCTCAGCATGGATGGCAATATTTTTTATCCACTGTTCAAAAGGCAGCCCGATGCTGAGTAGGTAACGCGACATCAGGAGCTCTAGTCCAGAGAACATTTTGCCTGGGTTCCATAGCCAGCTAAGTGTAACAAGTGTGGCTGCCAGTCCGAAGATTACAAAAACGAGTAGATTGAGGTAGTGAATTTTCCAGATAACGCCAATCGCAAAACTGCCTAATATGATGATGCTTGTCAGCAAGAAAATTAATAGGGTGTAAAAGAAATCAATATTGCGAGTCTGTGTGGCCGGCCGGTTCTTGGCGGATAAAAATAAAATTGTGAGCGGTAGTGTTGGTAAAAAGTAATTCAGAAGGAATTCTGCCGCAGTCAGGTCATCACTTGCATTAATCAGCTTGGGCACAACCCACATTAGTAGAATGGAAAGTAGGTAGGATGCAGCTAATATTTTGGGTAAACGCACCTGCCTTGCTTCGCTAGATAAAACGCGCCCACTAATCAGCGAGAATAATCCTGCAATCCAGAACGCAATAAACCATAAGTCTGTGAATAGCTGTATTGCGCCGCAGGCAAGTACTACAATAATTAGCGCCTGTTGCCAGGAAAGGTTTTTGTTTTGGCGCAGGATCGGTTGCCACAGCAAGAAGAAGCCGTAATGACATAAAAGCAGGGCGCTGAAAAAAGCCCTGGTATCACCCCAAATCAAAAGTGCATGCAGCGATAAAATCGTCAGCGCCATCAGGCGGTCAGAGTCATCCAGTACAGTTCGGTAAAGTTTGTATAAAGACTGCATAAAGCATTAACTCATCAGTAAAGGAGGGTGGCTTGGGCACTATTAATGTTGGTACCAGTAAATAATATAGCTGATGTATTGTAGGTGTTCGAGCATATTTGTTTATTTTTTTAATAATAAATTATGCAATTTCTAATTATTTCTTATAGAATGAATGGACAACCTAGGAAATATTTACAAATAAACAATAGTGGTTGCTCAACAATAATAACACGACGCATGCTCATTACTTGATAGCGAGCCTGCCTTATTAAGTTACTAAGTTCGGGGATTAGTATGAAAAAATTACAGACAGGCTTTACGTTGATTGAATTGGCAATTGTGCTGGTGATTATTGGCTTGCTGCTAGGCGGTGTCTTAAAGGGCCAGGAATTGATTAACAGCGCTAAAGTCAAAAATCTGGCAAGTGATTTCAAGAATATTCAGGTCTACATTTACGGCTATCAGGATAAATATAAAGCATTACCGGGTGATGATCATTCTGTAGCTAGTCATGTTACAGGTGCTACCGTTGCTACTGAAGGTGCTCAAAATGGTGTGATTGAAGGGGCGTGGGATACAGCTACCAATGGAGACGAGTCATGTGTCTTTTGGCAGCATGTCCGTCTTGCGGGCTTTGCTCCGGGATCGACGGTGGTTAGTTGTGAAGCTGATAATACTTATCAACCTCGTAATGCTGAAGGTGGGCTGATTGGTGTGCAGAGTGTTTCAGGTTTTGGAGGGCCGGCGGGTCTTACAGGAGCATTTGTGATTTGCTCTGCAGGTATTTTGGGTAGTTTTGCAAAACAGTTGGATACTACATTGGATGATGGTGAAACCTCTGCTGGCTCTGTAAGAGCGTATGTTTCCGGTGCGGGTGCTGTTTGGGCTCCTACGACGGGAGATGGTGCTATTGTAGACTCAGCAACTTACAATGTATGTATGTCGTTTTAGGTAAAGATTAAATAAAAATGCCCACTAAGGTGGGCTTTTTTATTGGGCTGGCTTGCAGGCTGTATTATTTAAAAGCTTGCATAGGCGCCAAATTGTTTTAGAATAGTGACTTGAATAAAAGCAAGAAATTTAACAACTTACCAAGCTACCTATGACTTCCAATATCGTAGAAATTGATAACATTTCCTTTGGTTACAAAGGCCGTTTGCTGCATAAAAATATCAATATGGTATTTCCACGCGGTAAGGTCGTGGCAATTATGGGCGGTAGCGGCAGTGGTAAAACAACGTTGCTACGTCTGATAGGTGGTCAGATTAAACCAACAAATGGTCAGGTGCGCGTAAATGGTAAGGTGGTGCATGAGCAGAACCGTAAAGGTATCTATCAACTGCGCCGCACAATGGGCATGCTGTTTCAGCATGGTGCGTTATTTACCGATCTGAGTGTCTTTGATAATGTGGCCTTCCCTATGCGTGAGCTGACCGATCTTCCGGAGCCGATGATCAGGGATTTGGTGTTGATGAAGTTGAATGCAGTAGGCTTGCGTGGGGCGCACCAACTGATGCCAACCGAGCTTTCCGGCGGTATGGCTAGGCGTGTAGCCTTGGCGCGTGCTGTGGCGCTTGATCCAAATATTATTATGTATGATGAGCCGTTTGCCGGCCTGGATCCAATATCAATGGGTGTGATCTGTGATTTGATCCGCAGTCTTAATGACGCATTGGGGGCAACTTCCATTATCGTTTCCCATGATGTGAAAGAAACATTCTTGATTGCTGACTATGTCTATTTTGTGGCTAATGGCGAGGTGGCAGCGGAAGGTACGCCGCATGACCTCATGCTTTCTACATTGCCGTTTGTGCATCAGTTTGTGCATGGTGAAAAAGATGGTCCGGTACCTTTCCACTATCCGGCAGAGAATTACCAGTCTGAGTTATTAAAGCAATCTGCTTTAATGAAAATCTAATTTAATTACAAATGCAAATATGAAATCAATTCTGTTTAACAGGCTAACCAAGCTCTTAACTGGCATTGGCAGGCGCATGATAGAGCGCATATGGCGCCTGGGTGCTGGGGCGAGGCTTTTTTTTCTTACAATTGTTTATTCTGGCGAAAGCTTTAAAAGATTCCACTTAACGCTGCGCGAGGTGTATTTTACCGGCGTAATGTCATTGTTGATAATTATCGTATCTGCTTTCTTCGTGGGTATGGTATTAGGTTTGCAGGGGTACAATACTTTACAGAAGTACGGCTCATCAGAAGCTATCGGTGTATTGGTTGCGTTGTCTCTGGTGCGCGAATTAGGGCCTGTTGTTACTGCATTGCTATTTGCTGGACGCGCCGGCACTGCGATTACGGCCGAAATAGGTTTAATGAAAACGACCGAGCAGTTGTCTGCTATGGAAATGATGGCGGTTAACCCGATTGCACGTGTTGTGGCGCCTCGTTTTTGGGCTGGCGTAATTTCCATGCCTGTTCTGGCGGCGCTTTTTTCAATGGTCGGGGTTCTGGGGGGGTATATAGTCGCCGTGCCATTGATAGGTGTAGATGATGGTGCTTTTTGGTCGCAAATGCAGGCAAATGTAGATGTAAGAGAAGATATTATCAATGGTGTAATCAAAAGCGTTGTATTCGGTGTGGCATGTACCATGATCGCGTTGTTTGAGGGTTTTGATGCCCCACCTACTGCTGAAGGTGTGAGTCACGCTACTACGCGCACTGTGGTAATTTCATCATTAACCGTACTTGGATTGGATTTTGTTTTAACGTCTTTCATGATTACTGTTTAAGTTTGATTGCTAAATAGTATATGAGAGGCAGAATGAGGGGATGTTAAGTGGATAGAACTACAATAGATTTATGGGTTGGCGTTTTTGTGGCGTTAGGTGTCGCAGCGCTGCTGGGGCTTGCCATGAAAGTGGGCAATCTTACATCAAGCAAGATTGGTGATACTTATAGCGTATCTGCTGCGTTTGAAAATATTGGTGGCTTGAAACCCAATGCGCCGGTAAAAAGTGCTGGTGTAGTAGTGGGGCGGGTTGCTGATATCAGGTTTGACCCTAAGCTGTATGAGGCTGTGGTGACAATTAAAATCGACGAGCGTTATGAATTCCCCAAAGATACATTTGCAAATATTTACACTGCTGGTTTGCTTGGTGAGCAGTATGTTGGTCTTGAGGCTGGCGGTGAAGATGAAGTTTTGAAAAATGGTGATAAAATCACACAGACGCAAGATGCCGTTGTTTTGGAAAAAATGATCAGTCAGTTTTTGTATAACAAAGCATCGGAAACCAATTCTGAAGATGGCACAAAAGACTCTAAGTCTGGCACACAGTCCTCTGAAAAGAAATCAGGTGGTGCGACGTCAACTGAACTGGGCGATGCGCCGTTTTAGTATAAATGATCGTCGTGGATTTTTAATATTGGCAGTAGCTGTTATGCCTAATTTATTATAGATATAGGGTATTTAGAGGGTTCCAATGAAAACGTTTTTAGGTTTTTTAACTGGATTTTTTTTATCATTAAGCTTAATGACCAGTTCCGCTAATGCTATGGCAGAGATTTCTGCGGAGGATCTCGTAAAACAAACTGCTGAAGATGTTCTCGCCACCATCAAAAGTGATGCAGATATTCAGAGCGGGAATCAGCAGAAAATATTTGCTTTAGCTGAAGAGAAAATTCTGCCGAACTTTGATTTTGAGCGTGTATGCCGTATGGTACTAGGCAAAAATTGGAAGTCTGCGAGTCCAGAGCAGCAAGCTACATTTCAGAAAGAGTTCCGTAGTCTGTTATTGCGCACCTATGCGACTGCGCTTGGTAAATATAAAAATCAGGTGATTGAGTACAAGCCAACACGAGCTGAGCCGGGTGCAAAAAATGTGAGTGTAAAAACCCAGATATTACAGCCTGGCGGTCAGCCGATTGCTGTTGATTACAGTTTGGTTAAAACTGACAGTAGCTGGAAAGTTTACGATATCGTCATAGAAAGCGTTAGTCTGGTTACTAATTATCGTAGCCAATTCAGTACAGAGATCCGTACAAATGGTTTAGATAGCCTGAATAAGAAACTGGCAGAAAAAAACAAAGCGGCTGGAGTATGACGAGTATTGTGTTGCAAGATAATCAGTGGCATGTTGCAGGCGATATTCTGGTAGATAACGCTAATGCTGTTCTGAATGAAAGTAATGCGCTGGAGATTACTGATAATTTGCAGATAGATTTTTCTGCAGTTAATGACGTGGATACGGCCGCGCTAAGTTTGTTGATGCAGTGGCAAAAGCGTGCGCTGGCAGCAAATAAGAAAGTTTTTTTTAAGAAACTTCCTGAAAGTTTAATTAGTCTAGCAGCGTTATATGGTGTTACAGATTTTATTCCGTTGGTCGTAGACTAGCGGAGCTAGTTATAAACACCGGTTTGATACTTATAAGGCCAATATTTATTGGCCTATTGTTTTTTATAGCATCTTCGATCCTTTGAATTTTTCAAAGAAACATATTTGATATATCTGCAATTCATTTAACTTTTCAACAAGCATATGAAAGCAAAATTTTGAGTTTGCCAGCAATTAAAATCAATGGGGTTCATAAACATTTCGGTGCTTTGCACGCGTTGAGAGGAATCGATTTAACGATTGAGCAGGGTGAGTTCTTTGCCCTGCTTGGACCCAACGGTGCAGGTAAGTCTACATTGATTAATATTCTGGCTGGTTTAATTTCACCTAGTGCAGGCGAAATATCGGTCATGGGTTTTGACGTGCAAAAGCAATATCAGCAGGCGCGTCAGCTATTAGGAGTGGTGCCACAAGAGTTGGTATTTGATCCATTCTTTAATGTGCGTGAAATGTTACGATTCCAGGCCGGATATTTTGGTCGTGGCCGTGAGAATGATGCCTGGGTAGATGAGATTCTGGAGGGCTTGGGTTTGGCAGATAAGGCCAAGGCCAATATGCGTAGTCTTTCTGGCGGCATGAAACGCAGGGCGCTTATTGCGCAGGCACTGGCACATAAGCCACCGGTTGTTGTTCTTGATGAGCCTACGGCCGGCGTTGATGTTGAGTTGCGTCAAATGCTGTGGGAGTTTATCAAGAAGCTGAACCGTGAGGGCCATACCATTATCCTGACTACACACTATCTGGAAGAGGCCGAAACTTTATGCAACCGTGTCGCCATGATGAAGCAAGGTCAGGTTGTAGCCTTGGACACAACTTCCAGTTTGTTGAATAAATTTTCGGGTAAGCATTTGCGTTTAACTTTGGGTAATGTGTCGTTGCCGTCAGGTATCGAGCAACTGGTTCGTCATGCCGAGAATGGAATTTATACCTTTGCGCTGGATGATATGGCCCAGATTGAATTTGTATTATCAGCGTTACGCACCGCTGATATTAAAGTGCTTGATATGCAGTTAAATGAAGCTGATCTGGAAGACGTATTTCTGTCTCTGGTAGGCGAGTCGGGTAAAGATGCCGTAAGGAGTGTGTCATGATGAATGATGCGGGAATCAATTCAATTGCCAGGTTTGC
The DNA here is from genome assembly GCA_023259635.1 of Methylotenera sp. Classification (GTDB taxonomy): domain Bacteria; phylum Pseudomonadota; class Gammaproteobacteria; order Burkholderiales; family Methylophilaceae; genus Methylotenera. The sequence continues at coordinate 4,069 of JALRGX010000142.1, read as the reverse complement.
TACAGCCCTGAGGGGCCCATGGACGCTGTTGAAAAAAGAGCTGTTACGATTCTGGCGTGTAGCGTTTCAAACGGTGGCGGCACCGGTTATAACTGCACTGTTATATTTACTGATTTTTTCGCATGTGCTGGAAAGTCATGTGCAAGTCTATGATGGAGTTCCTTATACAGCTTTTCTGATACCAGGACTAATCATGATGTCGGTATTACAGAATGCCTTTGCAAATAGCTCGTCCAGCCTGATACAGTCCAAAGTTATGGGTAATATCGTATTTATATTACTGACACCGCTTACCCATGTACAGTTTTTCCTGGCTTTCTTGATTGCGGCTATTATTCGTGGGCTCGTGGTTGGGGTTTGTATTTATCTGGTTGCAATGTGGTTTATTGATATCAGCATTGCAAATCTATGGTGGATTATCGCATTTGCGCTGTTGGGGAGTGCTTTGCTTGGTACGTTTGGCATTATTGCCGGTATCTGGGCAGATCGATTTGATCAGATGGCCGCTTTCCAGAACTTCATTATCATGCCACTGACCTTTTTGTCCGGCGTCTTCTATTCAATACATTCACTGCCGCCATTCTGGCAAAAGGTGTCGCAGTTAAATCCATTTTTTTACATGATTGACGGTTTCAGGTATGGTTTTTTTGGTGCCGGCGATGTTGACCCGATGTTTAGCCTGCGTGTTGTTGGTGGCGCATTCTTAGTGTTAGCACTGATTACCCTAAAAATGCTAAAATCTGGTTATAAACTAAGATCTTAAGTTTAATCTGGAATGTAGAAGGTGGTCATTGGTGTTAAGCGCGCAGCAATTAGAAGCATATATTACTCAAAATTTGAATTGTGATTACATCAAGGTGCTTGGTGATGACGGGACACATTTTGAGGCCGTAATCGTCAGTCCGGAGTTTGCAGGTAAGTCCATGGTACAACAGCATCAGCGGGTTTATGCTGCATTAGGCGATAGAATGAAAGCGGAAATACATGCATTATCAATGCGTACGTTAACACCGGAAGCATGGAACAAGCTGAATAATAAAAATTAATTACGGCGTTTATTTTTTTAAAACAGCTGTAAAAGGCTTTATGAAATAGGAAAAACAATGGATATACAAGCAGTTATTAAAGAGCAGGTAACAAGTAACCCAGTAGTTCTTTATATGAAAGGTACCCCAAAATTTCCGCAATGCGGCTTTTCAAGTCTGGCTGCGCAGATTCTGAAAGCTTGTGATGTAAATTATCTGGCGGTGGATGTGTTGGCAGACCAGAATATTCGCGAAGGCATCAAGGGCTATGCAAATTGGCCAACGATTCCCCAGCTTTACGTAAACGGTGAGTTCATTGGCGGTTCAGACATTATGCGCGCCATGTACGAAAGCGGTGAATTGCAAACTTTATTGAATGCGACTAAATAATTGGACAAATTACTTATTACGGGTGGTAACCGCCTTCATGGCGAAGTAGTGATTTCTGGTGCCAAGAATGCCGCGCTGCCGATTTTGTGTGCATCCTTACTGGCGGAAACGCCATTGCAGCTTAGCAGTGTGGCGGCGTTAAAGGATATTGACACTACAATTAAACTGCTTGATACCATGGGGGTAAAGATATCCCGTAATGGCGATAAAGTAACATTGGATGCCAGTGAAGTTGCGTCTTTCGAAGCAACTTACGAAATGGTTAAAACCATGCGTGCATCAATTCTGGTACTGGGTCCTTTATTGGCACGTTTTGGTACCGCACGCGTATCATTGCCAGGTGGCTGTGCCATTGGTTCACGTCCGGTTGACCTGCACATCAAAGGTTTGCAGGCGATGGGTGCTGCCATTCATATCACGCATGGCTATATTCAGGCGAGCACTTTGCACTTGCCTAATCGACGCTTACAGGGCGCCCGCTACTACATGGATATGGTGACAGTGACTGGCACAGAGAACCTGATGATGGCAGCAACTTTGGCGGAAGGTACAACTGTGCTGGAAAATGCGGCTAAAGAGCCGGAAGTCGTTGACCTGGCTGAAATGCTGGTCAAGATGGGTGCGAATATCACGGGCGCAGGCACAGATGTCATTACGATTGTAGGTGTAGAAAAGCTCAATGGCACAACGCATAATGTAGTTTGTGACCGTATTGAGGCCGGTACTTATATGGTGGCGGCTGCAATGACTGGTGGTGAGGTTAAATTACTCAATGCCCGCGCCGATTTGCTGGATGCCGTGATTGAAAAACTGCGCGAAGCGGGAGCTGTTGTCACATCCGAAGCTGACACCATCACTGTAAAAAGTGACGGTAAATTAAAAGCGGTGAATATCCGCACGGCACCACATCCAGCTTTTCCAACCGATATGCAGGCGCAGTTTATGGCGCTTAATACTGTGGCAGAAGGCGTGGCAAAAGTTACCGAGACGATCTTTGAAAACCGCTTCATGCATGTGCAGGAAATGCAGCGCATGGGAGCAGACATTAGTATTGACGGTAATACAGCGCTGGTGAAAGGTGTGCCTTTTCTTGATGGGGCTACAGTCATGGCTACGGACTTGCGGGCATCTGCAAGTCTTGTCCTTGCGGGGTTGGTAGCCAAGGGTGATACCGTGATCGAGCGCATTTATCATCTGGATCGTGGCTACGAACACCTGGAAGAGAAATTTAACGCCTTGGGCGCCAACGTTAAGCGCATTGCTTAAAAGAGAAAACACACGAATAAAATGATTACGATAGCATTATCAAAAGGCCGCATTTTTGAAGAAACCGTACCATTGTTGGCGGCGGCAGGTATTCATGCCGCTGAAGACCCGGAGTCATCACGCAAGCTCATCATTGGAACCAACCGCGAAGATGTGCGTTTGATCATTGTGCGTGCCACCGATGTACCTACTTATGTGCAATATGGCGCTGCTGATTTAGGTGTTGCAGGTAAGGATGTGCTGGATGAGCATGGGGGCGAAGGCCTGTATCAGCCAATTGATTTGCAGATAGCTAAATGCAAAATGATGGTGGCGGTGCGCGAGGACTTTGATTACTTCGGATCTATTCGTAGCGGAGCACGCTTGAAGGTAGTTACCAAGTATGTGAAAACAGCGCGTGAGCATTTTGCAGCCAAGGGCATGCATGTTGATCTGATTAAGCTCTATGGTTCAATGGAACTTGGTCCCCTCGTAGGTTTGGCCGATGTTATTGTTGATCTGGTGAGTACCGGTGGCACATTACGGGCTAACAATCTTAAGGCAGTAGAAGAAGTTGGTGATATCAGTTCGCGCTTGGTGGTAAATCAGGCCTCGCTCAAACTCAACAGGGCAAAATTGCAGCCTATCATGGATGCATTCAAGACAGCAATCGCTGCCAGGAAATAATATAATTTATAGGTCTCAATGGTATGAAAATTAGACGTTTCTCAACTGCTGATAGTGGTTTCGAAAGCAACTTAAAAGACTTGCTCGCTTTTGAAACAGCTCAGGATGACAGTATTGATGTGGTCGTGGCGAATATTCTCAAAGATGTAAAAGCACGCGGTGATGCAGCAGTACTGGAATATACCAATCGCTTTGATAAAACCGGTGCGGAAAGTTTGACTGATCTTGAAATTAGTCAGGAAGAACTCATGGCTGCTTTGAATGGCTTGCCAGCAGATCAGCGTGCAGCGTTGCAAACCGCTGCCGATCGTGTGCGTAGCTACCATGAAAAACAGTTAATGAGTTCATGGAGCTATAAGGAAGCCGATGGAACCTTATTGGGTCAGCAGGTTACTTCGCTTGACCGTGTTGGTTTGTATGTGCCGGGCGGTAAAGCAGCCTATCCATCTTCTGTGCTGATGAATGCGATCCCAGCCAAAGTAGCCGGTGTGCAGGAACTAATCATGGTGGTGCCGACACCTAATGGCGAGAAAAATCAGCTAGTGCTGGCGGCAGCAGCAGTTTGCGGCGTAGATCGCGTGTTCTGTATCGGTGGTGCACAGGCTGTAGGTGCTCTGGCATATGGTACTGAAACAGTGCCGCAGGTAGATAAAATCGTAGGCCCTGGTAATGCTTATGTAGCAGCTGCCAAACGCCGTGTATTTGGCGTTGTGGGTATTGAC
>JALRGX010000122.1 GCA_023259635.1 Methylotenera sp. | reverse complement strand
TACCATGCGCACTGCGCGTTCTTTGACTTCCGGGGAAAATTTGCTTGTCTTGTTCATAATGGCTCCATGTTCTCATGATTTAGAGCCTCCTCAAAACCCGGAGCGATTCAGATTGAGAAACTCTAGCTCTTCAGTGTATATTTTGCTAATCGCCATGAAGCAATCCTTGTATGCTGAATGGTCGTGCGTGTTTACGAGCGACCTCAAGATACGATTGCAAGTCAGCCCTATCAGTCATTGATGACTCGATATACTTTACTAACTGTGCAGATATCCCTGCCCAGTAGATTGCTCGTGAGTCAACTGTATGTGGATGGTCATTTACGGTTTTCTCTAAGCTGATTAAGGCTGTAAGAATTCCAGAATTTACGCCAAAAATTATCTCATTGCCTTTTGTTGGTTGGCGACTAAGCATACTCTTACCAAGTGCCGGAGAATTTATATTCTGCGGGAATTCAAACAGTGCATGATTAGATAGAAATTCGTGCAGTTCATCCATGCTTGAAAAATTAGCAGCTTCAAGTAAATATGGGCTTTCTTTCATCGCTTCGACAATAATCCCAGTCTGGAATATTCGCACCCAACGATCTTGAAAGAACTCTAAAATGGGTTTGGGTAAATAATGCTCAAGCAATCTATGACTATATGTTGCATGTCCAAGAGCCTTAGACATTTTTTCTGCGCTCATTGTTTTTAAATATATTAAAACACCAGCGCTTGCACGTAGAGCTGGAAGACTGGTGCGTTCAATCAAACTTGTTCGCTCACTTAAAGATAGTTCTGAAGTCTTACCCAATCCTTCCACCAGTTGAAGCTTCCTACTGGGCTCACTTGTGCTAGCCGACAAATTTCTGACGCGTTGAGGATATCCGAATCCTTTTGGACAGGTTAATAACAGGAACCTCCATTGATCATCGTTGCGATTACGAAGGTAATCTCTTATTGGATTAGTTAAGATCAACATCTGCTGAACTACCTTAATAGTTTTAGAATTTAACGTAACTATTTGTTGGCCTAGATTTGGATTATTGCGCCGACCTTTATGGCTAATTAATTTATATCCCCCATCCACAGGCACGAATCCTATTATCTTACCGTTCTTGTCATACACCTCTAAATTTTCAAGGAACGAAGGAGTAATTTCAGGATGATTAGCCACAAGAACAAAGCAGTGTGGTAGAAGAGCATCTGTAACTGGGAGCGCCAACTCTACTGCTGTCTGTGTTATGGGCACTGGATATAGCTTACGCAACCAAGTATCGGCGGCTACTTGGAACCCATGTAAAGCAAAAGTCGCGCACGCGTTCCGCAAGTGATCAGGATTGTTGCGATCTGTGAGCCATGAAACATTCACGCCTAGCCCTCCTATCGGCTGAATTACCCGTGGGCTTCCAAGCGGACTTAAAGCAATCCTTCGCTCATAACGCTCCCATATATCATTGCATGACCATGCTGCCCATTCAGTAACAACTCGAAAATCCTCCTCAATTTTTTTAAACAATAAGTGGATTGCCTCTTCGTCACTGACATGCAATGGAATATGTGTAAGCAGTTTGCTTTTGACCTCATGTCCGAGGTCTGTGCATATTATATTAGTGTTTGCTCCTGATACACGTTTCGGCTCTGGAGAAGGAAGAGCACCCCATGACTCAACAAATAGGCCAGAAGGAATTAGATAATCCGAAATAAATGCAAGGAAATGATTACGCCATTGAGTGACGATTGTTGATAAACGTGCTCCACTTCCATGTGAATAAGCATTAGTAACGAAATATATAAAAAAATCTCGCCAAAATTTTCCCATGAATCCAGGGTTTAAGAAATCATCTGGAGTAATGTTACTTGGATACTGACCTATAAATAACGCCAAAGACCTTAAACAAGGAACATGACGGCATTTCCTTGCCCCACAGTAACTTTCTATAATTTCGAAGAACAGCTGGGTAAACTTACGGCCTAATCGATTATATATTGGATAAAGGGGAGCAATGATTACCACATTGTCACGGCTTTTTGTAACCCATCCACGCCAGAGCCACACTTTATCTTCGTTTAACACCTTAGCTTTAAATTGACTTATCAATGACTCTATATCTAAACCATTAGGAACAAATTTCGACCTTAGCCTTACGACTTCAAGATTTGGGAATTTAATTTTTAGCTCATCCATAAGTCTAAGCCATGCGGATAAATTGCTACCCTTGACTGAGCTACGAACTAAGATACCTGAAGCCAATGCTCCCATAAACGAATTTGATATTTGCGAGAATACAGCACCCGTTAATGCATTCATATCAAGTTGCTGTTCGGTAACTTGAAGATAGCACTCTAAGCAACGCAGAAGATTCATTCTCTGCTCTTTATACTTCTTCTGCGAGAGTCGATACAAAGCCGCTTGCAATTCGTTTAGAACTGCGGGACTAATTGCTTCGAAAGGATAATCTACGTAAGCAGTTGTTCTATGGATAATTGTCAGCGTCAATATTGCTATCAATATTAATAATAGTTATATAATATTCAACATATTACATAGTTTTAGACAATCATGCAAAGACAGCTAAATATTGAGTTCATCCAAAAATAGAACACCTCGATGCGCCAATGAAATTTCACCCGGGCGCGGAATACCGCCACCGCCAACCAGAGCAACACCAGACGCCGTATGGTGTGGTGACCGGAATGGCCTGCGCTTCCAGTTTTCAAGCTTGTAATTACTATTCAGCGATTGCAGCGCGGCCGACTCCAAGGCTTCTTCTTCAGTCATGCTCGGCAAAATGCCGGCAAAACGGCTGGCAAGCATACTTTTACCGGCGCCGGGCGGGCCACTCATAATCACACTATGGCCGCCAGCAGCGGCAATTTCCAGCGCCCGCTTCGGGCCTGACTGTCCTTTTACTTCAGCAAAGTCGGCATAAGGGATTGCTATATGTTGATTAGCGGCATCCATCTGCACTAATGCAGTGCGCCCGCACAAATGTGAGCATACCTCCAGTAAAGATGTTGCGGGGTAAATTACAGCATCGCTTACCAATGCAGCTTCTGCGGCGCTATCAGCCGGCAGTACAAAAGCGCGGCCGCTCTTGTAGGATTTGTAAGTCATGGCCAGTGCACCACGAATAGGGCGCAACTCACCCGTGAGCGCCAGTTCGCCTGCAAACTCATAGCGCGAAAGGCTGCCTGATGGAATTTGCCCGCTTGCCGCCAGAATACCCAAAGCTATCGGCAAATCATAGCGGCCGCTCTCTTTTGGCAAGTCGGCCGGCGCAAGGTTAACGGTGATACGCCGTGCGGGAAATTCAAACTGTGCAGTCTGTAACGCAGCACGTACACGATCTTTACTTTCTTTAACCTCAGCTTCCGGCAAACCTACAATTGTGAAACTAGGCAGCCCGTTGGCCAGATGCACCTCAACCACCACTTCAGGCGCATCCATACCAGTTAAAGCGCGACTATAAAGTACGGCCAGGCTCATTTGATCAAGCTCATGGCTTTTGTTGTGTTTCCGGATCGGCTGACTCCAGCTCAGCCAATTTAGCCTCTAGCAATTCAAGCTTCTGGCGCGTATTACGCAGAACCTCCGCCTGTACCTCAAACTCCTCACGCGTTACAAGCTCCATTTTGGTGAACACGCTCTTTAATAGTGCATTTAAATTTTTTTCGACATCCCCCAAAGGCGAAGAACTCACTACGTCTTTGATTTTATTGGATATTTCATTTATTTTATGAGAGTCCAGCATATTTAATTCCTTAATAATTCAAACCAGTTTAGCAGATTATTAAAATATTTAACATTAAAAAACCAATAAGACAACTAGCTATCCCACTGATTAATAAGCATAAAAATGTTGGCATGTGATTTGCTTACCCTTTGAGTGTGTTTTCTATTCATTACTTACTATAGGAGTTAGCAATATGCGTAAATCTTTATTAACACTGGCAGTATTAGGTGCATTCTCTGTACCAACCATCTCAATGGCTGATGAAGCTGCTGCTGAACCGGCTTCACCACATAGCGTTGCTTATAACGTAGGCTTGTTTAGCCAATATATTTTCCGTGGTTTAACTCAAACCGGTGAAGAAATGGCATTGCAAGGCGGCGTTGATTACTCACATAGCAGCGGTTTTTATGCCGGTGCATGGGCATCAAACATCAGCTGGCTAGAAGATGCTGGTGCATACCAGAACTCAAGCATGGAACTGGACGTTTACGGTGGCTACGCCAATACCATTGGCGACACTGGCATTGGCTACAATGTCGGCCTGCTTCAATACGTCTACCCAGGTGACAAAAACCCTGGCGTTAAATCTGCCTCAACTACTGAAGTATACGGCAGCCTAAGTTACGATTGGTTGTCTGCTAAATTATCTGTTGTAGCTTCTGACGGCGCCTGGGGTTTCGACAACGCGGATGGCAGCTGGTATGCAGAACTGAATGCTAACTACCCAATCGCAAAAACCGGCTTGACTGTTAATGCTCACGTTGGCAGACAAGAATTTTCAGGCTCACCTGGTGGCGCTGATAACAGTGTTTTTGATTACACAGACTGGAAACTTGGCATCACTAAATCATGGGACAATGGTGTAAATCTAGGTGCATATTACACCGACACCAACGCTAGAAAATCAGCATGGACAGACGCTAGCAACCAATACCTGGGTGACAATCAGTTCACAGTGTTCGTACAAAAAACATTCTAAATCTTTAACCGTTACATTCTTTGGCTGAATGGCAGAAACGCTCTAATTACTTTCTGCCATTCAGCGAGAATGTTAACCAGGAGGCAACTATGAAATTTGTATCCGCAATTATCAAGCCATTTAAATTGGATGAGGTGAGAGAAGCCTTGTCCATTATTGGCGTGCAAGGGATTACCGTCACCGAAGTAAAAGGTTTCGGGCGCCAGAAGGGTCACACCGAGTTGTATCGCGGTGCTGAATACGTTGTAGACTTTTTACCAAAAGTTAAAATTGAAATCGCAATTCAAGACGAGTTACTCGACCAAGTGGTTGAAGCTATCGAAAAATCTGCATCTACCGGCAAAATCGGTGACGGCAAGGTTTTCGTGTTCGATCTTGAACAAGTTTATCGCATCCGCACCGGTGAAACCGGCGTAGAAGCGTTATAAGGGGGTCATGATGAAAAAAATACTATCGATGTTCGCTCTGGTAACCGCATTAGGTCTCGGTTATACCAGCACAACTTTTGCTGAAGACGCAATGCCTGCTGCTGAAGTTGTAACAGAAACCGTTACCACTGAAATGGCACCCGTTGCTGATATGGCTGCGCCAGAAGTCGCACCTGCTGCTGAAGCTGCGGATGCTGCGCCTGCAACTGAAGTAACTGTTAACAAGGGAGACACCGCCTGGATGATGGTTGCAACCGTGCTGGTTATCTTGATGATTGTCCCTGGCTTGGCACTTTTCTACGGCGGCCTGGTACGCAGTAAAAATATGCTATCTGTATTGATGCAAGTACTGGTCGTATTCTCACTCATATCTGTATTGTGGGCACTTTACGGCTATAGCCTGGCATTCGGCAGTGGCTCAGGGCTCGTTATCGGTGATCTTGGCAAGGTATTCTTGCAAGGCGTCACTATCGATTCACTGTCAGATACCTTTACAGCCAATGTAAAGATTCCTGAAATGATTTTCATCGCGTTCCAATGTACATTTGCCGGTATCACATGTGCTCTGATCGTGGGTTCTTTTGCAGAACGTATGAAGTTTAGTGCAGTATTATTATTCTCTGCTTTATGGTTCACATTAAGCTACGTCCCAATCGCTCACATGGTTTGGGGTGCAGGTGGTTACTTGCTGGGCAAAGGTGCACTGGATTTTGCCGGCGGTACTGTTGTGCATATCAATGCGGCGGTTGCTGGTTTAGTTGGTGCTTACATGATCGGCAAACGTATCGGTTACGGTAAAGAGGCTTTAACTCCTCACAACCTTACGTTGACAATGGTTGGCGCTTCATTGCTGTGGGTGGGTTGGTTCGGCTTCAACGCAGGTTCAAACCTGGAAGCAAACGGTGGTGCTGCATTAGCTTTCCTTAACACACTGTTCGCGACCTCTGCTGCGGTATTGGCATGGTCAATTGGTGAGTTATTAGTTAGAGGCAAAGCTTCTATGCTTGGCGCTGCTTCAGGTGCTGTTGCAGGCTTGGTTGCAATTACACCGGCATGTGGTTCAGTTGGTCCGATGGGCGCAATTATCGTTGGCTTGGCTGGCGGTTTCTTGTGCCTGTGGGGTGTAACTGGCTTGAAGAAATTGCTTGGTGTAGATGATTCACTGGATGTATTCGGTGTTCATGGTATTGGCGGTATTGTTGGCGCATTGCTGACAGGTGTATTCACCGCACCTGGCTTAGGCGGTACCGGCAGCAGCGATTTCTCAATCGCTTCACAAGTGATGGTTCAAGGTGAAGGTGTGATTATCACGATTATCTGGTCAGCTGTTGCAGCTTACATCAGCTACAAGGTTGTAGATATGATCGTTGGCCTGCGTGTATCAGAAGATGTAGAGCGTGAAGGCTTAGACACAGCCACTCATGGTGAACGTGCCTACTCACTTTAGCATTGCAACATAATCGTTAGACAAAACGGGCACTTAGGTGCCCGTTTTTATTTGTATCAACGGCTTAATTCACACCAACTTCATTAACACTTGACCAACATATCCAAATAACGGCCGTTTACAGTCCGGTCTTTACCGGGGCTACCAGCACACCAGCACACCAGCATACTGCAACGACGCAAACGGATACGCAGCGTGGCGAGAATATCATTGTCTATACTGCCGACAATAGATTAACCGGGCAGCTTGGCAGCCGGAAGTTGCCATGGCCATAAAGTTTGTTGCAATTAAATACCTGGCCCTGCTCGGCACTGGAAAAACGGATTACGTCACTTCAAAAAACATGGAAGAGAATGCTGAATGTATCCACTGATAACACTATATAATCAGCCTGACCATGCCATCATCATATACTGGCAGCCAGAATAAGCACCAAGAGAACCACATGAGCAATCAATTCAAATTGATGACAGAAAAACGTTTCAGGCCATTTTTCATGACGCAATTTCTAGGTGCGTTTAATGACAATATGTTCAAAACAGCCCTGATCACGCTGGTTGCATTTCATGCGGCAAGCTTAACTACTCTGGATTCAGGCTTACTGGTAACGATTCTGCCTGGCATATTTATTCTGCCGTATCTCCTGTTCTCTGCAACCGCAGGCCAGCTGGCAGACAAGTTTGAGAAATCTAAAATTATCCGGCTGGTGAAAGTATTTGAAATTGGGATCATGCTGTTTGCCAGCGCCGGTTTCTTTCTGCATAACATCTGGCTGCTGGGAGCAGCGCTATTCATGATGGGCATGCACTCTACACTGTTCGGCCCGGTCAAATACGCCTATTTACCCCAGCATCTAGGTGAGCATGAATTGATAGGCGGCAATGGCATGGTAGAGATGGGAACCTTTGTCGCGATTCTGCTTGGCCAGGTATTGGGCGCGTGGCTCGCTATTCAGCACCCGCACGAACTCATCACCAGCATTGCCATCCTGATCATCGCTGTGCTTGGCTACTGGCATAGCCGTGGCGTACCGCATTCCCCTGCGCAGGAACCGCTGCTGGAAATCAACTGGAACCCGCTTACAGAGACTTACCGTAGTATCAAATTCATCTGGCATCATCAGGCAGTATGGCTGGCGATTATTGCCATATCCTGGTTCTGGTTTTACGGCGCCACCTTACTCGCGCAATTTCCAAGCCTTGCCAAAAACATACTGCATGGAGATGAAAGTATATTCATACTCTTGCTTACGGCCTTCTCCATAGGCATCGGTATCGGTTCACTGCTATGCGAGAAATTATCAAAAGGCCGGATTGAGTTCGGGCTGGTGCTTTTTGGCGCAATCGGCTTAACGTTATTCAGTATTGACCTATACTGCTCAAGCACGAACATCCATGAACATTGGGATAGTAAAGCTATCTTCAATTACATAACGTTTATCAGCAAGAACTTTGATGCAAACGGCAATATCATTTTCAGCCATTGGCGCCTGGTTCTGGATATTATCCTGATCGGTTTATTTGGCGGATTTTATATTGTGCCGCTTTATGCATTTGTACAAACCCGCGCACAAAAAAGCCACCAGTCACGCGTAATTGCCGCTACCAATATTCTCAATGCCCTGTTTATGGTAGTTTCTGCCGGGTTTTCACTATGGATATTCAAACAAGGCCTCAATATACCGGAACTTTTTCTTACTACTTCCATTCTTAATGTGCTTGTTATGATTTATTTATGTGCGCACCAGCCTGACTATTACAGATCATTTACCAACTGGGTTAGCCGAAAAAGCTAAACACCACTAGACAATAACTAAGTTTACGCTAATAGTTTTAACCTTATAATAGCGCTTCTACTTCAGCGCCCTACATAGAAATGATACTGATCAAAAACTTACACCGCACCATCTGGAAGATTTCATCGAAATTAGGTCCATTTGCCCCATTTATTGCCCTGTTGATTCTAAGCCTGATACTACTCTCCACATCACGCCTGGGCCTGGTTATCTGGAAATTTGGCCGCGTTACAGATACCGGGAAACTTGCCGAGATTCTAATGCAGGGCGTGCGTGTCGACATCATGCAGTTTTGCTTTATTGCGCTGATACCGCTGTTACTCGCCCCGATGATTGCCATTAAACCATTATTTAAAATCTGGCAGAAATTCACCTATGTATGGATAGTGGCCGCGCTGGTTTTACTGGTTTTCCTGGAAGTATCAACACCAGGATTCATTAACGAATATGATATTCGCCCTAACCGTATTTTTGTTGAATACCTCAAATATCCCAATGAGGTTTTCAGCATGTTATGGCGCGGATTCAAAATAGATATTTTTGCAGCTCTCATTTCATCCAGCCTGGCATTCTGGTTGGCACATCGTTACATGAAACCATGGCTGCAGATGGGACCAAGCTGGTCAAATAAAAAAATCTGGTTAATCTGGCCACTGATTTTTATATTAACCGCACTTGGCATTCGCTCATCATTAGGCCATCGTCCAGCCAACCCTGCCATGTTTGCAATCACTGCTGACAGCATGGTCAACAGCCTGGTACTTAATTCGGCATATTCAGTCACTTATGCAACCTACACCCTGATGCAGGAAACCAAATCCAGTGACATCTACGGCAAAATGCCGCGTGAAGAAATATTCAGACTCACCGGCGCAAAAGATACGGACATTCCAACCCTGACCACATTACACCCTAGCCACAAGCGTGAAAAACCGCTGAACCTGGTAATTATTCTGCAGGAAAGTTTAGGCGCAACCTTTGTAAAATCCCTGGGCGGCACCCCGGTAACGCCGAATCTGGAGAGACTCAAGGAACAGGGCATCTGGTTTGAGCAGCTTTACGCAACCGGCACACGCTCTGTGCGCGGCATTGAGGCGGTTACTGCCGGCTTTGCCCCTACTCCTGCCGATAGCACCGTTAAACTCTCAAAATCCCAGAAAAACTTTTTCACACTGGCAGCCCTGCTCAAACAACGCGGCTATAACACCGAGTTCATTTACGGCGGCGAATCACATTTTGACAACATGCGCAGCTTTTTTACCGGCAATGGTGTTGATCACATCTTTGAGCAGAAAGATTATAAAAACCCGGTCTTCGTCAGCAGCTGGGGAGCATCTGATGAAGATTTGCTGAATAAGACGCATGAGCAGATATTGGCGCACCACAAAGCCGGCAAGCCATTCTTCACTTTGGCTTTTTCATCATCCAACCATGCGCCGTTTGAGTTCCCTGATGGACGCATCGAATTATACGAGCAGCCGAAGGCGACTGATAACAATGCAGTGAAATACGCCGATTACGCGATTGGTGAATTCTTTAAAAAGGCCCAACAAAGTGAATACTGGAAAGACACGGTGTTTTTAATCGTAGCCGACCATGACATTCGTGTGCGTGGCGTATCTCTGATACCTGCTGAACACTTCCATATCCCGGCTTTGATTCTGGGCGCTGACATCAAGCCTGAGCGCTACACTGGCCTGGCCAGCCAGATAGACCTGCCGGTGACACTACTGTCACTGATGGGTATAGAGGCACAGCACCCGATGACCGGACGTGATTTATCCAGCCTGGCGCCAGATACCCACGGCCGCGCCATGATGCAATATAACGCCAACTTTGGCTGGATGGAAGAAACCGATAAAGGTGACCAAATGGTTGTATTACGCTCTGGCAAAGCACCTGCGCATGGCATCTATGATCCTAAAACCAAACAGCTTAAAGAAACCAGCCCTCCTGCCAATGCAAAAGAACTGGAACAGCGTGCACTGGCTAATGCACTGCTGCCTGACTTGCTGTATAACGAACAGCGGTACCGCCTACCCTGATAACCCCTGATATCCTATGACCCAAAACAAAAAACAGGCCAGTATGCTTACCTGGCCTATCATACGTAAAGGTCTGGCTTACATCCTTGGCGGCAGGCTTTATATTAAGAACGGTCACCTACCGCCTGCCGAGCATAAAATACCGGAAGACTTTATCGGCATATGTGTAGCATCAGCCCCTGATATCGGCATGGATGACTACGTCATTTCACAATTATACGCATTAGGTATCCACCAAATCCGCCTCGACTTCAGTTACGGCGACCTGGAAAGTTTTAATGCACGTTTCCTGCAGCGCCTGATTGATGAAAATTTCCAGATCACACTGCATCTGGTACAGCCCTTTGCCAATGCTGTAAAGATGGAAAGCATGACCGAGCAAACACAATGGAAAACATTCGTGCGCGCAGTGCTTGAACGCTTTGGCAGCCAGGTTACGCGTGTTGAAATCGGTGCCACCATTAACAGAAAACGCTGGGCAGGCTATACCGTCGATGGCTTTCTGCAGGCATGGGACATTGCCTACAAAGAAATAAAACAGCACGGCATTACATTAGCAGGCCCCAACCTCACCGACTTTGAACCGATCTACAACATTGGCATACTCAGTATGCTCAAGGCAAGAAAACAACTGCCGGACATTCATACTGACAACTTGTTCAGCGAGCGCGTCTCCGAGCCGGAGCGTTTTGATCACCGTATTTTCAAATACCGCTGGGCTATCTGGTTTAAATACAACCTGGTTAAAAAAGCACGCCTGTTTAAAAAAATCAGCACTGATTTTGGCGTAAAACATTTTATGTCACCGGTAGCGTTTTGGGCTATTTACCGCATTGAACGGCTGCTGCCTGATGGCGAACAGAAACAGGCTGATTATGCTGCACGCTACATGATACTTAACGCCGCTTCCGGTGCGCTGGATCAAGCATACTGGGGCGCAATGATCTGCCATCGTGAAGGCCTGATTAACGATGGCTTAACCGACGCCGAATACCCACCCCTGGAGCGCGTGACACATTACAAAAATGTGGATGGTGATAGAAACAATTTCAGATACCACCCCAGTTTTTATGCCATGCAAACCGTTACAGCCTTGATACAGGGAGCCACCTACAAAACCGCCATTGCAACCGCCCATGGTCTTGAGGTTCACCACTTTCAGACTGCGCGGCACAATGTACATGCCTTATGGACCATTAATGGCAAGGTTGCCTTGCTACAGGCCATTTACCATGCGGCGGACCTGCTACAGGCCGAAATCATCAATCGTGATGGCGAACCGCTGACAGAAACGCATATTATTGATGAAAGCCCGATTTACCTGCGCTGGCCCATCGATCAGGCAGTCACTGCTAAACCTGATATCGGTCTCGCCAAAGACCTGGCAATACACGCGCATATTCCAGACCTGCAATATTATCCATTCAACCAGAATGGCTGGTTCGGTTTGATACTGGCAAGAAATGCAGATGAGGCGGCACTGCTGGGCCAGCAGTTAAACCCGGAAAACTTGAGTAGCCCGCAAAAGGATAAAGCGCTGCGCCATGCGCGTAATGCAATCTGGGCATTGCCGGACCCGCGCGACGCGTCCCGTAAAGTGACGGTAAAACAACCGGTAAAGATGTACCCGCACAAGCAATTCCTAGACCGCTTCAAACCCAGCAAAGCCAAGCGCAGCTGGAACGGTGCGGTAGAGCTATTAAGGCGCGGCGTAGAAACCGCGCGCCCAGTCGCCTTCTTTGAACGGGAACATGATACCTCACTCAAACAGAACTTCTATATCTGCGATTATGTAGCTGCCGACTGCTCTGTTGGCGACATGTTCGTACATTTTGCCAAAGGCAATAAAGACTTTTATATTGCGTCTAAAAATATCACCATCAGCGCGCAAGAAACATACATGCAACTTGCACAGTACCTTTCCATCATGCATGGCAGGGGCACTTTCTTCAGGGATTTATCCGGCGGCAATGTACTGGTACGCGTGCAAGATGACAAAAAACTACATTTCTCACTGATTGACACGGCACGCGCACGATTCTACACATACCCGACTCCAATTGATCAGCGTCTTTCTGATCTTGCGCGCATCTGCAACAAGCTGCATTGGGCAGGCCGCGAGTGTTTTTTAGGCCTCTACCTGGCGAAATCCGGCAGAAAAATCAAATTTAGCGTAAAACTGCCTTTTTACCTGTATGACTTCAAAGTTGCTTTCAAACGTAAATTCGGCCGCAAGGGAATTAGAAACCTGATAAGAAAATTTAAGAAAGCAAACTAATCACAAAAGGGCGCTTCTATAAATGCAGAGTTTGGGATGCAGTAACACCCGCAAAGGGTGTGTCCGCAGAATATATGCGCTGAAGCGCATTATTCATACGCCAAAGGCGCACGGAACGCAGGAGCCGAGATAGTATACGATATACAGTGAGGTTGCGAGTACCGTGCAACGCAGTAATGCGCCCAAAGAATGTATTTATAGAAGTGCCCTTTAATTTATTGGTATTTCTTGCCATTGTGCATAATCCACCCCGCAACATGATCACCCTGTGGTGCATGATGTGTCCAATGCATGATGCCGCCTTTAGGGTTATATACATATTCACCATAAAAGCTGATTTCATCACCAACCTGCAATGGTACCTGCGGTGCCAGATCAATGTTGTGTGCAAATAACAGTGTTTGCCGAGAGTTAATCCTTACCAGAAACCTCTGGTGTCTCGAGCCTTTGTTATCATCTTTAAGCAGCTTAATAACAACGCCTTGACCATTAACCTGTACATCGCTTTCCCTGGCTTCAAAAGCCTGCTCTATTGGAGCATTGCTGATTTCGGCACCAGAATACGCTGTGCCGGAAACTTCTGGTAGTTGCCAGTGATTCTTATCTGGCTGATCGCAGGCACATAACGTTAGCGTCAGGAGTACCGCTAAAACAAGGCTCTTGCCGTAAGCGCTCATACGTTAGTCAGCGCTACCAGTTCCTGAAGTTTGTGTAATGCTTTACCGCTATCGAGCATTTCAGCTGCTGTTGCAATACCGTCTAGCAGTGAAGGTGCTAACCCAGCTACGTAAATTGCTGCACCGGCATTCAGTAGCACAATATCCCGTGCTGCGCCGGTCTTACCGGACAGCACATCCATAATCATGGCTTTTGATTGCTGTGCATCACTTACTTTAATGCTGATTAAGTTGTGCAGGTCCAAGCCAAACTGTTTCGGGTTTACAACATATTCCCGCACGCTGCCATTTTTCAGTTCTGCAACGAAAGTATCACCGGTAAATGAAATTTCATCCATGCCGTCAGCACCGCACACCACCATGACGTGTTCACTGCCCAGCTGTTTCAATACATGGGCAAGTTTGCCGGTTAAGCTGGCTGAAAATACACCTAATAACTGGTTCTTGGCATGAGCTGGGTTAGTAAGCGGGCCCAGCAGATTGAACATTGTGCGCACGCCCAGCTCCCTGCGTACAGGGGCGGCATGCTTCATCGCACTGTGGTGATTGGGGGCAAACATAAAACCAAGGCCGATTTTATTAATGCAATTGGCAACCTGCTCCGGTGTCTGGCTTACATTCACGCCTAAAGATTCAAGCACATCCGCACTGCCGCAGACTGAAGATACCGAGCGGCCGCCGTGTTTGGCAACTTTTGCACCGGCCGCTGCGGCAACAAATGCGCTGGTAGTTGAAACGTTAAAAGTCTGGATGCCGTCACCGCCGGTGCCGCAGGTATCGATAAGGTGCCTGGATTGTTCAACATTCACCTTGATTGAGAGCTCACGCATCACGCTGGCAGCAGCAGCGATTTCATCGACGGTCTCACCTTTAATGCGCAGTGCTATCAGCAGGGCAGAAATCTGTGCCGGTGTCAGTTCTCCTGACATGACTTGATGCATGATGCCTTGCATCACTTCAAAATTTAAATCCTGGCCATTGATAACCTGATTGAGTATTTGCGAATAATTCACTTTGATTATTACCTTAAAAAATTAATAGGTCTTAAGGAAATTATTCAAAAGTTCATGACCATATTCAGTCAGGATAGATTCCGGGTGGAACTGTACGCCTTCCACAGGCAGTGTTTTGTGACGCACGCCCATGATTTCACCATCTTCAGTCCAGGCAGTGATTTCCAGGCAGTCAGGCAGGGTTTCTCTTTCAATGACCAATGAGTGATAACGTGTAGCGGTGTAAGGGTTTGGCAAACCTTTAAATACGCCAACGTCATTGTGGTAGATTAACGACGTTTTACCATGCATCAGTTGTTTTGCATGCACGATATGACCGCCAAAAGCCTGACCTATGCTTTGGTGACCCAGACATACCCCCAGTAACGGAATCTTGCCTGCAAATTCCTTGATGAGCGGTACGCTGATGCCTGCTTCGTTCGGTGTGCATGGCCCCGGTGAGATCACTATATGGTCAGGCTTGAGCTCAGCTACTTTTGCCAGGTCAATTTCATCGTTGCGATATACCAGCACATCCTGACCGAGTTCACCCAGGTATTGCACCAGGTTGTAGGTGAACGAATCGTAGTTATCTATCATTAACAGCATGTAACATCCTAATCTATTTGCCGGCTTTCCAAACATGGAAAGCCTTGAATGCTTGAAAAGTCTTGAATTAAGGTATCATTTTACCAATGCTTAAAATGAACGTACAGGCAATTACATAAAAAGATTGTAACTGGCTTTACCGGCTAAGTTTTTCTGCTGTATATGGGCTGGTTCAGCTTGCGCAGATATAGGGAGTTGGGTCAATTTGCGGTATTTCTCCTGCCATTAAAGCCGTAATCAGCTTGGCGCTGGCTGGCGCCATGGTCAGACCGTACCTGAAATGCCCGGTATTGAGATAAAGGTTTTTAATGGTAGGGTGTGCACTTATGGTCGGCAGGTTTTCCGGCGTGCCGGGGCGTAATCCGCTCCAGTGTTTAATAATGGGCTGATTTTTGAGTTCAGGCATGATTGCTTCAGCCTTAATGCGCAGTTCGTCGCGTACGGCTTCTGTAATGCCATTATCAAAACCTACATCTTCCAGCGTACTGCCTGCGAGCAGGTAACCATCAAGGCGCGGTATCATGTAAAAGCCTTCCCGATACACCATCTGCTTGAGATTTTTTTCAGGCTTGTAGAGCAGTATCTGTCCACGCATTGGCTTAATGTTGAGCTTGGCGGCTGTTTCCTTTAAAAGATCAAAACTCCATGCGCCGGACGTTACGACAAATTGATCCGCGCGTAATTTATCGCCGCCGGTAGTTTGCCACTCATCAAGTTGGGCAGTTTCCTGTAGCGGTGCAAGCTGAGTGTGCTCCAACATTGTTACATTGTTTTGTTCCAGCCATTTCCGCATTGCCTGCATGAAATATGGCGGGCGTATCTGGCATACCTCTGGTAGCCATAATGCATCATCACCGCTCAGTGACTGCACATCGTAATCTGCGGAGTTTACCGCATGCACTTCAACCTGATATTTTTTACACCAATCCAGTGCGGCATTGGTATCGAATTTTGGCAGCAGCAGAAATCCTGATTGCGCAAAGTCTGCATCCAGCCCGGTTTCACGCAATAGCTTCTGGCTGAGTGCACGATAGTAATCAGCAGCTGGGCGGGTTAAAGTATTGACCGGCTCGGAATATTGCCAGGGCAGTAATGGAAATATAATGCCGCCACCCGCCCAAGAAGATTCTCCGGAGGTTTGACTGGCAATCTGGTTACGCTCTACGATGGTAACGCGATGACCTTGATTGACGAGTTCCATTGCGGTCATGCAGCCTACGATGCCGCCGCCGATAATCATTACATGTTTAGTCATAATTTTGAGTCTATTTAATCGCTACACGTCCGATGAGGAGCGCATTTTCAGCGTTAGTTAAGCCAGTGGGCTGGCCCAGCAATACAACCACATCACCTTCAGCAAGCAAGCTTTTTGGTGTCAGCATTGCACCATTCGAATTAGGCCGGCGAACGGCCTTTACTTCGACGTCGAATACGTCCAGTTGCAGATCTGCAAGGCTTCTGCCTATCGCAAATGCACCATTAGTAATAATGACTGAATGCAGGCGTGCCTGCTGTTTATCCAGATCTTCATTATCTGCATCTGAGATACCATGGAAGTAACCTTTAAACATCGCGTAGCGTTCTTCGCGGAATAAACGTATGCGTTTCACAACGCGGTTAAGTGGCACGCCGAGCAGCATCAGTGCATGTGATGCCAGCATCAGGCTGCCTTCAAGTATTTCAGGTACAACTTCTGCCGCACCAGCTTCACGTAATTGCTCCATATTCGAGTCATCAACGGTACGTACAATGACAGGAAGCTGCGGGTAATTTTCTTGAGCGATATGCAGGATTTTCATGGCGGCGCGATTGTCGGCATAACTGATAATGAGTGCTTTGGCACGCGCACAGCCGGCAGCCGAAAGCACTGGCAGTCGAGCAGCATCGCCAAACATTACGTTTTCTCCGGCCGAAGCGGCTTCAAGCACGCGCATCGGGTCAATATCCAACGCAACGTAGGGAATTTTTTCTTCACGCAGGAAACGACCCAGATACTGACCGCTTCGGCCATAGCCGCAAATAACGACATGGTCATAAAGATGCCTGCCGGTTTCTTCGATATCTTCTACAATTTTGCTGCTGTTGCGCGTATAGCTATCGACCATTCGCCTTGCTATTCTGCCGTTATATTGAATCAGGAATGGCGCAATCACCATGGATAACAGAGATGCAGCAAGTACGGATTGCAAGGCGGCGCCGCTGATCAAATGATGTTCGGCACCCAAGGCCAGAATTACAAAACTGAACTCACCAGCCTGTGCCAGAATGACTGCGGTGCGGATGGCTACGCCGGCTTCATATTTGAAGATGCGTACGACAGCAGCGACTATTAAAGCCTTGAGTAAAATGAAGCCGAGCAGGATTAGCAGTATCAACCCAATATGGGTGTATATCTGCTGCCAATTCAGTAGCATGCCGACACTGATAAAGAACAGGCCCAGCAATATGTCGCGGAATGGTGAAATGTCTGATTCCACCTGATATCTGAACTTGGTCTCTGAAATCAGCATACCGGCAATGAATGCACCCAACGCATACGATAAGCCTGCGAGCTTGGTGGCAAAAGCTAACAGCAGGGTTACCATCAGTACGTTCATCACAAATAATTCGCGTGAGCGTTGACTGGCGACCAGATTGAACCACGGATTAATGAGCCATTTACCTATAGTGAACAGGAGCAATAGCATGGCGGCAGCTTTAAGCACTGCGATGCCAAGGATGTCAACCAGATTTGAATTGGCCATGCCCAGCGCCGGAATCAGTACCAGCAAGGGTACTACTGCAATATCCTGAAACAGGAGGACGCCGATACTTAGGCGGCCATGACGGGAATTCAAGTCGATGCGTTCTGCCAGAATCTTGGAAACGATTGCCGTAGACGACATGGCTAAAGCCGCGCCAATTACAAATGCGGTTGACCAACTCAACCCAATCAATCTGGAAATGAGCATGGCCACAGTTAAAGAAATGATGACTTGGCCGCCACCTAGTCCCAGCACTTTTTTTCGCATTGCATATAGTTGTGGCAGACTGAATTCGAGACCAATACTGAACATTAAAAATACAATGCCGAATTCTGCAAACTCGCGATTAGCCTCGCTGTCAGGCAGCAAGCCGAAAGTGTGCGGGCCTAATGCCAGACCTACCAGAAAATAGGCAAGCATCGCTGGCAGGTTGAATGCCCGAAATAATGCCACGGCAAATACTGAGCTAATCAGCAGTATTAGAATTAACGGTAATGTATTGAACATATTGTTTAGCGATGCAAGAGGGTTGAGCCAGCTATTTTCCTATTATTTTCTTAATATTGTTTCATATTGGCGCGAGACTTAGAAATATTTTTATCATTTGTGCTTACATAGAATACCCAGTACTGATCTGGCTACGTTAGCAAAATCTGTGCCTGCCGGAATTTTTTTTATGCACTTTTGCTTAAAAAGATGGTTTTAATTAGCTGTCAGGCTTTATAACTTGGGAATTCCCTTTTATACTAACCGTTAAGTTGTTCGATACAGGATCCTTGAAACCTGAGCGATAAACTTTTTCAGTCTTTATAGAACATAGTGAATGCCATTATCGAGTAACCATATCGGGTCCGGCCGACAGAGAGAACTGCTGCAAGTGATAGATCAGAATAAAACGCTGAAATTGGCGAAAGAGATTTTGTTGCTGGAGGCGCGTGAGGTTGAATTGCTGGCACAACGTCTGGGCAATAATTTTGCTGATGCAGTAGCCTGCGTGTTGCAATGCCAGGGGCGTGTGGTTGTGACTGGTATGGGAAAGTCTGGACATATTGGTGGCAAAATTGCCTCTACGCTTGCCAGTACCGGCACTCCTGCATTTTTCATGCACCCGGCTGAGGCAAGCCATGGCGACCTTGGAATGATCACTGCCGGTGATGTGGTGATTACGCTTTCAAATTCTGGTGAGAGCGATGAGATACTCGCCATCGTGCCGCCACTAAAAAGATTGGGGGCAAAAATTATAGCGATCACTGGTAACGATGCGTCTACCCTCGCGAAGGCAGCCGATATACATTTAAGTGCAAATGTAGCAAAAGAGGCTTGTCCACTCGGCTTGGCGCCGACCTCAAGCACTACGGTTGCCTTGGCACTTGGAGACGCACTGGCCTTATGTGTACTGGATTTGCGCGATTTTACTGCTGAGGATTTTGCCCGTTCACATCCGGGGGGCAGCCTAGGGCGCCGTTTACTGGTGCGGGTAAGTGATGTGATGCGCGCTGACGAAAATGTACCGCAGGTGTCGATCAGCGCAACGCTGCCAGAAGGGTTGCTGGAAATGTCGCGCAAAGGATTGGGGTTGACGGCAGTAGTGGATGTGGATGGTAAGCCGGTTGGCATATTTACCGACGGCGATTTGCGGCGTACGTTTGAACAGGATGTGAATGTTACGACTGCCAAAATGCGCGATGTCATGCACCAGAATCCTAGAACGATTCAGAGTGATGAACTGGCAATGGTGGCCGTGGAAATGATGGAACAGTGCAAGGTCAATGGGCTGCTCGTGGTCAATAAAGCCGGAGTTCTTGTTGGCGCCTTGAATATGCATGACCTGCTATTGGCAAAGGTGGTTTAGGTGAGTTCGACGAATAATGATATAGATTTAGATCAGCGGTTGCAGAAAATTAAACTGCTAATCCTGGATGTAGATGGTGTGATGACAAATGGCGGCCTCACAATCGGTGACGATGGCCAGGAATATAAAACCTTCCATTCGCATGATGGCTTGGGCATGAAGCTATTAAAAGCTAGCGGTGTTTCGCTCGCGATTATTACCGGACGTACCTCAAATGTGGTCAAGAAACGTGCAGAAAGTACTGGCGTTGCTCACTTTTACCAAGGTGTAGAAGATAAATTGCAGGCATTTCATGATTTGATGAAGTCCAGCGGCTTGCAGGCCGAGCAGTGCGCGTTTATGGGAGATGATGTGGTGGATTTGCCGCCAATGCTGCAATGCGGGCTGGCAATTGCTGTACCCGATTCGCCGGCATTATTGCTGAAATATGCCCATTATGTGACCTATAAAGCAGGTGGACACGGCGCAGTGCGCGAGGTTTGCGAGCTGATTATGCAGGCGCAAGGTACGTTTGATGCACAGATGGCACAGTTTCTGACGCAGGCGAGTATCAGTAATTAGGTTAACGTACATGTTAATTTTTCCGACTTTCCCGTTGAGCTGTCATGTACCGTACTGTCGTATGGAACTGAGAACATAAGCATGTATTCTGGCGCACGGGCAGCAATTACATTCCCATTGGCATTGCTAATTTTTCTGGCATTGCTGACATTCTGGATCAACAAGACAGTGCAGCCGCCAGTACCAGATCTGGATGGTAGCAGTCGTCATGACCCGGATTACATAATGAGTAACTTTGAGACCACGCAAACGGATGCCAACGGAGATTTGCACTATAAACTGACGGCTAAAGAAATGCGCCATTTTCCGGATGACGATACTACGGATCTGCAGCAGCCGCGTTATACACAGTTTGCGGTGGACAAGCCATATACGCAGGCAGAGGGTTTGCGCGGCCATGTGTCAAGCGATGGCGAAGAGATTCAGTTGATTGGTAATGTGAAAGTGACCCGTCAGGCATTTGCTGGCAAGGGTGAAATGACGGTTGAAACCGATTATCTTAACATTCGCCCGGATGATGAGTTGGTTACTACCAAGAGCCCGGTTATTATACACCAGGCTCCTAAAACGGTGATTTATGCCACAGGCATGATCTATGAAAAGAAAAAGAAAACCGTGACTTTACTGCATAAGGTGCGCGCACATTATGAAAAGCCAGTCACCAAGAGCGGCGCTGCCAAGCTAAGCAAAGGTGGATCTGGCAGTAGAAAGAACACAGATACAAAACAGGTAAAAAGTAGTTTAAGCAAAAATAACCAGCTTTCTAAAAAGCCGAGTACATAGTAGTAAGCGCTTAATTAGAAAATCCAACATTAACAGTGTGCGCATTCGGAGTCGTTATGAATAAGCCGTATTTCACAATAAAACCAGATCTACTGATAAGCATCATGGTATTGAGTATTGCATTACTTGGTATTTCAGCTCGTGCCATGGCTGAAGCCGCAGACCGGGACAAGCCTATTGATTTGGAGGCCGACACTGTTAAGGTGGATGATTCAAAACAAATCAGTACCTACAGCGGCAATGTGATCCTGACGCAGGGCACGTTGGTGATTCATGCCGAAAAGTTGATTGTGCGTGAAGATAGCCAAGGATTTCAGCATAGTACCTCGCTGGGTAATCCAACGACGTTTCGGCAAAAACTGGAAGGCAAGAACGAGTATATGGAAGGCAGTGCCCAGCGGATTGAATATGATGGCCGCATGGACAAGGTGCAGCTTTATACCAAGGCATGGGTAAAACGCGGTGAGGATATTGTACATGGCGATTACATTATGTATGACGCAAATGCTGAATATGCAGAAGTTATCGGCGGCGGATCCCAGGCGGCTACACCTGGTGGTACAGGGGGGCGTGTGCGCGCGATTATCCAGCCTAAAGGCAAGAAAGCTGCTCCGGCCAGCCCGGCGCAACCTAAATCAGCTGCACCTGGTGACAAGGTTAGTTCAGTCGGAGGCAATGCATCTGCCCCGGCAGTAAAGAATATGCGTCTTAGCCGTACTTTAGAAGTCGCCGGTCAGCTTAAATAAAAAGAGAGCATGTGATGAGTGAACTCGTTGTAGAAAATCTGCGCAAATCCTATAAAGCACGTACTGTGGTGCAGGATATTTCTTTGACGATAAAAAGCGGAGAAGTGATTGGTTTGCTCGGGCCTAACGGTGCAGGTAAAACAACCAGTTTTTATATGATGGTAGGTCTGGTGCCACTGGATGAGGGCAGAATTCTGCTGGACGGCGTAGATTTAAGCCGTATGCCTATCCATATGCGTGCAAGAATGGGTCTGTCTTACCTGCCGCAGGAGGCTTCTATTTTCCGTAAACTCACAGTCTCAGAAAATATTATGGCGATTTTGCAGCTACAGGATATTTCTGAAGAGGAGATGCAGGAAAAACTGGAATCTCTATTGGAAGAATTGCATATTACGCATATCCGAGATAGCGCAGCGGTAAGTCTTTCCGGTGGTGAGCGGCGCCGTGTTGAAATTGCACGTTGCCTGGCCTCTGATCCAAGTTTTGTATTATTGGATGAACCATTCGCGGGTATTGATCCTATCGCCGTGATTGATATTCAGCAGATTGTCCGTTTTTTGAGTGCACGCAATATTGGCGTATTAATTACTGATCATAACGTGCGTGAAACTTTAGGTATTTGTGACCGCGCCTATATTGTTAATCAAGGGCATGTGTTCGCCTCTGGCGTACCCAGTGAAATCGTGGCAAGCGAACGCGTTAGAGAAGTTTATCTGGGTAAAGATTTCCGTTTATGAAGCAAGGTTTGCAATTAAGATTCTCTCAGAATCTTTCGCTTACGCCGCAGCTGCAGCAGGCAATTCGCCTGTTGCAGCTCTCGTCTTTGGAGTTGAATCAGGAAATTGATATTCTGATGCAGACCAACCCGCTGCTGGAGCGCGGCGATGAGGGTGAAGATGAGTACGGCAACCCTGTAGATCAGGATACAGAAGGCGCTCTATTAAATAACGCAGGCGGTGCTGATAATTCAGGGTTGGATACCGCTACAGGTTCTGATGCTGATGATTTCGGCACAGAAGCTGGCGCTCAGGATTTCCAGTCTGGCGCTGCTGAGATTAGTGCGCCTGAAGCTGGTTTATCAGACGAAGCGCCAGATTTTGAACCAAGCGTTACGGATTTTTCAGATACATATGCGACAGAGTTTGATGAAGAGTTCGATGTGTATTCCAGTGGTAGTCGCTGGGATGAAAATGGCACGCCGGCAGATGATGACAGCGATTTCAAGCCGCAGGAAACATTACAGGCCAGTTTGCGTGATCATTTGCTGGCACAGCTCAAGCTTATGCCGTTATCTGAACGCGATCAGACGCTCACTTTGTTGCTCGTAGATAGCATCAATGAGGATGGATATCTGGAACAGTCTTTGGAGCAAATCGCAGCAGAGATGCCGCCAGAGCTTGAGATTGATACAATGGAGCTGCAAACAGCGTTACGCCACATTCAGCATCTGGATCCGGCAGGTGTTGGTGCCCGTAATTTAAGTGAATGCCTATTATTGCAGCTTGATATGCTGCCGGCAGATACGCCGTATTTTGCGCTGGCACGCCTCGTGGCAGAAAAGCATTTACCGGCATTGGGTGCGCGGGATTTTGTGAAGCTGCGTAAAGAGCTAGGCTGTGATGAGCAAACGCTTAAGCAACTGCAGCAGTTAATTACAAGTCTGAATCCAAGGCCAGGGGCTAATTTCAGCAGCATAGGCTCTGAGCATTACATTCAGCATGAAGTGATTGTGAAGAAAATCAAAGGTATCTGGATTGCAAGTCTGAATGAAAGCGTGATTCCCAAGATCAGAATCAACCAGCTATATGCCGGAATATTAAAGCGTAATCGCGACAGTTCTAGCCAATATCTGCAAAGCCAGATGCAGGAAGCTAAATGGATGATTAAAAACATCCAGCAGCGTTTTTCTACCATCCTGCGCGTTTCGCAGGCGATTGTTGATCGCCAGCGCAACTTCCTGGAGTACGGTGAAGTAGCAATGAAGCCGCTGGTGCTGCGCGAAATTGCCGATGAACTTGGTTTGCACGAATCAACCATCTCCCGCGTAACCGCCAATAAATACATGCTGACACCGCGTGGTATTTTCGAGCTTAAATACTTTTTTGGCAGTTCGGTTGCCACTGATAGCGGCGGTACCTGTTCTGCTACAGCGATACGTGCACTGATTAAAAAATTGGTCGAGCAGGAAAATTCTAAAAAACCATATTCTGATAACCAGATTACCGATTTACTGGCAAAGCAGGGCATCGTGGTAGCTCGCCGCACTATTGCAAAATATCGGGAGTCATTAAATATTGCGCCTGCCAGTTTAAGAAAATCACTATAAACCCGGTACTTCAAACCAGTGATAAAAAAATTCTTGGTTTCAGTGCCACAGAAGCAAATGAACGTAGTAAACTGAAATTGTTCGACGAGATTTGAAATCATTCAACTGTTTCAGGCTCGGAGAATATTTTCAAAAGGAGCAAGTCATGAATTTACAATTAACCGGTCACCACTTAGAAGTAACTCCAGCTTTGCGCGATTATGTTACGAGCAAATTGACTAGAATTAGCAATCACTTTGATCATGTGATCGATGTCAAAGTGACCATGAGTGTTGAAAAGCTCGCCCAAAAGGTTGAGGCTACACTCCATGTTCCTGGTAATGATATACATGCA
Source organism: Methylotenera sp. (assembly GCA_023259635.1). GTDB lineage: Bacteria > Pseudomonadota > Gammaproteobacteria > Burkholderiales > Methylophilaceae > Methylotenera. Next base: position 20,781 of record JALRGX010000122.1, on the reverse strand, counting down.
GAATGTCAGGATGAGAATATGTACAGCGCTATTGATATGCTGACTGATAAACTTGACCGTCAGGTTGTGAAACATAAAGAAAAAAATACAGATCATCATAAAGTTAACGGGGCGATCAAGCACCAGAGTCTGGAATAAACCGTACATTGTTTTTAATCTTTAGTTTTTATAATCTTTATGGCTCAAATAAACGTCGCTGAGCTATTCAAACAGACCCGCCGTAAGCTCAAACTGAATTGGATTGCCGGAGTTGACGGCGGGTCAAATACACTCACAAGCGAAACCGTAACAAAACCATCATTGGCGCTTATTGGCCATTTGAATTTTGTGCACCCTAACCGTGTGCAGGTATTGGGTTGTGCTGAAATGGATTATTTGCGCAGCCTGCGATCAGCAGAAGCTGCGCAGGCGATTGAAAATCTATACTCTACAGACCTGGCGGCAGTCATAGTTGCCAATGGCGAGAAAGTCCCGGAGCCACTCATCGCTGCTGCTAATGCGCATAATGCCCCGCTATTCACTTCAACGTTACGCAGCCCTGAGTTGATGGATTTTTTGAGTCACTTCCTGGTGCAGGCAGTCGCAGAATCTGTCAGTTTGCATGGCGTATTTATGGAGGTGCAGGGCTTTGGCGCTTTAATCAAAGGCGAGGCCGCGATTGGTAAAAGTGAATTGGCTTTGGAGCTGATTTCACGCGGGCACCGCCTGATTGCTGATGATATTGTAGATTTTTTCCGTATTTCACCTGAGCGCGTTGAGGGCCGTTGCCCGCCTTTATTGCAAGATTTTCTTGAGGTGCGTGGTTTAGGTATTCTGAATATCCGTGCTATTTTTGGCGATAACTCGGTCAAGCCAACCAAGCCGCTTGACCTGATTATTCAACTGGAGATGGCTGATAAACTGGCACCGCAGTTACTGGACAGGTTGAATATTAAAGCCCTGCATGAAGAGGTATTGGGTGTTAAAGTGCCCAAGGTGCAAATCCCAATCGCAGCCGGCCGCAATATTGCAGTTCTGGTGGAAGTTGCAATCCGTAATCACATGTTATTATTACGCGGTATTAATGCAACCAAACAGTTCACGCAGCGTCATCAGCGTGAAATGAAAAAGAACAACAGATAGCTACGTGAATTCATAAAATGAAGCAGTTGATTATCGTCACAGGCCTTTCCGGTTCGGGTAAAAGTATCGCATTGCGTGCGCTTGAAGATAGCGGTTATTACTGCATTGATAATTTGCCTGCAACGATGCTGCCCAGCCTGTCAGAGCACCTGACTACTGTGGATCACCATCTTGTGGCGATTAGTATTGATAGCCGTAGTGCCGCAGTGGAAACACTGCCTGCTTATATCGAGTTACTTAAATCACAGAATGTAGATACACGTGTTCTGTTCCTGGAATCTAATGTGGAAACGCTGGTAAAGCGCTTCAGCGAGACCCGGCGCAAACACCCTTTAAGCAAAGATACTACAACGCTGGCGGAAAGCATTGCTTCGGAGCGGGAGTTGCTGGGCAATCTTGGTAATCTGGGGCATGTGATTGATACGAGTAATCTGAGTGCTAACACGCTGCGTGGCTGGGTAAAGGATGTAGTATCCAGTAAAGATGCAACTCTGACACTGCTGTTTACTTCATTTGGATTCAAGCATGGCATACCGCTGGATGCCGATTTTGTATTCGATGTGCGCTGTTTGCCAAACCCGCACTATGATCCGGATTTACGCGATTTAACCGGCAAAGACGCACAAATTAAAGCATATTTGGAAGTACATGATTCAGTGCAGGAGATGCTCTCGGACATCCGGTCTTATGTAGAGAAATGGCTGCCTAGTTTTATCATGGATAACCGCGGGTATTTGACGGTAGCTATTGGCTGTACTGGCGGTCAGCACCGTTCGGTTTATCTGGTTGAGCAGTTAAGTCAATATTTTCAGTCGCAGCAAAAAGTACTGACGCGACACAGGGAACTCAAGTATTAGAAGCAATAAGATGGGTATTCATAAACAATGATCGGTATTTTAATTATTACACATGGTACGTTTGGCGATAGTCTGCTGGAATGTGCCAACCATATGCTGGGAAAACCCCCTCCTCAGGTGGCTTCACTTGCGGTGAGCAGTAAAGACGACCCTAATAGCGTGATACCTAAAGCGCTTGAATTGGTTGCACAAGTTGATAGCGGTGAAGGTGTGCTGGTATTGTCAGATATGTATGGCGCTACACCATGTAATATTGTGACCAGAATACTACAGCCCGGTGTAGTAGAGGGAGTGGCTGGTGTAAACCTGCCAATGCTGGTTAGGGTAATGACTTACCGGCAAGAGCCATTGCTGGTATTGGTTGAAAAGGCGTTAAGTGGTGGTCGTGAAGGTGTTGTGGCTTTTGATAGTGAAAGCTGTGATCGTTATGCAGGCACTATTAAATAACAGGATTCAGAGTATATGATTAGCAAACAACTGGAAATCATTAATAAGCTGGGTCTGCATGCTCGTGCTTCAACCAAACTTACACAAACTGCCAGTAAATTTTCCAGTGAAGTATGGATTGAGCGTAATGGTCGCCGCGTGAATGCCAAGAGTATTATGGGGGTGATGATGCTGGCCGCAGCGAAGGGCGCGATTGTTACTGTAGAGGCCAGCGGTCCTGATGAGGCTGAGGCTATCAATGCTTTGACGGTATTGATTGAAGACTATTTCGGCGAAGGCGAATGACTAGCTTCAGTATTCATGGTGTAGGGGTTTCCAGTGGCATTGCGATCGGTCAGGCCCACCTTCTTTCCAATGCCTTATTGGAGGTTGTGCATTATCAGCTGCCTGCGCATCTAATTGATGATGAAGTTAAACGTTTTAGCGACGCTATTGCAGTAGTTAAGCATGATTTGAAGGAAATTAAAGGCAGTTTGCGCAAAAATGCGCCGGCGGAACTGGCTGCGTTTATTGGCACACATCTGATGATGCTCGAAGATAAGTCGTTATCCGAGGTGCCCAAGGATATCATCAGAAATGAGCAATGTAATGCCGAATGGGCAATCAAGCTGCAGATGGATGATATTATCGACCAGTTTGAACAGATAGAAGACAGCTATTTACGTGAGCGCAAGCAGGATGTTATTCAGGTAGTTGAGCGTGTTATCAAGGTGCTGCTAGGGCATCAGGCCCAATTAAGCACAGAGCAGCAAACCAGCGCCCTGCATCAGGAGCGTAAACTGATTCTGGTCGCTCATGACGTTTCCCCGGCAGATGCAATTCAGTTCAAGCAGCACCAGTTTGCTGCATTTATTACCGACGTTGGCGGCGCAACATCGCATACGGCGATTCTGGCACGTAGTCTTAATATCCCATCGATCGTTGCGTTGCAGCACGCGCGTGATTTAATCAATGATGGCGAACTGATCATTGTTGATGGTGATCAGGGTGTGGTGATTGTGAATCCATCCAGGGAGATCCTGGATGAGTACAAGCTTAAGCAGGAACAGTGGGAACTTGAACAGCAAAAGCTCCAGCGCATTAGAACTACCAAAGCACTGACGATAGATGGAACACAGATCGAGCTTCTGGCTAATATTGAGTTGCCGGAAGATGTGGCTGCAGTCAGGGCAACAGGTGCTACCGGCATTGGTTTGTATAGGACCGAATTTCTGTTTATGAACCGGTATGATGTTCCCAATGAAGAAGAGCAGTTTGAAGCTTATAAATCGGTGGCAAAAGCCATGAAAGGCGCGCCGGTTACGATCCGCACGCTGGATTTAGGTGCGGATAAGCAGATAAATTCTGATACAGTTGTTAACTGCCCTAACCCGGCTTTAGGTTTACGTGCGATCCGTTTATGCCTGTCTGAACCGCAGCTGTTTAATACGCAGTTACGTGCATTGTTGCGTGCATCGCATTATGGCAAGATCAAGATCCTGATTCCTATGTTATCTACGTTGTCTGAACTGCGTCAGGCAAAAATACTTTTGGAACGCGCAAAGGCAAGTCTGCGCAATGAACACATTCCATTTGATGAAAATATCGCGCTAGGCGGCATGATTGAAATCCCGGCTGCTGCAATTAATGCTGAGGCCTTTGCCGAAGAACTGGATTTTTTATCTATCGGAACTAATGATTTGATTCAATATACATTAGCGATCGACCGCACTGATGACGCTGTTGCGCATTTATACAATCCGCTGCATCCATCAGTACTGAAATTAATCGGCATGACGATTAAGGCCGGTGCGAAATTGGGTAAGGCGGTTTCGGTATGCGGTGAAATGGCTGGTGATGCCAAATACACCAAGCTCCTGTTGGGCATGGGCTTGCGCCAGTTTTCGATGCATCCATCTCATGTGCTTAGTATCAAGCAGCAAGTGCTGCATAGCCAGCTAAGTGAATTGGCTGGGCAGACACGTAAAGTGCTTGGTTTAACCGATATTGAGAAAATTGAACTTGCGGTCAATAAATTTAATCTCAACTAGTAACCACGTGACGGTTACTACTGTTTTCTGAATAACCATCTATCTTTAATCGTAAACTATAAAAGGTTTGTACCATGAATGACGAGATCACAGTCCCGAGCAATGACGAGAAAAACATAGTGACGATTACCCATCTGGGGGGAATATTATTTTCGTTTATACCGTCACTCATCGTATGGCTGCTCAAAAAAGATGACAGTGAATATATTGCAGCGCAGGCCAAGGAGGCATTGAACTTCCAGATCACGCTGCTGATGGCGCAATTTATTGCATACGTTCTGATTTTTATTCTGATCGGATTTGTGCTGCTGGGGTTAATCTGGATATTTAATATAGTTTTTTGCATTCTTGCCGCCATCTCTAGCAGTAAAGGTGAGTCTTACCGTTATCCGTTTACCTTACGTTTAATCAATTAGGGCACTTCTATAAATACATTCTTTGGGCACATTACTGCGTTGCACGCTACTCGGAACCTCGCTGTATACCACATACTATCTCGGCTCCTGCGTTCCGTGCACCTTGTACTGCATCCCAAACTCTGCATTTATAGAAGCGCCCATTAGTTCTTAAAGAAAGATTTACAGCAGTGTCTATTACACAATTAGAGAATAATCCGCTTTTACATTTTTCAGGTTTGCCAAAATTCAATGAGGTTAAGGCAGAGCACATTTCACCTGCAGTTGATTACTTGCTGGCAGATGCCAGAAGAACAGTCGAAATGCTCGCGACAGCCAATAGTGCTGTTACTTGGGATAATTTCGCGAATAAACTGGAAGATATGGAAGAGCGTATTTCACGCGCATGGTCACAGGTTGGCCATATGAATGCGGTGATGAATAGCCCTGAATTGCGCGAAGCTTATAATGAGAATCTATCAAAACTCACGGATTTTTATGCTGACCTGGGTCAGGATGAGCGTTTGTATGCAAAATTCCGCGCTTTGCGTAACAGCAGTGCGTTCGATTCGCTGACAGCATCACAGAAGAAAATCGTTGAAAACGAACTGCGTGATTTTCGCCTGGGCGGTGCAGAATTGCCTGATGCGCAGAAAGCGCGCTTCAAGGAAATTCAGGAGGAGCTTTCAAAGCTTGCCTCCAGGTTCGAGGAAAATGTACTTGATGCCACTAATGATTATGCTCTGTATGAGCATGATGCTGATGTGCTGAAAGGTATCCCGGAAGATGTGCTTCAAGCAGCGGCTGATGCGGCACAAGCAGAGAATAAAACAGGCTGGAAATTTACATTGCATTTCCCGTCTTATTTGCCGGTGCTGCAATATGCAGATAATCGTGAATTACGCGAGACGCTTTACCGCGCTTACGCAACACGTGCTTCAGAATTCGGTAAAGCGGAGTGGGATAATACTCCGGTCATTGCGCAGATTCTTAAGTTGCGCCACGAGGCTGCACAGTTGCTTGGTTTTGATAATTATGCAGAACTTTCAATCGCTACCAAAATGGCAGATTCTGCCCAGCATGTTAAATCCTTTCTGGAAGACCTTGCCGCAAAAGCAAAGCCTTTCGCATTAAAGGACAAGATTGAGCTTGATGAATATGCCGCGAAACTTGGTATTACTGATATGCAGGCTTGGGATGTATCCTACGTTTCTGAAAAACTTCGTGAAGATAAATACGCGTTCTCGGACCAGGAAGTAAAGCAGTATTTCCCTGAGCATAAAGTATTGGCAGGTCTATTTAAGGTTGTTGAAACCATTTTCGGCATTCAAGTTCACCGTTCAGAAGCACCGGTATGGCATGAGACCGCAAGCTTCTATGACATTCAAGATGATAAAGGCGAGCTGATAGGCCAGTTTTATCTGGACCTGTATGCACGTAATAATAAACGTGGCGGTGCCTGGATGGATGAGGCCATTACGCGCCGTAAATCTGCCGGTGGCGTGACCAAGCCAGTTGCTTACCTGACCTGTAATTTTTCGGCACCGGTCGGTGATAAGCCGGCATTGTTCACGCATGACGAAGTGCTGACGATGTTCCATGAATTCGGCCACGGCCTGCATCATATGCTGACAGAGGTTGATGACTACGGCGTATCAGGTATCAAAGGCGTGGAATGGGATGCTGTAGAGCTGCCAAGCCAGTTAATGGAAAACTTTTGCTGGGAGTGGGAAGTGCTGCGTAATATGACCGCTCATGTTGACACGGGTGAGCAGTTGCCGCGTACGCTATTTGACAAAATGGTCGCGGCAAAAAATTTCCAGGCAGGCATGCAAACCGTACGTCAAATCGAGTTTGCTTTATTTGATATTCGCCTGCATAGTGAATTTGACCCGCAAGGTGTAAGTACTGCGCTCGATCTGATCGAGTCAGTTCGTGATGAGGTTGCGGTGGTCCGTCCACCTAAGTGGAACCGCTTCCCGCATAACTTTACACATGTGTTTTCGGGTGGCTACGCTGCAGGCTATTACAGCTATAAATGGGCAGAGGTATTGTCTGCCGATGTTTACAGCATGTTTGAAGAAGACGGCGTGCTGTCAAGGGAAACTGGCCAGCGTTACTGGCAGGAAATTCTGGCAAAGGGCGGTTCTCGTTCTGCGATGGAGTCTTTTGCAGCGTTCCGTGGCCGTGAGCCTAGTATTGATGCTTTACTACGGCATAGCGGCATGATTGCCTAAAGTACATAAGGCTGCCAACGTTAATGTAAATGGCGGCCTGCAATGCCTATTGATGAATGTCAAAATACCCGAGGTCGTACCTTTGAAATTTGCTACCTGGAACGTTAACTCTTTAAACGTGAGATTGCCACATGTGTTGGATTGGCTGAGAGAAGCCAAGCCGGACGTGCTTTGCCTACAGGAAACCAAACAGGAAGACAGCAAGTTTCCGTATGACGCCCTGAAAGAAGTTGGCTACGAAGCAGTGCATATCGGTCAAAAGACCTACAACGGGGTCGCAATCTTGAGTCGTCATCAACTCACGAATATTCAGCGCAATATTCCGGGTCTGGAAGATGATCAGCAGCGTGTGATTGCCGCTAATATCAATGATATGCGTGTAGTGTGTGCCTATATTCCCAATGGGCAGGCAGTAGATTCAGAAAAGTATCAATATAAGCTGCGCTGGCTTACCGCGCTGCATAATTGGCTGAAAACTGAATTGCTTCAGCATCCAAAACTGCTCTTGTTGGGAGATTACAATATAGCCCCGGAAGACCGCGATTGCCACGATCCCGCAGCATGGCTTGGGCAGGTGCTTGTTTCCCCGCCGGAGCGTGAGGCGTTCCAGAAATTAATCCAGTTAGGGCTGCATGACAGTTTCAGGTTATTTGAGCAGCCAGAAAAAAGTTTCAGCTGGTGGGATTACCGAATGGCAGGCTTCCGGCGTAACCTTGGCCTGCGTATCGACCACATTCTGGTCAGTGATGCACTCAAGCCCTATTGCACGGAGGCCTATATAGATAAGGCGCCGCGCAAGCTTGAGCGACCGTCTGACCATACCCCGGTAGTGCTGCAACTAGCTTGTTAATGCACCTTGAATTAATTTCTAATTTATTTTAAATAGATCTTCAACAGGATTTTTAGATCCTGAATTGTCTGTTTTATGTGGTGCAGGCTCCGCTGCCGGCTTCTTGGGAATGTTCGTTACATTGTTCTTGTGCGCTGTTTCTGCTGCCGGTTTTTTAGTGGTATTTGCCGTATTTCGAGATGGCAGTTCCGTTACATTTACGTCAGAGGTTTTTTGTGGCGGCAGTGTAATTTCCGGTTGCAATAGTTTCTGCGGCTGGCTGGTAATCGTGCTTTCATCAAGCAATGATGGTAGTGGCACCTGAATTTCCGGTGGCGGATTTTCCTGATAAAAGTAATCGTATATCCCGTTTTCGTCATTGTCTGCACGTACTCCTGTGACAGGGTCAATCCTGAGCGCTATTACGCCATCGGGTACGGCAGGCTCAACTTCTGGTACACCTTTCAAAGCTGAGGCCATATATTTCATCCAGATAGGAAGCGCTGCTGCGCCACCGGTTTCACTACCGCCAAGTGGACGCGGCTTATCATAGCCTACCCAGGCGACAGCAACTTGCTGCGGGTTATATCCTGCAAACCACGCATCAAAATGATCATTGGTTGTGCCGGTTTTGCCGGCCAGGTCGCCACGGCCCAACTGGAGTGCTCTCATTGCAGTGCCGTGCTTCACTACATCCCGCAGCATTGAATCCATAATAAATGCATTACGTGCATCAATTGCGCGCGGGGCACCGTCTCCTGCTTTGGTAAATTTGGTTTCTACAAGTACCTTGCCATGTTGGTCTACAATTTTTGATATTAAATTCGGTTTAACTCGATAGCCGCCATTGGCAAACACAGCGTATGCGGTTGCCATTTGCCATGGCGTTGCTGATCCGGCGCCAAGGGCCATGGTCAGGTAAGCTGGGTGGTCTTTGGCCAAGAATCCAAAACGGGTGATATAGTCCTGCGCATATGCAGTACCTATTGCCTGTAACACGCGGATAGAAACCAGGTTTTTTGATTTAGTCAGTGCTTCCCTGAGGCGGATGGGTCCCTCTGTTGAGTTATCGTAGTTATGTGGAGTCCAGTCTTTGTCACCGGTTTCTTCAGCAGAAAAGCTTAAAGGGTCATCTTCAACGATAGTGGCAGGTGTGAATCCTTTTTCCAGGGCGGCCGAATAAATGAAGGGCTTGAAGCTGGAGCCTGGCTGGCGCCAAGCCTGTGTTACATGATTGAATTTGTTGCGATTAAAGTCAAAGCCTCCTACCAAGGCACGCACTGCACCTGTTTCGGGATCTAGCGCAATGAGTGCTGATTCAACCTGTGGCATCTGAACAATTCGCCAGTAGCCATTATCTCTTTCCCCGGAATTTTTTGTAACTCTGATAATTGCACCAGGTTTTAACAGGCGCATTTCTGGTCTTTTTTCATTAAGCGTTCTTGCTACAAGCGCTAAACCCTTGCCGGTGATTTTTATATCATCCCCGTTTTTTGTATGAACATTTACTGCTTTTGGGGACAGGCTGGTAACAATTGCAGGGATAAAATCATTGGATACTTCAAAATCATCCAGGGCTTCGTCAAGGCCAGAAGACGGATTCTCGCTTAAAATTTTATCGAGGTTGAATGTTTTTTCAGGGCCACGGAAGCCGTGACGTGAGTCGTAGTCTAAAACACCTTCTCTAATTGCGGCGTTGGCCGCCTCCTGGTTTGCTTTACGTATTGTGGTGTAAACATTGAGGCCGCTGCTATAAATTTCATCCTTATATTGTGCATAAAGACTTTCACGCACAATTTCTGCAACATAATCTGCTGCCAGATCACGTGCCTGTTTTGATGCCTTGAACCGTAGCGGCTGTTTCAAAGCGGCCTGATAAACAGGTTCTTTGATAAACCCGAAACGGTACATATCATGCAAAACCTCTTGCTGGCGCCTCATGGCGCGTTTAGGATTGACGAATGGGTTGTATCCGGAAGGCGCTTTTGGCAAGCCTGCAAGCATTGCAGTTTCGGCAAGGTTGAGTTGTTCTAATGGTTTACCATAATAAACTTGGGCAGCGGCGGCAAATCCATAGGCACGCTGTCCAAGGTAGATCTGGTTGATGTAGAGTTCAAGAATCTTGTCTTTGCTTAAGGCATGTTCAATTTTTAAAGCGAGCATTGCCTCATTAATTTTAGTGATAATTGTTCGCTTGCCATTTGGAGTAGTGAAGAAGTTCTTGGCAACCTGCATGGTGATGGTGCTTGCACCCTCATGGCTAATGCCGGTTATGTTGTTCTTGATAGCGCGCAGTATTCCCCATAAGTCAACGCCGCTGTGCTGGTAGAACCGTCTGTCTTCAATGGCCAGTACAGCATCTTTCATATTCTGGGGCACTTGTTCAATTTTGATGTAGGCGCGACGCTCTTCCCCGAACTCATCAATTAAAAAACCATCTTCAGAATAAATTCTTAGTGGCAATTTTGGCTGATAATCAGTCAATGCTTCAAGTGATGGCAGAGTCGGGTAAATTAGTGTCACAGCAACGCCAACTAATGCCAGCACCGACAGGCTGCCAACAACTACAGTCATTGCAAGATAATGCCACCATTTATTTATGATCATAAGTAATTTGATTTCTTGAATTGATTTAAACAGAATGCAATGACCATTATAAATTGCCTGACGTATCCATGCGAATTTATGTTGTGAATTTGTGCAATGTATAAATTACTGGATTTTATAAACAAGAAATTGCTTTACAGGGTTTAAACTTGTTGCTAGGATTTAATGTAAATTATTAGAAATGTTCGTAACTAACGAAATTAGAAAAGGAATTTCATTTTGAAATTCAGTCTTTTTACAGAAAAAACTCCTCCTCTTATTGGTATTGATATCAGTTCCACTTCGGTGAAGGCGGTAGAGTTGTCTGCAGATAGTCGTGGCGGATATAAACTTGAGGGTTATGCAATATTGCCAATGGCGCCGGATGCCATAACAGATGGCAATGTAGCCGACCTTGATAAAGTCGCGGATGCGGTCAGGCAAGCATGCAAGATGTTAGGTACGCGTGAGAAACACGCAGCACTTGCTTTGCCTTCATCCGCAGTAATCAGCAAAAAAGTAATTATGCAAGCCGGCCTGCGTGAAGAAGATATGGAGGCGCAGGTTGAGGGCGAGGCAAATCAGTATATTCCCTTCCCACTGGATGAGGTGAATATTGATTTTCAGGAACTTGGTCCGTCACCTAATAATCCCGACGAAGAAGTTGAAGTGTTGATTGTGGCGGCGCGTAAGGAGAAAATTGAAGATCGCGTTGCAGCAGCAGAAGTTGCCGGCCTGAAAGTGATTGTGATGGATGTGGACTCCTATGCGACGGAGGCTGCTTACACGCTGGTATCAGTGCAGCTGCCAAATGCAGGTAGTGAGCAAACAGTGATGATTGTGGATCTTGGCGCCACTATGATGCACATTAATGTGTTGCATGATAATAAGCCGGTGTATGCGCGTGAGCAGAGTTTTGGCGGTAATCAGTTGACACAGGAGATTCAGCGTCGATTCGGCTTGTCTATCGAAGAGGCCGAGATTTCCAAGCGCAGGGGTGGTTTGCCTGAAAGTTATGAAAGTGAGGTGTTGCAGCCATTCGTGCAACAGCTTGCTACTGAAGTAGCCCGGGCGCAGCAATTTTTTACCAGTTCAACACAATTTCACCATGTAGATCATATTGTACTGGCGGGTGGATGTGCTTCAATTCCTGAAATTGAAGTGACAGTACAAGATCGTACCCAGGTGCACACCGTAATAGCAAACCCATTCCATAGCATGGCGTTGGGCAGCGGGGTAAGGCCGCAACAACTGGTTGTTGATGCACCGTCCTTGTTAATAGCTTGTGGGCTTGCAATGCGAGGTATAGAGATATGATACGCGTCAATTTACTTCCGCATCGGCAAATAAGAAGAGAGGCCAGGCAACGTCAATTTGGTCTTATGGCAGCATTCTCCGCCATTTTGGCCAGTGTTCTGGTTTTTATGGCCTACACCGTGATTAATGCCAGAGTTGATTCGCAAACTGAACGAAATGCACGATTGAACACTGCGATTGCCAAGCTTGATAAAGAAATTAAAGACATTCAGGATTTAAAAGATCAAATCAGTGCAATGCTTGAACGCAAACAAGTTGTTGAGAATTTACAAACCAATCGCAGTCAGGCAGTGATTGTATTTGATGAGTTAAGTCGACAATTACCAGAGGGCATGTATCTTAAAAGTATTAAGCAGGTTGGAGATCTGATTACGCTTGAGGGAGTTGCTGATACCAATGCCAGGGTGGCTACCCTGGTGCGTAACTATAATGCTTCTGCTTGGCTGGAGTCGCCGGGCCTGGTTGAGATTAAAGCTGTTACGGTAAATGGCCAGAAGCAGAATGTATTTACGCTTACGGTCAAACTGAAGGCGCCACAGACCGAGGTTGAAAGCGAACCGACAAAAAATAAAAGCGCAAAAGGGGTTAAGCCATGAATTTAGATGATTTCAATAATATTGATATCAAGAATCTTGGTAACTTACCCGTGCCAGTTAAAGCTGTGCTGCTGACAGCTATTTTTGTGCTGCTCTTGAGTGTTGGGTATTACATTTTATTGAGCCCTGCACTTGAAACCCTAGATCAAGAAAGAGCCAAGGAGCAGGACTTAAGAAATATATTTCTTAATAAAAAGAGCCAGGCAATTAATTTGGAAGCCTATCGTGCGCAGATGGTTGAGATTGAGAAAACGTTTGGTGCCCTGTTAAAGCAGTTGCCAGATAAATCGCAAATTGATGGATTGCTGACAGATATTAACCAAGCCGGCCTAAGCCGAGGCTTGGAGTTTGAGTTATTCAAGCCAGGTAGCGAGGTGCAGGCGGAATTTTATGCAGAGATGCCTATCGCGATTAAAGTGCTGGGCACTTATCATGACTTGGGAGATTTTGCATCTGACATTTCCAAGCTTTCACGTATTGTAACGATCAGTAATGTTTTCGTGCAGCCACATAATAGCAAGAATGCCAAAGTTACTGGTGCTGATGGAATGCTGGTTATGGAAGCCGTGGCAAAAACTTATCGCTATCTGGATGCGGAGGAGATTGCTGCGAAACAGAAAGCTCTGAAAGCTGCAAAAGATGCCAAAACAAAATCCAAGAAGAAAGGCTGATTAAGTGAAACATTGTTTGAATCTTAAGCTGGTAAAGTTTGTTAACTTTAATCTTCTGCCGATTCTGGTATTAGGCGTTTTCTTGACTGCATGCAGTGGTGAGGATGGGGATGATCTTGATCGGTATATGCGAGATGCCGCAAAGGATATTAAGCCAAAAGTAAAGCCTTTGCCGGAAGTTAAGCCATATACACCGTTTCAATATAATGCTGATGGTAGCTTGGTTGACCCATTCCGTGCGCGCAAGGCTTTGAATAAATCTAGTGGATTGCAACCTAATCTGAATCGGCCTAAAGAACCAATGGAGGCTTATCCGCTTGAAAGCCTGAAATATGTCGGAATGCTATCAAAAAACAAGCTGACTTATGCATTGTTAAAAACGCCGGATAATGCAGTTCAGCAGGTGAGGGTGGGGAATTATGTGGGCCAGAATTTTGGTAGGGTAACTCAAATTACAGATAGTGAAGTAGTACTTAACGAAATTGTGCAGGATGAACTCTCTGGCGATTGGGTAGAGCGAGTTTCAAATTTGGCTTTACAGGATATAGTAAATTAACAGAACTTGGGTTGCAGAAAGCGATGACCAGCTTTTATGTGTTCCAGTAAGTTGCTGGTAATTCAGATCTTACGAAACTGACCACACGGACCAAAAAATAGATTTAAGGTGAAACGATGAAAACGAATATGTTGATATCAAAATTTTTACAGGTAGCTTTGTTGCTTGTTATGACTATGTTTTCAGGCTTGTTACTGGCTGAAGATCAATCAGCGCTAGCGAATAAGATTGAGAGCGTGGATTTCTCATCGTTACCGGGGGGGCGGGTTAGTATTCGCGTAAAAACAACGCAGCCTTTGGCTAATCCTCCGGCAGGATTCACGCTCAATAATCCGGCAAGAATTGCACTGGATTTTCCCAATGTTGCAAATGGTATGGGCAAGAGCAATATTCTTGCTGAGCAAGGGGCATTAAAAAGCCTTACGCTGGCACAAGGTAAGGATCGCACCCGTATGGTGCTGAATTTATCCAAGAATGTAGGCTATAACACTAGTGTAAATGGCAAAGAGGTGACGGTGACGTTACAGGCAAATGAAGTTGCACTAGGATCTATGATAGAAACCAAATTCTCGGAGCCTAAACTAGATGGTCAATCTGTAGCGATTAGCAATGTAGATTTTGCCCGTGGTAAAAATGGTGAAGGACGCATTATTGTTGATTTGTCCGACCCATCTGCCGGTATTAACATCAAGCAAAAAGGCAAGACTATTGTTGTTGATTTTATTAACACTGAAGTGCCGGCAAACCTTCAGCGCCGCCTTAATGTGACCAACTTTAATACCCCTGTAATTTATGTAGATACGATGAAACAGGGCAAGAATGGACGCATGGTAATTGAGCCGCAAGGTAATTGGGAGCATTCAGCGTATCAGGCCGACAAGAAATTTATTATTGATGTCCGTAAGGTTGTAGAAGACCCGAATAAATTAGTGCGTGGCACCAAGCCTGGCTATGCAGGTGAAAAGTTGTCATTGAATTTCCAGAATATTGAGGTGCGTTCAGTATTGCAGGTCATTGCCGATTTTACTGGACTTAATATTATTACCAGTGATGCGGTGACTGGCAACCTGACCTTGCGTTTAAAAGATGTGCCATGGGATCAGGCGCTAGAAATTATTTTGCAAAGCAAGGGGTTGGATAAGCGTAAAAATGGCAATGTGATTCTGGTCGCACCGGCAGATGAACTGGCTGCCAAGGAAAAACAGGTTTTTGAAAGTCAGCAGCAGATTGATGATATAGAGCCTTTACGTACAGAAGTATTTACTTTGAATTACATGAAAGCCGAGACTTTGAAAGATATTTTGAGCGATCCTAAGCAAAAAATATTGTCAAAACGTGGCAGTGCGGTGATTGATCCGCGTACCAATACGGTATTTGTTCAGGATATTCCGAAGTATCTTGAGCAGGTGCAGGCAATTATTAATAAAACCGATATTCCGGTGAAGCAGGTAATGATTGAATCGCGCTTGGTGATAGCCGATGAAAAATTTGGAAAAGATCTGGGTGCGCGTTTTGGTGTGACGCAAACGGGTAAGCCAGGTAGCAATACTGTAACTATAGGCGGCACAATTGGTAACAGACCTAAAACAGTAAGCAGTACAGGAACGGTTACGCAGGGCGAGCATAATGGTACAGCGCAAACGGCGTTACTAGATACCGTGGCTTATAGCCCCAGCACAAACACTAACAGCTCCTTAACCAGTAGTGATGGTTTGCCAGACCTGATGTCTAACTTGCCAGTAACTAAAGCGGGTGCCGGTAGTTTTGCTTTTACTTTGTTCAGATTATCTGCTGGCTTGTTATTGAATTTGGAATTGTCAGCACTTGAGAGTGATAAGCGTGGCAAGGTCGTTTCCAGCCCTCGTATTACGACGGCAAATCAGCGTAAAGCTAAAATTTCGCAAGGTACGGAAATTCCATATTTACAGAGTACTTCCAGCGGTGCAGCCAGTATCACATTTAAACCTGCGGTGCTTAGCCTGGAAGTTACACCGCAAATTACACCGGATGATAAGATCATTATGGATCTTGAAGTTAAAAAAGATCGTGTTGGTGAATACGTTCGTACCGGCGTTGGTTTAACAGAAGCACCAGCGATTGATACACAATCAGTGACAACGCAAGTGCTGGTTAGCAACGGAGAAACCGCAGTATTAGGTGGAATTTACGAACAGGAAGAACACAACGATGTAGATAAAGTTCCATTTTTCGGTGACTTGCCGATTATGGGTAATTTATTTAAACGTAAAGTAGTATCAACAGACAAAACCGAGCTATTGATTTTTATTACGCCCAAGATTATGGATGATCGCTTGAATCTGCAATAAAAATAGCAAAATCTGACAGAAGCATCAGATTGTCATAAAATGCCCATCATTGCTGTGATGGGCATTTTGTTTTATACGATGCTGTATCGCAAAGGTGCCGTATGAGAGTTAAGGGTTTTCAATTGAATAATATATATTTTATCGGCCTCATGGGCGCGGGCAAAACGACCATTGGCCGTTTGCTTGCAAAGCAGATGGGTAGGGAGTTTTACGATTCAGATGTGGAAATTGAGCGTAAAACCGGCGTCAAGATCCCGCTGATCTTTGAATTGGAAGGTGAAGATGGTTTTCGTAAACGTGAAACTGCAGCCATAGAGGAGCTGAGTCAGCTTCATAATGCTGTGGTGGCCACAGGTGGCGGAGCTGTACTGCTTCCTGAAAATCGAGTGTTTCTGAAAAGTAGCGGTAAAATTATATATTTGCGTGCGAAAGTACATGACCTGTATCAACGTACTCGCCACGATAAAACCCGGCCTTTGCTGCAAGGGGCTAATCCAAAGCAAAAGCTCGAACAGCTATATGCCGTGCGCGACCCTATTTATACGGAATTGGCTGATTACATAGTTGATACCGGTGCGCAATCAGCAGTTGAAATTACCACTTATATTGAACAGTTGCTGTTACGCGAATGTGCACAAGCTTAATCCAGACACCAACTAAATTGATAACAGAATTTAAATAATATGCAGACACTCAAAGTAGAACTAGCTGACAGAAGTTACCCGATACACATAGGCCGTAATTTGATTGCTGATGCCAGCCTGATATTGCCACATTTAAAACGTAAACACGTTGCTATCGTAACAAATACAACAGTTGCGCCGTTGTATCTGGATAAACTGAGCCAAACATTGCAGGCTGCCGGCGTGAGCGTGATTCCCATTATTCTGCCGGATGGGGAAGCTTATAAGAATACAGAAACACTAAATACCATTTACGATGCGTTGCTGCAAAACCGCTGTGAGCGCAGCATAACCATGATTGCATTGGGCGGTGGCGTGATAGGTGACCTGACAGGTTACGCAGCAGCCACTTATCTGCGCGGTGTGCCATTTATTCAGATTCCTACAACATTGCTCTCCCAGGTTGATTCGTCGGTTGGCGGTAAAACCGGCATTAATCATCCGCTTGGTAAAAACATGATAGGCGCTTTTTATCAGCCGCAAGTAGTTCTGGCGGATATTGATACCCTTAAAACATTGCCGCCGCGTGAGTTCTCTGCCGGTATGGCAGAAGTCATTAAATACGGCCTGATCCGTGATGCTGAATTTTTTGATTGGCTGGAAGCGCATATCGAGCAACTGATGGCGCTTGAAGAAAGCGCAATTAGTGAGGCAATATACCGTTCATGCCAGAATAAAGCCGAAGTTGTCGCACGCGATGAGCATGAGGCAGGCGAGCGTGCATTACTTAACCTTGGCCATACCTTCGGTCATGCAATAGAAAATGCAATGGGTTATGGCGTGTGGCTACATGGTGAAGCGGTTGCAGCGGGCACCATGCTTGCTGCAGATTTATCGCAGCGTATGGGCTGGCTGAGTGCCTCTGAAGTTGCACGCATGCATACGCTGCTTGCTAAAGCCAGGTTGCCGCTGGATGCGCCAAAATTGGGGGCGGATAAGTACCTGGATTTAATGCAGTTGGATAAAAAAGTAGCAGATGGAAAAATCCGCTTAGTGTTGCAACAGGGTATAGGCAAATCCGTTATTACCAGTGATTATGATGCTGCAAAGCTCAGGGATACGTTATCGTTGTAACTATAGATTCAGTAAAGTCTACGTGACGAAGCCTGCTTTGCTGGATCGCCACGGCCTGCGGCCTCGCGATGACACCATTTTGGGCGATTTAGCCTTTAGCCGAGCGCGCGGCAGGCGGCAATCCATGCTGCCCAGTCCAACGAAATTAGGCCTGGCACCCGGTTCGATGGTTTGCTATATGATTTAACGCCTATATTGCATGAGAATGTAAATACTGCTTCGTAATGACGTCATTGCGAGGAGAGAATCGACGTGGCAATCCAGTTTTTCACTTTGCACATTATCGTGACGGTATAATATGGATCGCCACGGCCTGGGGCCTCGCGATGACGCATTGCGAGGCTGGACATTGCTAGTGAGAGATTTAATTGATTAAATGACTTTTACAGGGTTTAAATATGACTAATCTGCAACTAGCACCATACGCCGCTAACCCAGAACAGAGCATTGGTCGGGTTTATAATGAGCAGACATCATCTACGCGCAATGCGTTTCAGCGTGACCGCGACCGTATTATTCATTCAACGGCATTTCGCCGCCTGGAATACAAAACCCAGGTTTTTGTGAACCATGAAGGGGATCTGTTTCGTACCCGCCTCACGCACAGTATTGAAGTTGCACAACTGGCGCGTGGTATTGCACGCACCCTGAAACTGCACGAAGACCTGACTGAAGCTATTGCCTTGGCACATGACTTAGGGCATACCCCGTTTGGCCATGCCGGGCAGGATGCATTGAATGACTGCATGCGTGATTGCGGCGGCTTTGAGCACAACCTGCAATCACTGCGTGTAGTTGAGCACCTCGAGTTGCGCTATGCGGAATTTGACGGACTTAACCTAACATTTGAAGTGCGCGAAGGTATTCTTAAGCACTGCTCGATTAAAAATGCCAGGCAATTAGGAGATGTTGGCAAACGGTTTTTAGATAAAACCAGCCCAAGCCTGGAGGCGCAACTGACTAATTATGCAGACGAGATTGCCTACAACAACCATGATATTGATGATGGCCTGCGTTCAGGATTAATCACTATAGACCAACTCTCAAAAGTAGAGCTGTTTGCACGCAATCTGCACGAGGTGAAGGCGCTATACCCCCAGCTGGAACAAAAGCGGCTGGTAAATGAAACAGTGCGCCGCATGATCAATACCCTGGTGGTGGATTTATGCACCGAGAGCGCAAAAAACATTGCCTTGCATCAGCCAGCAAGTATTGATGATATTCGCAAGCTACCGCAATTAATCAATTTCAGTACTGAAATTGCCGAGCAGAACCTTAAACTCAAACAGTTCTTACGCAAGAACCTATACCATCATTACAAAGTAAATCGCATGAGCGCAAAGGCGGCACGCATCGTGCGTGAATTATTCACAGCCTTTTTTGACAACACAGGGCTATTGCCCGAAGAATTTCAAGTGTATGCAGAGATTGATAAAGCACGCGCAGTGGCGGATTACATAGCTGGCATGACAGATCGCTATGCCATAAGAGAGCACCGTAAATTATTTACAGTAGAAGAGTATTTGTAAGCTTAATTTAAAGCCTGGTTTTTGCGGTCTTATAAACATTTAGCTTATCTCTCTTGCCAACAGCAATCACTGTAACGTAAACAATATCAGCGTCGACTCTATATATTAGCCTGTAGCCAAAGCGTAAGAGTTTAATCTTGTAACAGTCTGGCATTCCCGAAAGGCGGGCCGTTGCAACGTGAGGATTTTCAAGTCTTTCAATAAGTTTCTTTTTAAATGGCTCCCGTAAGCTATTATCCAGCTTATTCCATTCAACAAGAGCTAGCTCGTGAAATCTCAGCTTATATGTCATCATTTATAACTCATCAATAGCAACTTCAACAAAAGGGCCCTTGGCACGCTCTTGAGTGAGTTTTGCATCTTCCAGGTCTTCCATATAAGCAATTAATCGCTCGTAATGCGTGGCAGGTAATAAATAAGCCTCGGGTCGATTATGGTTAAGTATGGCAACAGGGCACTCATCGGCCTGTTTGATTACGCCGGCAAAGTTACGTTTTAATTCGGTAACACTGACAGTCATGCTGCTGTAAATTGTATCCATTGCAAATCCAATCAAAATTAAATGTTTAATTAGATGCTAAATTTAACATCTATATCTACGTGAGTCTATAGATATTAACTAAACATTAAGGGTAATTTGAGAAAAAGACACGCAGTGAGCACAGGTATGCTCTAAATGATAGGGTTAGGGGATGGTGATAAATTGGGCATTGTTGCGAAATTACAACAAATGTAAGAAATTGTGACAAAAAAGCAAATTTTAAGTTGTCAGCCATAAAATGATTAGTGCATACTAGCTCACACCTTCTTGATGAATTAATAGTTTGTCGAGAGAGTTTGCAAACTTTCTCATTTGGTTTGCGCTAGTAATAGTAAAAAACTAATGAGGTAACTAAAGTAGTAAAAGCAATAAATTTTTAATGGAGATTTATATGAAAACAACAATTAAATTAGCAGTTGCTTCAGCATTAGTTGCTGCAGCTACAAGCGCTAATGCTGGTATCGTAATCCCAGCTGGCGATTGGACACTGGACATCGGTGGCGTTGTTAACGCTTACTACACACACACATCATTCTCAGGTGATGATGCTACTGCTGGTGAGCGCGGTAACGGTAAGAGCGTTGCTAACATCACTACAGGTTTGTTGCCAAACTACCTGTCAGTTTCTGGTAAAACACGCCAAAACGACTTGGATGTTGCATTCACAATCAGCATCAACCCAGGTGCTTCAACAACACACGCTGGTATCCAATCAGCACAACAAGAAAACCGTCAAGCATTCTTGACATTCGGTGACAAATCATGGGGTTCTATCAAATTAGGTAAAGATCTGGGCATTTACGCTTCAGACGCTATCTTGAACGACATGACATTGTTAGGCGTTGGTTCAGGTGCTGGCTTGCTGGCTGGCAATACAACAACATTAGGTCGTATCGGTACAGGTTTCATGTACGCTGACTGGAAAGCTCAAGTTGCTTACTCATCACCAAATTGGAATGGTTTCTCATTCACCGCTGGTGTAAC
>JALRGX010000114.1 GCA_023259635.1 Methylotenera sp. | reverse complement strand
CTGTCAATCTATTTTAGGATGAGACAGTGTCCTGCACATGTCCCGATGACCGCACCGCTCAAATATCTTCAGCATTATCCGATATCGCTACAAGATAAAATCAGGCAGCTGCACCGGCAGAATCTGCTGGGAGACTACATAGCGCAACGCTACCCCCAGCAACATAGCGTACAAACTGACAAAGCCCTGTATGCTTACAGCAATGAAATAAAACAAGCATATCTACGTAACGCCCCATTGCTGGACAAAGTGCATTATGACAATCGATTGGGCATTGAGCATCATGCACTGGGGCTCAATACTGCGATCTCGCGGGTACAAGGCGGGAAACTCAAAGCAAAAAAAGAAATCCGGATTGCTTCTTTTTTTAAAGAAACTCCTGCCGAATTTCTACGTATGGTTGTGGTGCACGAACTGGCGCACCTGAAAGAACGCGACCACGATAAAGCGTTCTACCAGCTATGCCAGCATATGGAACCTAATTACCACCAGTATGAGTTTGACTGCCGTGTATATCTGCTGTGGAGAAGTGAGCAGGACACTTTTATCAATAAAGGTGACACTAGCGGCTAGCCCAAAGCTTGCTTTTACGTATCATCAACCACCCACACACCAGATAACCAGCCATGGTAATGGCAAGCCCGGATGGCGCATACCACACTAAGGGCACTATCAGGCCTGCTGACACCGTAGACAGCAGCATCTGTATAAAAGCCTGACCAGAAGCTGCCGTACCGCGGATTTTAGGGTGACGATCCAATGCAGCCAGCGACAGTATCGGCATTGCCAGCGCCATACCGACATTAAATAGCGCGATAGGCGCAATGTTATAAGCAGGTGCGCTTGGCAGCACAAAACAAACCAATATATTAAGCGTAGCAATTACGAACATCCATAAGTAGGCTACTTTAATGACTTTGCTTTGCGTATACTTGCCAGCTGCACGCTTAGCCAGATAAGAGCCCAGTACCATGCCGCACACAGTAGGAATAAACATCCAGCCGAACTGATGATCGCCAAGCCCCAAATGTTTGACAAGGAATACCGGACTCGCCAGCACATATACAAAAAATCCGGCAAAGTTTGCACTCAAGGCGAACACCACCAAATTAAATTCCTTATCAGTAAAAACGGTACGGTAATCTTTTATGACCTGTTTAGCCGACAATGGCACACGCTTGCCGGCTGGCATCGTCTCCGGCAAAAAACGCATTGCCGCCAACAGGCTAACGCCTGCATACAATGCAAGAAATATAAAAATTGCCTGCCAGTGTATACCTAGCAACAGGCCGCCCATAATCGGTGCTATGGCTGGCGCAATACCGAATAACATCTGCACCGTAGCCATAACGCGCTGTGCTTGCGGACCTGAAAATAAATCACGCACCATCGCCCTTGCCACTACATTACCAGCACCGCCTGAAAGCCCCTGCAATGCGCGGAAAAACCATAATGTTTCTATATTATTTGCAAAAGCACAGCCAATAGAAGCAATCACAAAAATGCCCAAACCCCATTTGATTGCCGCGATGCGCCCGATAGAATCAGAAATTGCACCATGCCATAGTGTCATGAGCGCATACGGTAACAGATAAAAAGTAAGGCTCTGCTGCAACTGCAGCGATGTTGCCTGAAAGTTACTCTCCAGCACAGGAAATGCGGGTAAATAGGTGTCGATAGCAAAAGGTGCCAATGCGGCCAAACTTGCAAGTATGACGGATAGAAATAAAGGTGACGGTTGCGTTTTCAATCTATTTTCTCAAATAATCCATATTCTTAAATAAAAAAGGCGCTACTCAAACGTCCGCAGCGCGCTTAATTTAACCATAACTTATTGATATATGGCTAATCATATCAAGAATTAAAACCATCTTTACTTAATAAGCCAGGAGCCAAAGATTAGTTAGCCCCGTTAACCTGAAAATAACAAGCGGTTTACTTGATGAATCTGCAGCTAACAAAATTCCAAAATGGATGTGATATGAAAAAAACAGTAAAAAAATTAATACAAATGAAAAAATATAGCAATCTTTTAAAGATAGGCATATCGTATAAATGTAAACATAAAAAGCATAGTAGAGAAAGTTACATATGTCTTTAAATATTTTCAAAATTAGTTCAATTAAATTGAAGGTGACTGCCCTCACCCTGGCTATCTTTATTATTGGCGTACCGATATTTTCTTATTACATTAGCCAGAAACTGCAAAGTGATCTAACTAAACAGATTAGCGAGCAACAGCTTTTCACTACAGCTCTATTAGCAGATCAGATTAATAATGATCTGCTGGAAAAACGAAGCGCATTGGAGAGTCTTGCTGAAAAAATAGGCCTGATTGGCCTGAATAACACAGAACAGTTGCAAGCATTTTTAAATGACCGCTTTATTATCAAGAAAAATTACAATCTAGGCGCATTTATAATCAACGCTGATGGCATCGTGATTGCATCTGTACCAGATACGATTCCACGCATCGGGACCAATCTCCGGAGCAGATCACATATCGCTCATGCTCTGGAACAAGGAAAGCCCATCATCAGTGAGATATTTGCTGATAAAGCCTCTCAAAATTATTATTTTTCTATTGTCGTGCCAATCCACAATACCCTAGGCAGCGTAATTGGCGCTTTGTCTGGCGATATTGATCTAACCAAGCCCAATTTTCTGGATAAAATCACCCATGGCCATTATGGAAAAACTGGCTATTACCTGCTGAAAGATCAAAAAACCAGAATTATTATCACCAGTACTGATGAACGTCAGGTATTGCAGCAGGAACCCCCGCCAGGAAAAAACTGGCTTATTGACCGTCATTTGCTCGGCTTTGAGGAAAGTGACATAGCCACTAACCCATTTGGGATTGAGGTATTGGCATCTGCCAAGCGAATCTCTGTTGCCAATTGGGTAATGGTTACAGTGCTTCCTACAGCAGAAGCTTTTATCCCTATCAAAGAAATGCAGTCACGTATTATCATTAGTGCAACTCTAATGACGCTGATATTAGGTACGATTATTTGGTGGCTGCTGTTACGTGAAATCTCTCCAGTATTTTCAATTATTAATAAATTATCTGTCTTAGCGAAGTCAGAAACGCACGACAAACTGCTGCCAGAAACCCAAAAAGGTGAAATAGGCGATCTCATCAGAGCCTTCAATCACTTATTAAAAACTTTACATGAGCGAGAAAAGGCACTGGAGGAAAGCAAGTTTCGTTGGAAATTTGCTATTGAGGGGACTGGTGATGGACTGTGGGACTGGGACATACCCACCAACAGAGTATTCTTTTCAAAAACATGGAAAACCATGCTGGGTTATTCCGAAAGTGAGATCGACAGTAACCTTAACGAATGGATGAAGCTTGTTCACCCTGAAGACCTGCCAAGCACCATGATTGCGGTAAAAGAACATCTGGATGGTAAAACACCTATCTATAGTAATGAACACCGCTTACTTTGCAAAGATGGCAGTTACAAATGGATACTTGACCGCGGACTAATAGTAAGCCGCGATGAATATGGTGCCCCCCTGCGTGCAATCGGTACTCACACAGACATAAGTGAGCGTAAAAAAATGGAAGAACTCATCCGCCAGCAGGCCCTTTATGACGCCCTTACAAAACTGCCTAACCGCCGTCTGCTGATTGATCGCCTGACTCAGGCTATGTCTATAAGCAAACGTACCAACAACTGCGGCGCCCTGCTTTTCCTTGATTTAGACAACTTCAAACCACTAAACGACACGCATGGCCATGAAGCTGGTGATTTGCTGCTGATGGAAGTGGCAAAGCGACTTAAACGTTGCGTGCGTAAATCAGACACCATTGCCAGGATGGGTGGCGATGAGTTTGTAGCTGTATTATCACAATTGGGAAAAGACAAAGAAACTTCAAAATATAAAGCCGGGATGCTGGCCGAAAAGATTCGTATCGAACTGGCGAAATCCTATGCTCTTAAAATACAAGATAAAAATGGCAAAAACGTTATGATTAAACATCTCTGCACAGCAAGCATAGGCGCTACGCTGTTTTTTGATGATGAAATAAATACTGATGATATTTTAAGAAATGCCGATGATGCAATGTATCAAGCTAAAAACTCTGGTCGCAATCGGGTCTGTTTTTATGATGAGGGCAAAAAAGCTTGAATTTACGATTACCGAATAATCAGCCTGGCTTAAGAAATTAAATGATTATTTAATGTGATTAATGGCTTATTCGCGCATTTCTTGGCATTCATGGATATCATGCCTAAGTTTCAAACCATCATTATAGATAGAGCATGCGATCAATCTCCAGAGCATTATTCATACACCTCACTAAGGTTTGTGGCAGTGGTTACAGTGAAACACAAGGTTGTGTATGAAATTGTAATTTTCCAGGGTGAAATGTGTGTTGCCTTAAAGTTACAGAGGCACTGGCATCAGCAGATAAACTAAACTGAGAAACGGTGGCGCAGTTCATCAAGGTTCAACTCATCAAGAATTGCATCTAATCTGGTTTGTGCATTTTTACGTGGCTGACCTGTGTATTTTGCAATGATCAATTCGTTTTTCATTGAATGCTCCCAACCTACCAGCTCAGTCACAGTCAGGCTGTATCCAGCACTTTCCAACTGTAAACAGCGCAACACATTGGTAATCTGGCTACCGAATTCACGTGTATGAATCGGGTGACGCCAGATTTCACTTAGCGGCGTTTTACCAAAACTCTCGTTTTTGTGTTTTCTTAAAACCTCGGCCACCTCAGCCTGGCAGCATGGCACCAGCACCATGTATCTGGCATGTTTTTCCAGGCCAAACTGGATAGCATCATCTGTTGCGGTATTGCAGGCATGCAATGCGGTCACAATATCTACCCGCTCAGGAATAGTCGGCGAAGAAATGGATTCTTCCACCGTCAGGTGTTCAAAACGCATGCGGTCAAACCCCAACTTTGCTGCCAGTGAGCGAGACCTTTCCACCAGCTCGGCACGCGTCTCGATACCGATTACTTCACCGGCATTCAACTGCTTTAATAACAAATCATACAAAATAAAACCCAGGTAAGATTTACCGGCACCATGATCTACCAGCAATGGATTTGGATTGCTCGCCAGCACATCATTAAACAAAGGCTCAATAAAATTCACCAGATGGTAAACCTGCTTGAGTTTGCGGCGGCTGTCCTGATTAAGCTTGCCGTCACGTGTAAGAATATGCAGCTCTTTAAGCAGCGCTATGGATTGATTGGGTTTTATTTCGGGTATAAGTGTCATAGCCACATTTTAAATCAAAAAGCGCGATTGGCCGCATATATAACCGTAAAGGTCATCACCGTTCCACTAAAATGGCTAACGCCATAAGTTGGAACGCGAAACACAGATGTACTCAGATAAAAATCAATAAAGCTGGCTGCAATGGTAAAATTCAACCTTATACAGTCTTTCAAGTTTCTTAATACAATTACTGTGAATATCTTGTTTTTATCCAAAAACACTGGAATCTAATGAATATTTAGAAACGCTTTGACTGTAATTGTGTAAATGTTTTAAGTAGTTAGGGGTTATCTGTGTTTATCTGTGTTCATCTGTGGCTAATAAATTTATGAGTATTCAATGGTATCCGGGCCACATGACCCAAGCGCGCAAAAAAGCTGAAGAAACCATGGAATTTACCGACATGGTGATCGAGGTGCTGGATGCGCGCGTACCTGCCGCCAGCCATAACCCGATGATTGATGAAATGCGCCTGTTCCGCCAGCGCCCGCAGCTCAAGATTTTAAACAAAGCTGATCTTGCCGACCCAGCCGTCACCCAGGCCTGGCTTAACTATTTTAATGCACAGCCCAACACCAGGGCTGTGGCGTTATCATGCAAAAAACCGGGCGATGCTAAAAAGATTCCTGCACTGTGCCGCAAAATAACCCCGCATCGCGGTACCCATTTGAAACCATTGCGCATGATGATCATGGGCATTCCAAACGTTGGCAAATCTACCCTGATGAATGCCCTGCTCAACCGCCGTATCGCAAAGGTTGGCGACGAACCCGCCGTAACCAAAAGCCAGCAGCGCTTTGATATTGATGACACCATGAGCATTACCGACACACCGGGCATGATGTGGCCAAAAATAGCATACGAATCAGATGGCTATATGCTGGCAGCCAGCCATGCAATTGGCCGAAACGCAGTAATTGATGAAGATGTCGCAACGTTTTTAGCTGACAACTTGCTCAAAAGCTACCCCGCTCTGCTCAACGCCCGCTATAAGCTGGATGCAATGAAACTGGACGTCACAAAAATGGATGGTGTTGATTTGCTGGAAGCTATTGCCAAGCGCCGCTCCTACAAACGTCACGACGGCTTATGGGACATGGAAAAAACGGCTGTTGCTTTCCTCACCGATTACCGCAGCGGCGCTATTGGCCGGGTAAGCCTTGAATCACCGAGCTCCAGAGCTGAAATGATTGCTCAAGCACAGCCTGAACCAGCTGAAACTCCAGAAAGCAGCGCGGACACTGACAGCGCAGCTGATTCATCAAAGTAATATTCCATAATGCTGAACTCAATGAATACGCCTCAACGCGAGGCTGTGAAATACCTTGATGGCCCGCTATTGGTGCTGGCCGGTGCTGGCAGCGGCAAAACACGTGTTATCACACAAAAAATCAATTACCTGATCGACGAAGCCGGCTACAGCCCGAAGGAAATTGCCGCCATCACTTTTACCAACAAAGCCGCACTGGAGATGCAGGAACGCGTTGCGAAATTGATGCAGGGCAAGAACCTTAAAGGCTTAACCATCGCCACATTTCACTCGCTGGGCCTGCAGATGCTGCGTGCAGAAGCAGTCCTGCTCGGTTACAAACCGCAGTTCTCCATTCTTGACTCATCCGATAGCTTCAAGATTTTAGCTGATGTGCTCGCAACAACTGATAAACAACTGCTGCGCAAAACGCAATGGCAGATTTCCAACTGGAAAAACGCTTTTATCAATCCAGACCAAGCCAAGGCACAGGCAGATGAGGAGCTCACCCATGCAGCAGCCAGGGTATACCAGATTTACCAGCAAACGCTTAAGGCGTATCAGGCCGTAGATTTTGATGACCTGATCAAACTACCGGTTGAATTATTTGAACAGCATGAAGAAGCGCTGAATAAATGGCAGCGTAAACTGCAATACCTGCTGATTGATGAATATCAGGACACCAATGCCTGCCAGTACAAGCTGGTAAAAATGCTGACTGGTCTGCGCGGGCAGTTTACCGCAGTGGGTGATGACGACCAGGCTATCTATGGCTGGCGTGGTGCCGATGTAGAGAACCTGCGCCAGCTCACCAATGACTTCAGCAAGCTGAAAGTCATCAAGCTGGAACAGAACTACCGCTCAACCGTACGTATCCTACGTGCAGCAAATCAGGTTATCAGCAACAACCCCAAACTGTTCGAGAAAAAACTATGGAGCGAGCATGGCACCGGCGACCTGATTCAGGTGACCGCTGCCATGAGCGAAGAACACGAGGCAGAGAGCGTTGTAATGAAATTGCAAGCGCACAAGTTTGAAAACCGAACCTATTACAAAGATTACGCCATTCTCTACCGCGGCAATCATCAGGCACGTATTCTTGAGCAGCACCTGCGCAACCACAAGATCCCCTACACGATTTCAGGTGGTCAGTCATTTTTCGACAAAGCCGAGATCAAGGATTTGATCAGTTACCTGCGCCTGATTGCCAATGAAGATGACGACCCGGCCTTTATCCGCGCTGCAACCACACCCAAAAAAGGCATCGGCAACACCACGCTGGAACGTCTTGGTGAATATGCCAGTGCACATAAACTTTCACTGTTTGCCGCTGCGTTTGAAGGCGACTTCCAAAGTGAAATCGGTAACAAACAACTGGAAGACCTGCTAAGGTTCTGCCAATATATCAATAAGTTACAGGACAGATCCGTGCGCGACCCGGCAGGTGAAGTATTAAACGATTTACTGGAAGCAATCCAATACGAAGCCTTTTTGTACGATACAGAAGAACAACGTGCGGCCGAAGTAAAATGGGCTAACGTGCTTGATTTCATCGGCTGGCTCACCAAGAAAAGTGAACCAAGCACCGAATACGGCAACGAAAGTGATGGTAAAAACCTGCTTGAACTGACGCAGATGGTGTCACTCATGAGCATGCTGGAAGGCCGCGAGAATGGCGAACCCGATGCGGTGAAACTATCCACGCTGCACGCTGCAAAAGGCTTGGAATTCGGTCATGTATTCCTGATTGGTTGCGAGGAAGGTATATTACCGCATCGCGAAAGCATCGATAATGACAAGATCGAAGAAGAACGTCGCCTGATGTATGTAGGCATTACACGCGCACAGAAAACGCTGAATATCTCATGGTGTAAAAAACGCAAACGCGCGGGTGAGATGGAAATGTGCGAACCCAGCCGATTTATTGCAGAAATACCAAAAGATGACGTACGCCACTTCGGTAACCCGTTTAACAAAGACCCGGAAGCCAGCAAAGACTTTGGCAAATCCAAAATGGCTAATATCCGTGCCATGCTTGAGAAAAACAAAGTTGCGGGCAATCAAGCTCCAAATTTGCCTACTGAATAAACCAAATGAGAACTTTGTACAAAACAAATATTAGTTCAATTTTTTAACATCAATACCAAAAAACTGTCATTCCGGCGGAGGCCGGAATCCAGGCAAAGTGCTATTTAGCATAATAATTTTAGTAAGGATTATGTAGAAATCTAAATACAACCTGTTCTTTCTAAAAAGAATTAATATCAATCCTTGCTCGTACTATTTTATTTGACCATGAAACCTGTCTGGATTCCGGCCTCCGCCGGAATGACGGAATTAAAAGATATTTGAAAGTTACACATGCCGTACATCACCTTAGATAACGCCTCACTTGCCTATGGCCATCATGCCCTGCTCGACCATGCTTCATTCCAGCTGGATGCAGGTGAGCGCGTTGGCCTGATCGGCCGCAATGGCGCTGGTAAATCAAGCCTGCTGAAAGTAATAGCTGGCACATCCAAACTGGATGACGGCACGGTATGGCGCGCACCAAATGCACGCATCGTATATGTACCGCAGGAACCGGAGCTGGACGCTACACATACTGTTTTTGAAGCCGTAGCTGAAGGTCTAGGCAAACTACAGCAAGCTCTTGTGGATTACCATCAGGTAACACACGACATGAGCCAGCCAGGGGCAGATATCGAAGCCCTGATGTCACGCATGCAAGCCTTGCAACATGACCTGGATGCCCAGAATGGCTGGGCAGCGCAATCACGTGTTGAGGCCGTATTAAGTCGCTTGAACCTGGATCCGGATGCACTTATCAGCACCTTATCTGGCGGCTGGCGTAAACGCGTAGCATTGGGTCGTGCATTGGTTGCAGAGCCTGAAGTATTGTTGCTGGATGAACCCACCAACCACCTCGACCTCAGTGCAATTGAATGGCTGGAAGACCTGCTGCTGGGATTTAACGGCAGCGTACTGTTTATAACCCATGACCGACGCTTTCTGGATAGGTTGGCAACGCGCATCACTGAACTGGACCGCGGAAAACTGACAGATTTCACCGGTAATTTCACCCAGTATCAAACCAAAAAAGAAGAATTGTTAGCAGTTGAAGAAACCCATGCCGCTAAATTCGATAAATTCCTGGCGCAAGAAGAAGTATGGATACGGCAAGGCATTAAAGCACGCCGCACTCGTAATGAAGGCCGTGTACGCCGTCTGGAAGCCCTGCGTCTGGAGCGTGCAGCGCGCCGTGAACGCCAGGGTAATGTCAAACTCAATCTGGACGCCGGTGAGCGCAGCGGGAAACTAGTCGCCGAGCTTGAAAACGTCAGCAAATCCTACGGTGATAAAGTATTGATTAAAAACTTCAGCACCCGTATTTTACGCGGCGACAAAATCGGCCTGCTGGGTCCTAATGGCGTAGGTAAAACCACCCTGCTCAAACTGATTCTGGGTGAGATAGAACCGGATAGTGGCCACATTGAACGTGGCAGTAAACAAAGCGTAGCCTACTTTGACCAGATGCGTGAACAACTCAATGAAGAAGCCACACTGGCTGACACCATCAGCCCAGGTTCTGACTTTGTAGAAATCGGTAACGAGCGTAAACATGTCATCAGCTACCTGGAAGACTTCTTGTTCCCGCCGCAACGCTCACGCTCACCGGTAAAATCACTTTCCGGTGGCGAACGCAACCGCCTGCTTCTGGCCCGCCTGTTTGCAAGGCCAGCCAACATCCTGGTGCTGGATGAGCCCACCAATGATCTGGACATTGATACCTTGGAGTTGCTGGAAAACCTGCTCCAGGATTTTAAAGGTACTTTATTCCTGGTGAGCCATGACCGAGCTTTTCTGGAAAATACCGTAACTCAGGTAATTGCCTTTGAAGGTAACGGCAAACTCACCGAATTCGGCGGCGGCTACGATGACTGGCAGCGTTATACCCAAAAACGCATGGAGGATGAAAAAGCTGCCCTTAATGCCCAGCAAACTAAAACCAAACAACCGGCTGCAAACGCAAACCAACCTTCAAGCAAGCAGCCTCAAGCCAAACTTAGCTTTAAAGAGCAAAAAGAGCTGGAAGAGCTACCACTTTCAATCGAAAAGCTTGAGGCCGAGCAAGTTAGCATCAATGAGGAACTTGTAAAACCGGAAACTTATTCAAATGCTGAATTAATCAAAACACTGCAAACACGTCTAAACGAAATCGAGAACGAAATCGAAACCAAAATAATGAGATGGGATGAGCTGGAAAAAAGGATATAACATCATAGGATTAAATAAGCTTTCAGCAAATTTAATCCTGTCAAACTGCTTAAAGTAACTTTATCTTGCACACTCAGGTCATGAAAGTTAAGCGCCGAGCTGCTCCGCTTCATAAGTGCGCATTTTAAGCAGATCTTCGAACTGCCTGATCGGTAAAGGCCTGCTAAACAAGTAGCCTTGGTAGCATGTACAGCCCTTATTCAGCAGGAATTTCAGTTGCTCTTCGGTTTCTACACCTTCTGCGATAATTTCCAGGCTCAAGCTTTTTGCCATTGCAATGATGGTATGTACAATCGCCTGATCACTGCCATCGGAGATTAAGTCACGTACAAAAGATTGGTCGATCTTGAGCTGGTTCAGTGGCAGGCGCTTTAGATACATTAATGACGAATAGCCCGTACCGAAATCATCCAGGGAGAACTGTACACCAAGCTCCCTCAGCGTAGTCATTGTGGCAATAATTTCTTCTACATTCTCAAGCAGCAAGCTTTCAGTAAGTTCCAGCTTTAACAATGCCGGGGTAATAGCATAACGGTTCACTGTCTCTCGTATTTGGTCAGCAAAGTCAGCCTGGCGAAATTGTTTAGCACTGACATTCACTGATAATACGATGTTCTTGGTATATACATTCTGCTGCCAGATTTTAAGCTGCGCACATGCGGTTTCAATTACCCATTTACCAATGGGCAGGATCAGGCCTATTTCTTCGGCAAGGGAAATAAAATGGAACGGCAGAACCATTCCACGCTCAGGATGCATCCAGCGGATTAAAGCTTCGGCACCTAATGATTGCCCCAGATTATTGACCTGAAGCTGGTAATGCAGCTGGAATTGGTTATTCTCAAATGCCTTATGCAGTTCTCGTTCAAGCGCAGCACGATTATTAATGACTTCCTGCATGACAGGGTCAAAGAAGCGTATAGCATTACGTCCGGCTGTTTTGGACTGATACATGGCAATATCAGCCTGCTTGAGCAACTCATCCAACTCCAGCTCATGGCCATTGAACAAAGTAGCACCGATACTGGTTGTACTATGATACTCATAGGCACCCAAATGATACGGCTGATTCTGGACATCCAGAATTTTTTCACAAATTTGTTCTGCTTGTGTAGCCGCCTCGAATATGGAGTCACTCAGACCCTCCAGCATTACTACAAATTCATCACCACCTATTCGCGCCACGGTATCACCTTCACGTACGCATGAGGTTAGTCTTTCAGCGGCTTGCTTCAATAGCAAATCACCTACATCATGGCCAAGCGTATCATTAAGGGTCTTGAAATGGTCGAGGTCAAGAAACAGAATTGCACCGCCACCTTTGCCCCGGGCACTGGATACAAGTGCCTGTCTTAACCGATCCATGAGCAGCCGTCGATTGGGCAAACCAGTGAGAGAGTCATAATAAGCTAACTGCTGAATCTCCTCCTCCGCCGACTTACGTAATGTAATATCAACCAATGTTGCCACATAGTTTACGGTCTTACCATCACGGCCTTTTACCGCAGTAAAAGTTAGGTGTGCGGGATAAACTTCACCATTCTTGCGCCGATTCCAAACTTCGCCTTCCCATGAACCGGTGCTGACAATACTCTCCCACATGCTTGCGTAAAAATCTATGTCATGACGACCGGAACTGAGCATGCCTGGGTGCTTGCCTATAATCTCATCTTCAGAATAACCGGTAATTGCAGTGAAGGCGCCGTTAACGCGCAGGATTACCCTATTGGCATCAGTCACAAACATTCCCTCTTGCGATTCGAAGGCAATAGCGGCAATCTGGAGATTCTGTTCAATCATCTTGCGCTCAATCGCTATTCCCGCCAATCGGGCAGATTGCTCAAGAATAGTAAGGTCTGACTTTGTATATTCGTGAGGCTCATGATGATAAATCGCGAAGGTACCGAGCAACTCTCCGGATGATGAACGGATTGGCTGTGAACAACACGCCCCGAACCGGGCTTGGGCAGCTATATCTTTAAGAGAAATCCAGTATGGATGCGTAGCAATTTCATCAACAACAACTCGCTCCCCAGAAAAGATAGCAGCTGAACAGGAGCCAAAACCAATGGCAATCTCGACCCTGCTGATGATCGTGCTGAAAAAGATAGGCAAACTGCACGAAACGCATTTGCTAAAAAATCTATTCTCAGTATCGAGTAACATCACCGTGCAGACCATCTCCGGATTTAATTTCTCAATGCCGCGTACTATGATCTTCAGGATATTAGGCAACGGCTCATCACTAGCCAGTTGCTCAAAAACTACATTACGCAAATACTCGTATTTCTCAGACTTTTTCTGTTCGCGGCTCTTCTCAATTAAACTGGCCTGCATTTTTGCCAGAAGGCCCATTGCACTGTTATCCATGTCATCCGTAACGGCAACGGCATGTAACAGAGCTCCTGTGTTCATTCTGGCGACCTGTTCTTGAATCTCATCTATGGACCCTCCCAGCTGAGATTTCAATGCCAGATAAGCCTTTCTGCAAGTAAATATAAAAGCGAAAGTAAATAATATGGCTAAAATTTTAAGAATTGCAGAAAGTGTCTCAGCCGATTGAGCGGTATTAAGATTACGCTCTGTTACTGTTGCATTAACATCATTAATTGACTTAGTGATGCTAGCAACAGCCTGCTGATAGTTTCCGTCCTGTAAAATCTGAATCGCTTTGGCCCGCCGGGGATTGATATCTTTGCCGGCTGATTCACTCAAGGCTATGGCATTTAGTTCAGCCGCATTTAACTCAGAGAGCCTGGAATCAGCCTCCTTAAGCCTGCGGTACTCTTGCTCAGAAAATCCCTCTTGCCCAATCAGATCTAGCAATGCTACCGGCTTATCAGAAGACATTTTTTCTTTTATGCCAAATCCCAGGTAGGGATGATTGTATCTTTCCGGTCTAGCCTGACGACCTTCGCGGATATCCACAATATTCTGATATTGTTTTTTGTAAATGGGATTACCTGTTGCAACATAGGTTAATGCCATCCTTCTCTGTTCGTCTAAAGACTGGCGATACTCATTAAGCAACAATACTGATTGATAGCGAATACCTTTTGCAAAATCAATCTTTTGCTCCAGCAAAACATGTGACACAAAATAAATAGCAATAGCAATAAGCAGACCTATAGAAGTCCATGTATACCGGGCAAAAGAGCTATTCGATATATTTTTTACCGTCATAATTTAAATATCTTCTGGACGTCCGACGCCATACCCCAGCATGCCATCCAGATGTAAGTCAGTCAGCATTCTGCGCTGCGCTTCATCTTCTACCGACACCGCATATACCTGTATATCAAGACTATGTGCCACCTTGGTTATAGAATCCATCAGGAACTGATTGTCCTTATCTTCCACAATTGTATGTACATA
Source organism: Methylotenera sp. (assembly GCA_023259635.1). Classification (GTDB taxonomy): domain Bacteria; phylum Pseudomonadota; class Gammaproteobacteria; order Burkholderiales; family Methylophilaceae; genus Methylotenera. The sequence goes on along the minus strand of JALRGX010000114.1, from coordinate 26,604 downwards.
GCCGCCATCAACCTTAATATAATCAAGCTTGAGTTTGCTAAGATAGCCAAATGAAGAGAATCCGCGGCCAAAATGATCAAGGCCAACACGCACGCCATAAGCTGCCAACTTATGGATAAATTCTCTTAGTGCTTCAATATTTTCTATCACGCCATATTCTGGCAACTCGATCAGCAGCCTTGAGGCCACACCGGGATTTTCAGCCAACCTGGAGCAAAGCCAGTCAACAAAGACCTTATTCTGAACGCCAGATGGAAAAATATTAACGGCCACTGGGGCATCTCCATAGCGTTTGGCAGCTAGTCGGGACAAGACCTCAGTCACCATCATTTTATCAAAATCCATTGCAAGCCCATGCCTGTTAGCCATTTGTGTGCAGATCATTGCCGGAATTATTTCTCCGTTTGCATCAGTGAGCCGCATTAAAGCTTCGTAATGCAGTACAGAGGCTGCAGAATCTTTTACCGGCTGCATCAATAAAGACAGGCGGTTATTTTGCAACGCTTCACGCAATACTTCACCCCAATGGGTTGAAGTGTTGACCACACTTGGAACAGACTTGGATGGCTCCACCAAATACATCGCATTAGGTCCCAGCTGTTGTGCTGTACGAAGTGCCAGATCTGTTGCCGACATTACCTCGGTGTATGATTGATGTGTAAACAAGGCAACACCGACATGCCCGATCTCATCAGATTCAACCAGGCCACGCTCCTTGAATCTTGGCAATGCGCGGACAATTCTGTCACCCAAGTCCCTGGCTTCCTGCTCATCGGCATTAATGATTACAATCGCAAAACTTGCCCCCGACAAATGGGCTACAAAATATTCTTGATTTGGCTGGGCCTTACAGATTGCATTAATGAAACTTGCAGCATTACGTAGCAGCTCATCCCCAGCCTGAAAGCCGCGATTCTTGTTGTATTCCTTGAAGTTTTTCAGCTCAAGTAGAATTACCGCACCATGCTCACCAGTTTTAATCAAATGATTAAGCTGCATATCAAAATAACGCCTGTTAGCAAGGTTAGTCAGGCTATCACGGTAATTTTCCGCATGCAGCCGTTCAATGGATGCGGACTGTTCCTCAAACATTTGCTTGACCTTGCGTGTCATCCGATTCATGGCTTCTACAACGCTACGCAGTTCGATTGTCCAGGGAAGTTTGTTCTGAATCGGATATTCCCGATCGCATATCGCCCTGGCCTGCGCTTCAACCATGCGCAAAGGATTGAGAATGTAATGCAAGGCAATTACACCCAAGACAAAAGCCAGCACAGACATACCGGCAAACCACAGAAAAGACTGTATGGCACTGGACCATAACGCCATATAAGCGTATCCGGGATTCACCAGCACTTTTACCGTGCCGGCCTGCTGCCAGCCTGCCATTATCAGCGCCTCACCTTCTGGGGTATCAAGTTTAAACATGTTGATAAACCATGCAGGCACATCATTCAAACTGACTTGCTGGGTTTTATTGATAATGATTTTTCCCTCAACATCGGTAATCAGCACCTGGCGATAGTAGCCGCTATCTGAAACTGCACTGACCATTCGTTCAACCATCACATAATCCTGCTTGCTGATATGTGGAGACAATGACAAACCGAGTGATGTCGCAGTATCCTGAGAAATTGTACGTAATTGATTATTTAAATAACTGCGCGTATTTTCTATGCTAAGTGAAAATGAACCAATAAATAGCATGGTAAAAAGCAAGACTATCATTGCTAAAAGCTGCTTAAGTAACGTCATCTTGATTCCTTTACAAATCTCACTCAAACTCCCTGCCCATGCGTGCCATCATTTCGCGCCACAACGCGATATTGCTTGGGCTGCTTGCCATACTCTTGCCTGCGGCACGCTCTTTAGCGAGCCACAAGCCCTGCCCATTAAACGTGTATACAGGTACAAGGTCTTTGCGTTCAGAAGCCAGTTTAATTTCGGGGTTAAGGTTATCTAACACCAATGGAATTGCTGAAGGTTTTTCATAATAAGTCAGCACCATGTGTGAACGGTTTATAGGGTTCACATTTTCAGCTTTAACATAGGTGATAGTCAGCTTCTCCATAGGTACATTTAATGCAATCAGTGTAAAGTACTTGGCAATTGAAAAATCCTCACAATCACCGCCGCCTGATGCGATGGTCTCCAGCGGGGTTGACCAGTAATCTTCAACCCCGTAGTGATCAAAATCCGATACCCAAAGTACATTCTGGTTAAAAAAGTCATTAACAAGTGTTAGTTTTTCCCTAACAGGCCTCCCTTGAGCCGAGGCAACCATTTGAATCCATTCATTAACCCTCTTGCGGCCAGGCGCTTTATATTTTGCTTCTATCACTGACAACTGATGTTCAGAAATGGATATTGTAAAGCTGTCACCCGTTACTGCGGACAACAGCAGAGACATACCTGACAAACAAACAAGTACGACCCATCGCATCTGTAAAACATTTAGTCGTAGCATGTAACGCATTGGCATTATCTATCCGGATGTGTAGTGATTAGCTTTAGCAAATATGTTCATACCACAAAAAAATAAACCGGGTTTTATGCCGGCTTATTTTTAAAGTTAGTTTAGCAAGTGTGACCTTTTTGCATGACTATTAATATTCACACGCTTTATCATCCACACGAAACTATCACTTCATCCCAACTTTTGACTCTGCCCGCGCTTCAACACCCAATGTATCAAGCAAGCGCCCCATGTCAGCCATTAAGCGATAACGTGAGAACAGGTCAATATATTGAGCGTTCAAGTAGTTTGAGCGGCTGATATATAACTCATTTTCTGAATCCAGCAGGTCTAATAAAGTGCGCTGACCAAGGTTGAACTGTTGTGAATAGCCATCACGTGTGCGCTCTGCTGCTTCAGCTGTAGATTTCAGTTTTGGCAGGCGGTCTTGCGCAGTAAGCATTGCATTCCATGACAGACGCAAGCTTTCTTCAACCTGGCGCTTGGTACGATTCAAGACTTCAGTTGCTTCCTGCGTCTGAATGGCGGCTTCAGATATCTTGGCAGTATCTGCACCACCGTTAAACAGGTTGTAGCGCAAGCGTACCATTGCGTAAGCATCATTGTTTTTATAATCGACACCATCCAAATCATTATTAAAACTGGTACCAAGCTCCAGATTAACACGTGGTTTTAACAATGATTCAGCAGCCCTTTTCTGTGCATGTGTTGCATCAATATCAGCCATTGCAGATTGCACGATAGGATTATTTTCTAACGCAACAGTCAATGCATCATCAACACTAGCGGGAGCTGTAGCGACCTCTGGTTTAACAAGAGCATCAGGCATCTCACCTACAACACGGTTGTATGCAATATTCGCTTCACGCAGGTTTGCCTCTGCAGAAGCGACATTAGCCTGACTAAGGGACAGTCTTGATTGAGCCTGATCTAAATCAGCTTTACGACCGATGCCGCCTTCACTGCGAATCTTGATCTGGCTATATGTTTTATCATGAACTTCCAGATTTGCCTGTGCCAGCTTAAGTAATTCAGCGTTACGCAACACATTCAAATAAGCATCTATCGCTTTTAGACCAATCTGCTCTGATGTACCCATGACTTTACGGGATGCCGAATTTAAACGCGCTTCCTGACGTTCAACTTCACTGGTTGTAGCTGAGCCATCATACAGTAACTGGGTAAGCGTCAGGCCAGCTTCACCTCGTGTGAGCGTATCATCATGCCCATGCTTTGGACGAGTGGAAATATTTTCGCTCCACTCCCTGCCGTAACCTAAATTAAAATCAATTTTTGGATAGTAACCACCCTTAGCCTGTTTTACAGCCTCGTCTATTGATAGCTTCTGGTTAGCATCAATTAGAATATCTGGGTTGGTTTTAATAGTGTGATCGACAGCCTCAGCCAAAGTTGCTGCATTAACGCCAGCAATCAAGCCAAACTGACACACTAACGATACTGCAATCACTATAAATTTCTTATTCATTTTTAACCCCACTTGTTTTATTTTACGCAGTCATACGCCTACATACGATTATGTATTGAATTTAATTCTATAACTAATCTAATGCAATGAAATTCTAGTGACTTCTTATAAATAAATCATTCATTTGTTGCTAAAAAGAGACACTTCAAATGTAAACAAATGTTATGCAGTTTAAATTTATGCCCCCTGATTTTTATACATAATTTTCATATCAAAAATCAGGTGCCTGAAAGCACCTGATATCCTAAACATTGATACCTACAATCAGTCATTAAGTCACTGAAACCTCTTGTTCAATATTCAAGGTTACCATATGGCCACTGATCGTAGTTTGATAACTGTTGTAATCAACACCATCGACTGTTACCACAGGGACTGGCGCGGGCGCAAAGCCAGTTAAATCAACAGTATCACCAACGTCACCGGTAACAAATAACGTGTAATCACCGCCATCTCCCAGATCAAGCACGTCCTGTGCTGTCAGCAAAATGGTGTTATCTTCATTGGTACCGCTGCCAGAAATATCAATTGTTTTCACAACACCGAACAAATCATCAACACCATTAATCGGCAAATCAGAAAAATCGAGACTAAAACTGGTGTTATTACTGTTAGCAGAATCAAGTATCAATACCGTACCATCATCTAAAATATCACCGCCTGATTTTGAGCCCAAATCATAACCGATCGCATCTGATGCATTAACAACACCTGCCCCGTCAACATTGAGGTCATAGATCACGCCATCATAGGTTGCATTAGAACTGGCACCATCAGCACTCAGGCTAGTATTGTCATTACCATTGTTAGGTTCATTCAAGACAACGCCATCACCGTTTTTGTCGTAAAGGGTAAATTCTGTAATATTCGTGTGCCCTGCACCAGAAACGTGATCTACAACTACGGTATAAGAACTGTTAGGCGCAAAAACAACGTCCTGGTCAAAAACCAATGGCAAATCCTGCTGGCCTTCCTGATCACCAACTGTCACTGATTTAGATAAGGTAACATCATCATTCGTGATAAACACATTAACAGTCTGCTCATCAGCAACAGTGCTACCGCCACCTGGATTATTAGTATTAGCGACAAGGAAAGCCGTATTTACTAGCTGGAATTCAAGGCTTGCTGTACTGATATCGCCATCGCCATCCATTATGGTGTATGAAACCGGCGGGATAACAGTATTAGCATCATAGTAAGTGATCGTGTAAGTATAGGAACCATCACTATTAACCGTTAACGTATCTTCGTATGTTACAGGCGGACCACCACCTGTAACCCTGTGAGTCGCAACTGTAACTGTCACCGTACCATTAACGAGATTATGAACGACGCCATCAACTGTAATACTTGTTACATTGATGCCATCAACTCCCGCAACATCATTCGTCAGTAAATTACCTGTAACAGACCCGACAGCGCTCGCCGTAATAATATCTGTATTCGCAAGCAATCCATCATCATTAAAGTTGAATGTAGCGGCGCCGGAAGTCTTGTCACCATCGCCATCGATTACAACATAATCGATAGATACGGCAGAGCTTAACAGCTCATCATAAGATGTTCCACCGATTGGATTGGTCAATGCCTGATACTGGATTACCGTAAAGAGACCGGTTGCCTCATCCATATGCAGCGAAAGCGCAACACCAGTGTAAGTTGAATCACTGCTGTTATAACCAGTAACACCAAGTATCAGAGAATCACTTACCTGAACCCAGGTAATTTGCAAATCAGTGATAGAAGTAGTCAATCCGGAACTGGTTCCACTCTCCATATCGAACGCAAACTTAACAAACCCATCGGCACCACCAGTGCTGGCACCTGTAACCGTTCCTTGCGCTGCATTTAATGCATCAAGGTCGAACCCTCCAGCAATATGGGCAAGATTGACATAAGCCAAAACTGAAGCAACATCCACTTCACCGCTAGCAGCTTTAATTTCACTCAATGTCTCATCAAATACCAAGTTAACCCCGGTAGTAATTGGGACGTCATTTTCGATCGTGACCGTGATGCCGCCAGCAACCGCTACCGCATCACCGTCTGTGTCAGTCGCAATGAATACGCCGTCCAGACTGAGGGTTTCTGTGTCGTCATCGCCAGCAGGGGCTACCGCATGGTCGATGTTGTCTTTGAGTTCAAATACAAAGTCGTCGCCAGATACGGTGATGGTAAATACGATACCGCCGTCATTGGCACCGCCGTCAACGATGCCTTCAAGGGCGCCGGTAATTTCATTGACGTGCCAGACGATGTCGTAGGCTACGCCGTCCGTGGTCTGGTTGAGGCCTGTGTCTATGCCTTCGAGTGAGCCGTCTTCACCCAGTAAGGCCAGGTTGAGGCTGATCGCAACCGGGGCGTCCGCACCGGCATCCACCAGTGAGGCTACGTCCGTGCCCAGAATCGTCTGCGTCGTGGTTTGGCTATCACCTTCAGGGTTGCCGCCCAGCAAGGCGTCTTCTTGTACTGCATAGGCCGGTAGACTGTTTTGATTACCAACAGGAACGTCATCATCCACATCAATGCTTAAAGTGCCATTGGCTTCATCACCGTTACTATCGTTAACGGTAAAGCTTAAAGTGATTAAAATATTATCTTCTACATTCAATCCAGAATGATCCAGAACCCCATATTGTGTATAGGTATACGCTCCAGTAGCAGGATCAGTAATTTCAGCGCTAAAAATGATCTTGTTAAATGTGGAGGCACTCTCACCATTAAATTCAGTTACGGTTATATAACCTACCAATGTGTGTCCATCAGCAGAAACCCAGTACTGCAATGCCTCACCACCAGATTCAATTGGCAAGGAGTTAAATGTCAGATCCTGTGCGATATCAAATTTAATATCGCCTGCCCCATCACCACCGAAATCAATATTGAGAAGGCCAGAAATAATGGTTGGTGAAGGATCAGGCAAGTCATCACCCGCAGCCAATTCTAAGTCTGAGTTACCAGGGGCATTAAAAAAGCTGGCATCTGCACCGTTTGCAATTTCAAAGGCAGCTAACCAGCCTGGAGCAGCCTGCTCCTGAAAGCTGATGTCATCTTCATCTACTGCAATTTGAATGTTTCCGGCTGAAGGCAGAAAGTTTTCAGGCGCAACAGTAGCTACAGGTTCTGTAGGTGGCAACTCCTCTTGAGGAGGCGGGAATGACAAAGAAATCGGGCCAGTCGGAAAACCACTGGTTACATTACCTTGGGTATTATTAAAATCAATCACAAGCGGTGTTGAAGAACCCTCATCACCCACATTACCACCGGCAGCCGTAGCACCAACTTCTGCATTAGGATCCCTGCCCTCAGCAATGGCCCTGGCGATTCTGGCAGCTTCATCCTGGGCTTCTTGCTCGATTGATTTTTGGCCGCCAGCGCTATAGATTTCCGGATCCAGAACAATATGCGCTGAACGTGGCAAATCAAGGTAACTACCATTTTGGAATTCGACGATTACGGCACCATCCGCAGAAGTAAAGATCGTCTCATTGGCATATACTTTATCCCCCACCTGCAGGACGCGCTCTACACCGTTAGTGTCAACAGCCTTCACTAAACCAACAACTGTTTTGACAGTACCCACTGAAGATAATTGTGTTCCTGAAGTAACACTTTTTACTGTAGTTGTGTTCTCAATTGCCATGATGAACTCCTTTAAACTGCACAATCAAATTAATTATGAAAATATATTCACGATTTTTGATGATGTTAGAACACAACTTTTACAACTTATATAGTACCTTGGTACTAGGTGCGGTCCCGCATGCGACAGCATAACAACACCACAACGAATAAAATTAAAAAACATTTATAAACAATAGATTAAGAAAAAATATTCCATGAATATTTGACACATGGAATCAATTAAGCGGCTTACTAATCTACAAAAAAGTTACGGTTAACTTTTACATTTCGTTTTATGCTATTTTAAAAATAGTTTTTCGGGCGTAAGCTTTGTATAACGTAAGGAGAGCGAATCTATGAGATACCGTATCTTTTTTACTTGTATGGGATGCGTCTCTATTTGGGCTTTAGGGATAAGCATTTCTTTTGCTGATACAAGCACTAATGCACAAGAAAAACTTGAGCTACCTAAAATTCAAGCCATATTATCGGCTGCCAGAAATTACGAACAAATGCCTGACAACCCGGATGCAGAGTGGCAAGCTGCGGCCAATTATTGCCAAGCATCAAAATTTGGCAGCATAGAGGCACAATATCGCCTAGGTATGCTGTACAGGTTTGGCAAAGGCGTACCTGAAAACCAGGCATTTGCTACCGCACTTTTTTCACAGGCAAGCAGTCAAGGTCATATGGAAGCGCTTAATATGCTAGACACCATTAACTTGGCATCATCTGAACTGCCGCCTTGTGTTATCAGCGAGGCACTACCTGAAAGGCCAGTAATTGCAGAAATCCAAGAGCCGAGCACCACGATGGAGATGGAACGGCGACTTGCAATTTTACCTGATACTAAACGATGGATTATTGATCTGGTTGATACGATTGCTGCCCGGCATCAAATTGACCCGAAACTTGTGCTGGCAATCATTGCAGTTGAGTCTAATTTTGAAGTTAAAGCCCAATCCCCTAAAAATGCCATGGGATTGATGCAATTGATTCCAGGTACGGCGGATAGATTCAATATCCAGAATGCCTTTGATGCCGCACAAAATATTAAAGGTGGAATCAAGTATTTGCGGTGGTTACTATCTTATTACCGGGGCAATGTTGCATTTGCTGCCGCTGCCTACAACTCTGGTGAAAAAGCTGTCGATAGATATCAAGGTGTTCCGCCATATCCGGAAACAAAAAAATATGTGCAACGTGTGCTTAAGCTATACCGGCAGCAATCACACCCTTATGATGAAGGGCTGACAAAACCATCGCCGATCATCATACGCAGCAGTTGAATATTTTAAGGGTTTAAAAATATATAAACCTTACAAAACTACCTCTCCCGCATCGCCTCATACCTTGCTTTGATAATGGGTTTCAGCAAGTAGTTTAAGATTGTTTTTTTACCAGTACGGATATGTACAGATGCAACCATACCAGGCATGATCGGGAGGTTCTTTGTACTGCCGGTAAATTTTGCAGACTTGGTACGCACACGTACAACATAGAAGCTCTCGGTCTTATCACCTTTTTCTGTAGTAATGGTGTCAGCCGTAATATTCTCAACCTTCGCTTCCAGCCCGCCATATATAGAAAAATCATAGGCGGTAATTTTAACAGTAGCATCCTGACCAGGTTTAATAAAACCAATATCTGAAGGCCTGATTTTAGTTTCAACTAACAAGGTGTCCTCCAAAGGGACGATTTCCATAACTTCCATACCAGGCTGGATAACGCCGCCAACCGTGGTCACTTTTAACTGTTTTACAATCCCGGCAACAGGAGAACGCACTGCTGTACGTGCCAAACGATCTTCTGCAGCCATGCTGACAGCACTCGTGCTTGCCAATTCAGCTCGCGCCAGGTTTAAATCGGCTGCAGCGTCAGACCTGAATTTAGCAACTGAAGCCGTAATTTTAGACCGCGCTTCAGCCGCAGCCTGTTCCAGGCGGGGGATAGCCAAACGAGCCGCATCCATCTGCCCTTTTACATCACTTAACTGGCGTTCCAGACGCAAAATCTCAACTGCGGACATCACGCCTTGCGCCGCCATCGGTTTGCTGATCTTGAGTTCTTGGCTCACAAGATCGTGGCTTTCCTGCAATTGCTGGTACCTGGCTTTCTTCTCACTTAACTCCTGGGTGCGCTGTTCTGCCTGCTGACGCAGCACTTGCATTGCGGTATCCAGCTCCTGCTGGCGGGTTACCATAAGCGTTCTCTCTTCATTGACCAGCTGCGGATTACTTTTGAGTAGCTCTGCAGGCGCCTGGAATGGCTGGCCTGTGGCTTCAGCCTCCAGTCGTGCAACCTTGGCCAATAATGAGTCATGCTTTGCCTGCGTCTCGCCCATGGATGAAGAAAAGCGCGTAGGATCAAGTTGCATGATAATTTGGTCTTTACTCACAAGGTCTCCCACCTTTACCGGGATAGAAGCAACAATACCTCCCTCCAGATTCTGAATCACCTGTATCTGGCTTGACGGGATAACCTTGCCCTCCCCCACAGTAATTTCATCAATTTCAGCAAAATAGGCCCAAACAAAAAAAACAAAAATAAATACAAAAAAACCGCGAATAATCATTGAACCCAGATGCGGCGGCACCTCAAACAGTGCTGCATTACTGTCTGACAATAAGTCAATATCATCCCTACTGACCATCTGAGGTTTTTTCGACAAACGACCTCTTGTACTTGAATCAGCTTTTTGTGACATTTAAGCCACCTCCTGACAATGCTTTCAATATCTGCTCTTTCGGGCCATCTGCTACTACACGTCCATTATCAATAACCAATAGGCGGTCAACCAAAGTAAGCATAGAAGCACGATGTGTAATCAATACCAGGGTTTTCCCCTCAGTGTGCTCTGCCAGTTTGACTTTAAGGTTATCTTCACTGCGGTTATCAAGAGAATTACTGGGGTCATCAAATAATAAAATCGGCGGATCAAGCAATAATCCTCGCGCAATGGCTACTGACTGCTTTTGACCGCTAGACAATCCAAGTCCGCGTTCACCGATCGGCATATCAAAGCCTTGCGGATGGCGATTGATAAATTCAGATGCACAAGATATTTCTGCGGCACGAAGCACGGCAAGATCATCCACATAAGGGGCACCTAGCACAATATTGTCTTTTACCGTACCAAAAAATAATAAAGGCTCATCCGGCACGTAACCGATATTTTTACGCAACTCTGCCGGATCTATCTGCCTGATATCTATACCATCAATCCACACCGAACCTTCCGCTGGCTGGTAAAGCCCTAATATGAGTTTTTCAATAGTGGTTTTTCCTGAGCCAATACGCCCCAGAATACCGACACGCTCTCCAGCTCGAATATGAAAAGACACATTTTGCAAAGCTTTTACCTGTTGACCAGGATAATTGAAACTAACGTTTTTAAATTCCACATCTCCCGCGAATGACTGACGGTTGACAAAACTCTTGCCTGGTTCGCGTTCTACCGGAAGTGCCATCATGCGGTTAATGCCATCCAGTGCTGCCTTGGCATGATGAAAGCGCGTCAATAGCGACGCAATCTGCGCAAGTGGCGCAAGCGCACGTCCGGTAAGTAATGTACATGCAACCAGCGCCCCCATCGTCATTTCTTTCTCAGAAATCAAATACACACCAACGACAATGACACTCACTGTTGCCATTGCCTGGAAAAACGCTGCTGAATTTGTTGCCAATAACGAGAGTACACGTGCTTTCAGACTCAGCTTACCCAGATGGCCAATGTGCTGCTCCCATCTACGCTGCATGGGGCCTTCTGCACCAATCGCCTTGATTGTTTCAAGCCCTGTCAGCGTTTCAATCAAAGTGGCCTGCCGTTGAGATGCTGTGCGGAAAGACTCACCAATCACCACCGCCAAAGACCGCTGAACCAGGAATGAAACCAGCAGTATTAAAGGAATGGCAACCAGGATAGGCACAACAGCAAGACCGCCCAGCCACCATATGATTAATAAAAACAATACTAAAAATGGCAGATCAACCAATGCGGTAATTGTTGCAGAGGTTATAAACTCCCGAAATGATTCAAATTCCTGCACACTGCTGGCAATTGCTCCCACAGACTGGGGACGTGCTTCCATACGGATAGCCTGGATTTTCTCGAAAATATTTGCAGATAAAATAATATCGATTTTTTTGCCTGCAATATCAATAAAATAGCCGCGTAAAGTACGCATTACAAAATCAAAAATATATACCGTAGCAACACCGGCCACTAAAACCCAAAGTGTTCCAAATGTCTGATTAGGAACAACCCGGTCATAGACATTCATCGTAAACAAAGGGATGGCGAGCGCAAAAATATTAATCAGCAAGGATGCTGCCAATACTTCACTGTATATCGGCCAAGCCTGCTTTACGGTATCCCAGAACCAGTTTGACGGACGCGGAATAAAACTGATATCCGAACGGCTATCGAATTGAAAGGCGGATTTAACGAAGATAGCAAAGCCGGTATACTGCACTTCAATTTCCTCCAACGGCACCTCAATATCCGCAGCTCCTGCGTCCGGACTAAGCAGGCGGACCAACCCATCTTTAGCGTTTTGTAATAAGATAGTTGCCCCACCACCCTCAAGCAGCAATACAACCGGCAAAGTAATATCTGCAATTTTCTCGAGTGGCCGCTTGATGACTCGAGCACTCAAGCCAGCACGTGCAGCGGCCCGGGGGAAAAGTTCCGGTGTAAGCCTTGATGATTCAAGAGGTAGCCCAGCAACCAAAGTTTGTGCTGAAAACGGACGATGCTGGTACCTGGTCAGCAATACCAGACAATTAGTCAATGGATCATCAGGAAGTAATGCATCTTTTGGAATATCCCAAACACCTTGTTTTGTTGCATTGTCACCCATAACGTACCTTAATCTGAGTCAATTATTGACTAACTATGATTGTTTTAAACAATTCCTGGAAATAAAACTATCTAAAGAATTCCTTTATCCGAGACGACAAGATCATTAGAGCCGGCCAATCGGCCGCGCGCATCATTACGGTTAATAATTTTTTCACGTACTTTAGGTGGAAGGTCAGTAAAGGTTAAAAGATTCTTGCTGATCAGAACATCAATCAAATCTTCAATAACGCGAATAAAATCAATGTCTGATTGCGTCAAATCGATTAGCGCATTATCTGCGATACTTTCAGGAAGCGTACCGCCAAAAAAAAGAATAATATCGGGGTGGTCGTTAGGCAGAAACTCAGTTACATTTGATTGTGACCTTAAAAATATCCCATTGATCAACCCTGAAGCATCCCGACTAACGTAAGGCATGACAATACCCTTATAAAAAACAATCGCAATTGATAATAGCATGAATAATAATAACGACTCCGTCAAAACCAGCCTAAATTAACCTAAATTAACAAGGCTCTAAACACTTTTAATGATTATTTACAATCATCTATCCTTAGCATGGATATGATTGAATAAACATAAAAAAAATGAGATGACAATGAATTTTCTGGTTAGCAAAAATCCTGTTTTGATTGACTTGTATTGGAATACTTTGCTAGCGCACGGCGAATCATTATTGTTATCTGATTTTACTGATTTGCTATGGCGGGCTAAAACGTCAGGCGCAGGGCTGGCACTGATAGATATTGGGGTTGATGGTTTTTCCGATATGCACCACATCACCGATTTAAAACGCATTAATCAGAATCTGAAAATACTGGTAATAGCCATCGATCTGTCAACTGAAGATGAATTATCAGCGCTAGCTGCCGGTGCGGCTGGTAGCTGCAGGTCCAATTTGTTACCGGATAAGATTCGCCAAATTTTCACTACTGTACAAGACGGCGGCGTTTGGATATCCAGTGCAGGCTTACCACTTTTATTACAACGTTTAAAACACCTCGAAAATTTGACCTCAAAAAGATCAACGAAAAATAAACCTGACCAGAACCTAGAAAAATTAGCTTCTTTAACCCCGCGTGAACGCGAAATTGTAGAATTGGTTGCAAGTGGCAATAGCAATAAAATTATCGCTAGTAAGCTCGATATTGCAGATCGCACTGTAAAAGCACACTTGTCAGTCATATTCCAGAAATTAAAAGTTCACGATCGTTTGCAATTGGCATTGCTGGCAAACAAAACATCTGATAACAAGGGAAATATATATTAAGTTATTGTTTTTAAAATAAACATTGATTGAAAATTAATAATTTTAAATACGCTGACTCCTTCATCATCCAATTAGAAAAATGGACTGCATATTCACAATATCTGCCGCTCCGCATCGCAATATCTTACTAAATACGCTTAACCACACTTCACAAAAAAAGTGATTGACATAAACAAAAACCCTAAGTAGCATCGCTGACATCTAAATTTATATATATGATTTATAAATAAAATTAGATGCTATGCAATATATTTAAAATTGCGTTAGGTTTTTAAAACAAAATAGGGCAAACCATCCGAAAGTTTGGGGCGCAAAGTTACCGGTCTAAGGAGCGCAGGCTCTATGGCAGCGGAATTGCTAAATAGAATTGCACAGGATTACTCCAGCAGTTTTACTCACACTCCCCCAGCTTGGAACTTTGCAGGTCTTAGGAATTTCTACGACTGTCGCTTTTGTTTTACCTATCCGATGCAGTATTAAATTCATGTGTTTGCAATTGTTAAAAATTTAACATCAGTGTCTGAATATTCGCCATTAGACAGGCGATATGGAACGTTGTTAGAATAAAAATAAAAAATTGCCAGCATATTTTCCATAAGAATCATAAACATACTTACAAACATTCTTTATGGAATGAAAATTGCGTAGACATTTCCGGGCATTAAATGTGAATGACCTCATTTTTTAATACACAAGGGGAAATTTCTGGAAATTGATAATTGCATTGCAATAACAACTTTAAAGTAAGTGGTAAGCATAACCATAACTATTCAGTTGCCATTATCAATCAAAGAATTTTAATAAACTATGTTAACTGGATTATCCAGCAAGTTCAGCGACACTGAAGTTCCTGCTTTTGCGCCTGCTACGCATCTACTTAACACAATAAAGCAGATTCTTAACTCAAAAATCGACACCCAGATTATTTTGCCCGGCCATGGTGAAATCACCATACTCCCGCAGCGACAACAATACCACGCCAATATTCAGGATATTGTCGAATTCAGCACATCACCGTCAACAAGTTTTGAAACCATACCTTTAAGCAACTTCACACCGACATCAAATTCAGCCTCAGGCAAAGATATTCGAGAGTTGTTATGGCAACTGGCCTTTTATGCTTATGATCATAAATTGATAGAAAACTGCTCAGAAAATGATGTAGTTCAATTCATCCGCTGGCCGAATCTAACCCGATTGCCAGTCACTGCAAATACCGCACGCATCTGTGCACTGCTTACGCGTCACCCCACATCTATCATGCTTGTACGACGCGTCCTTGGCATTGATAGAAACGAGGTTAATCGAATAATCAGCGCTGCTTACAGTGCCGGCATCGTCAAAACAGTTAGCCATGGACCTTCATTACTAAATTCCGAATCTTTACCAGCAGAAGGAAAGTCAGAGCAAAAACAAAAATCTGGGCTGTGGAATTCACTGTTCACTAAAATTTCGAGTCTCTAACAAATGGAAAATAAAATCATATTTGCTGGTCCGGTTGGATCAGGTAAAACCACAGCCATCAGTTCAGTCAGCGACATCATGGTAGTGGGCACAGAGGCGAAAGCATCAGACGAAGTTGCACAACGCAAAACCAACACCACGGTAGCAATGGACTATGGCGTGCTTAATCTTGAGGGAGGAGCCAAAGTGCACCTTTATGGCACTCCCGGACAAGACCGTTTCAACTTCATGTGGGAAATCCTCAGCGAAAATGCAATGGGGTTTGTTATTCTTATCGATAATGCCAGACCGGATCCGATAGCAGATCTGGATCATTATTTGAACGCATTCAGTAAATTAATTGCCAAATGCAATGGCATGGCTGTGATCGGCATTACACGTACCGAACTAAACCCGCAAATAGGCCAGCTTGATAAATTCTACGAACGTATTGCTGCATTTAACTTGAACATCCCCGTTTTCGAGGTAGATGGGCGTGAACGCAAAGATGTGAAACAAATGCTGCTCGCCCTGCTCGCCCTGCTTGACCCTAGCACGAGTCGCTAACAAATTAATATGAATAAAATAATTCCAATGCTTAAGCCCCTAAAGAATTCGCCTGCCAGTCAAGTAAGGCAGCAAGTTTCAGAAGATACATCTTCCTCCGGTGTGCTGCTGGAGCTCAATAACTTTGGCGTCGCTTTTGGCAAAAAAGTAGTTTTAAGCGAAATTTCATTAAGTATTCCAGAGCAAGGTGCATTTGTACTGCTAGGCCCTTCAGGCACTGGAAAATCTACGTTATTACGTACACTGGCAGGACTAAGCTACGCCAGCCCCTCCTTTCGGACATGGGGTAATGCTTACTATCGTGGTGCTGTATTAGCCGAAAAAGAGCGACCAGACCTGGTTGCTCAAAGCGCCCAACTCATGATGTCTTCTGTATTAGAAAATATCGTAGTAAATCTTACAGAACGTCATCAGCTGACACGGACCATGCAATATGAGCTTGCAAAACGTTTATTAGCACGTGCAAACCTGAATGAATTATGTGACAAACTTGATGAACCTGTAGTAAGCCTGCCCCTGGCATCACAACGACACCTTTCGATTTTACGTCAAGTAGTCTCCGACCCGCACCTGTTATGCATCGATGAACCAACAACGGGGCTAAATGATCTGGAAAGCGAACGCCTGCTAGCTTATCTGCGTGAAGAAGCAACGCGACGCGCCCTGCTCGTGGTTTTGCACAATCAGAAACATGCAAGACTCCTAGGAGGCACCGCGATATTGATCGCCGGAGGCCATGTTCAAGAAGAACAACCTATCCCACAGATATTCGATAGCCCGATTTCACATGCGGCACGTGAATTTGCGCGTACCGGCTCTTGCAATATCGCAAGCCCAGGCACTCCACCTGAGCATCTTGATGAATCGGTTATTCCAGCAAAACCTTTGCCAAAAGCCGCACTTGCAAAAACCAAAAGCCAATCTGGTCCGCGTGGATTTCTATGGCTTAAAAAAGGAAAACTTGCCGGCACACCTGTACCTGGTGTCTATTTCGATATGGAATACGACCTTAAGGCTTTACAGCGTGTAGGAATTACTACGTTGCTGACACTAACAGAGACACCTCTGGACAATGCAAAACTCGAACCTTTTGGAATCAAAAGTGTCTGGGAGCCCATTCCTGACATGGAAGCGCCAAGCGTTGAACAAGGCATACGTATATGCAAGCAGATTGAAACCCTGCTTACACGAGGCGAAGTTATTGCAGTGCACTGCAGGGCTGGCCTGGGCCGCACAGGAACTGTACTTGCAGCGCATTTGATCTGGGAAGGAATGGGATCACTATATGCTTTGGAATATGTGCGAAGGATTGAGCCACGCTGGGTGCAATCTGAAGCACAAGTCAAATTTCTGGAGGCGTTTTCACATAGCGTCTGAAGCGCTCCAAAAAAGAATCATCACTTGCCCGTCCAGGCAAAGTTATGAAATGTAGCAAAGGCAGTTCAATTATCACAAAAAAACAATTATTTAATTAAAAGGGGAAATTTATATGACCAAACTAAATGATGCTTTACAAGCCGCAACCGCTTCAATTCCTGAATGTTTAGCTGCAGGCTATATCGACCTTGCCAGCGGCATGCTGCTCGGTATCAAATCTGTGGATTCACAACCGACAGAAGTAGTTGAACTGTTGGCAGCGGCTACTGCAGATCTATTCCAAGGCCCAAACGTTAAAATGATTGAAAGTATCTTCAAGAAGTCACGCGGTCTTTCAGATGACGGCCATCACTACTTTCAGGAAATTATTATCAACAGTGATAACCTGATCCACGTTTTCATCCGCGGTAAAAATGAAGAGCAAGTTGCTTGCTTTGTATGCCGTAAATCAGCGAACCTGGGTATGGTACTGACAAAATCACGCAGCAACATGCCTTTAGTAGAAGCCGCACTGTAATAGCGCAGCAATACCCCTGCAGTAGCAATATGCTACTGCAGGGGTATTTCGTCAAATAAATCTATTAGAGAATCTATTATGCATATTGCTCAAAAAACACCGGAAGAAGCACGTACATCCGCCCTAAGATCCGTATTGCGTGAACTGAATTCCACATCTGCTGATATTGAAGCATCTGCATGTATTTCAAGCGACGGTTTCACTCTTGCTGCAGTGCTTGGGAATGGCGTCGATCCTGACCGCTTTGGCGCAATGTGTGCATCCCTGCTGGCTTTGGCCCATCGTGCAGCGCAGGAGATACAACGAGGCAATTTAAAGTTAGTACTGGTTGAAGGCGAGCAAGGCGTGATGCTATTGGTACAAGCCGGACCAGACACCATTCTGGCTGTCGCTGCCAAACCTAGTAAAAATCTTGGCATGATTTTCATGGATTCCAAAAAATTTGCTAGAAAATTACTGGATACTCTGGAAAGCCATTCAGCAAAAGCGTAATCACAGATGAATAACTATGGCTTATCTAAAATACCATATTAATGACAATCAAAATCGTGATATCCATTCACGAGAAACTGAAAACATCCTTGACGCATTATTGCGCCAAGGCATCGAAATACCATTCTCCTGCCGCAGCGGTGTCTGCCATGTATGTATTCAACAATGCAAACAAGGTGAAATTCCACCGGTAGCACAAAAAGGATTATCACAGGAGCTCGTTAAAGAAGGCTTTTTCCTGGCCTGCCAATGCGTACCCATGGGTGTCATGCAAATTGGCCCACCCACCGGTCTTTTTCAGACCACTTTAGTGCATAACAAAGAAATGCTGTCTTCAAACGTATGCAGAATACTTCTGGAACCGCCGACAGACTTTGCTTACAAGGCTGGTCAGTTTATTAACGTACGCCGTCAGGATGGCATCACACGCAGCTATTCACTTGCCAGCCTGCCCGCCGAAGATTATTTTCTGGAACTACACGTACAACGCCAGGATGGCGGCATTATGAGCAACTGGCTCATCGATGAACTCATGGCTGGTGATAGCGTCGACATACAGGATGCCGAAGGTAACTGTTATTATCAAAAAAACGCAAATGATCAGCCACTGTTATTGATTGGCACCGGCACCGGATTGGCGCCGCTGATAGGCATAGTGCGCGATGCGTTGCATCATAAACATCAAAATCAGATCCATCTTTATCACGGCGGCAGAAACACCGACTGGTTTTATTTACACGAGCAATTAAAACAGCTGGAACAGGCACACCCTAACTTTCATTATTACGAATGTATTTCCAGCAACCCTACTCCACCAGCAGGCACCTACGCTGGCCGTGCACAGGAAGTTGCTTTTGCACAACACCACGATGTACATCAGTGGAACATTTACCTTGCCGGCCTTGCCGAGATGGTAGATAACGGCACCTTGCTTGCTGCAAGGCATGGCGCTGCGCCTCATGACATCTACAGCGATGCCTTTACGCTACGCGACTTACGCAGTAGCAAACGTGATGAGAATCTTACCCCACAGGATGAGGATAGCACCAAATACCCACCACCAGATGCAGAGCTATGGAATGCACTGCAAGAAGGCAAGCTGTTAACAGAAGTACTTACAGATTTTTATACGACCGTATACGCAGATGACAAGCTTTCATCATTTTTTATCGGCGTCACCAAGCAACGATTAATTGAAAAGCAATACCTCTTTGTTCGCCAGATACTGACTGGTGAAAAAGTTTACTTTGGCGACAGGCCTCGCAACTCACATCACTGGATGGTGATATCAGACGAACTGTTCGATTATCGCGAATCCCTGATGGTGGACTCTCTGCGTAAAGTTGGCCTGTCCGAGCCTATGATAGACAGATTCATGAAAATGGAAGGCTTTTACAGACAGGATATTGTAAAAGCCAAGCCATTTGCGCGCCTTGTAGGTGGGATCGAAAAACCATTTGAAGGCTTTGATGAAATCACCATGGACGTAGGCACACTCTGTGATAGCTGCTCTCGTGAAGTTATGCCGGGAGAAAAAGTTATCTACCATGTGCGCATCGGTAAAATATACTGTTCAGATTGCAGCACTCAACATAACCACGAAATACCGCCAGAAACTACTGGCGCTTAGGAGTTTTTTATATGTTTTTTGGTGTTACGCACGTTGATGTACCGGTTTGCGATCTGGCACGTTCAGAAGAGTTCTGGGGTAAATTAATCGGCTTACAAAAGGTTAAACACGGCGAGGGTTTTATTGACCTTGATTCAGGTAACGTGATTTTACGTCTTGTTCACGTTAATAAAATATCACGGCCCGTCACCTTAAGGGTAAGCGTTCCTGATGTACAGGCAGCCTTCACCAGGCTGGTGAATTCCGGTGGCCGCGCACTATATGAAGCGCAGCGCACACCGGCGCTGGAACTAGAAGCACACGTCGCTGACCCTGACGGTAATTCAGTAGTGGTATGGCGCGAATTAAGTGAAGATGAATACGGTTTTATACCGGAACTGCCTAAACAAGGTGAATGGCACAAAGACGCTGAGGACCTGTTTAACGAACTGCTTAAATATGTCCCCGCCCTGTTCCGTTCTATGGCAAGGCGCAAAGTCACTAAAATTATTGAAGAAGTTGCTGGCTACGATCACTCATCGGTAACGCGTGAACATGTGATTCGCGGTTACATACTAGCCAGCGCTAAAATCAAACGCGACCGCCTGATTGAACCATTAAAAATGTGCGGCATTAACCCGGACGACTACAAAGAAGAATTTGATGCTTAAACAAATATAAAAAGCTGACAATGGCAGAGCTTGTAAGCTTTTTATATCTGTAAAGTATCATCGTGCCGAATCCTGACTGTTGATAACACAAATGCGCTGCATCACGGCTGGGGCAGGCCCATCAACCTCACCTTGCTCAAACGCGCGTATCTCTAACAATGGCGCATACACCAGCTTGAGTTCATCCGGCAGCAAAAGATAATCCGGGTTGCTTGGCCGGCCATAACGCTCATTTCCCACCATGAACGTTTCATAAATCAACACCCCATCAGGATGAAGCATTTTAGCGAGCTTGCCCAGCAAAGGTCTATATAAATACCGGCTAACCACAATGCCATCGTATTTCCGGTCTGAAACAGGCCAATGACCCGTTTCAATATCAGCAATGCTAACGTTAATATTTGCGATACCTGACATACCTGCCACAGCCTGATAGTCACGGTCAACCGCATCGACCAGGTAACCTTGCCGAGCCAGCCATATAGCATGACGCCCGTTACCGCAGGCAACATCCAGCACCCTGCCCCCTTTACGGATTAAAGGTGTATGTTCAACTACCCATTGTGACGGTACTCCTATCAAATCAGAAACTCCTATTTATATAAATGCCCTTATGACCATTCTCTGAATAAACTAGAACGCAAACCAGGTATTAAGGAACAAGGTATTTCTATCACGTGGCCTAAGCCCTACAAGGTCAACACCTCTGGAACCATCAAATTTAATATAGCCAGTATACTGCAATGAAATTCTGGCAGATGTACATGGGTCGTAATCAAGCTGAAGCACATAACCCTGCGTATCCGGCTTAGTCACGGTGTTATTTCCTGTTGAAAATGCATAAGCATCATTGCTGCCGGTAGTATTAAAGTAGGCAAAAGATGCGCCATACTTGTGGTTGTAGAGATAGCTAGCTTTAGCCTTAAATGTGTTTAAATGGTTCCGAGGGTTGCAAGGCCCTGAAATACAGGTAGGATCATAACTAGCTCTATTATCTTGCTTCTCATGAATGAAGGTAGTTTGTACCGTCACAACATGCGGGTCCGACAGATACTGATATTGTGCATCAAGTGCCGTATCCATGAACTGATCCGTTGCACCATGTGGATTTAATGGATCAGGAAATACGTCCACCTGCATTCCGTAAGTCCCCAGCATCAGGGAGTGGTCTCCCCAATCCTCATTCCATGCCAGACGCCAATAGGGGTTATTCCTCCCATCAATTCTAGTCACGCCACCATTCCAATCCTGTCCGGCGCTCAATACCCTAAAAGATTTGTTGGCATTGCCATAGAAAGACAATTCACCATATAGATGCCTGTCATACCAGAAATAACCCCCAATACCAGCCACTTGCTGGCTAAGGCCGCCTTCAATCACTGAACTTGTAAAACTTGGCCCTGGGACGTTAGGTAGATTAGGACCATTGAATGGGAACCCCCATGCCGGCGTAGTATTCCATACGTCTTGCACAGATGGGTTATTATTCAAGCTAAGTCCAAACACCGTATTTTTACCAAAAATATCATGGTTCAACACAAATCGAATGTCGGTATTATCCAAGGCGCTATGCCCGATAATATTGCCCCCGGTATTTTGGGTGCCATTGTTACTATAAGTCCATTGGGCAAACATACCTGCGTGGTCATTTAGCTTACCTGCCAGGAAAAGTCCTAACACATCAAATTGCAGATCATTCTCACGTGACATGATCTGTGCCCCTGTGTTGTCATGGTTCTTGGCAAGATTGGTCATTGAAAATTGCATCATGGCGGCTAAGGGTAACAATTTACGCTCGCCTAATGTGTAGCCATCAAGTTTAAATTCACGCCCAAAAGAAGTTAGTTCTGGAAAACTGGTATGGCAAGCGGCACAATCCATTCCTGTTTGCCTGGCGAAGGAAGGAACGGCAACACTGATGGAGGGCGCCAGAGTAAATACCAATAAAGCAAAAAGCGGTAATTTCCTTAAAAAGTTAAACATACGGCAACTCCTTTAAGTAAATGAAGCTATCTGTTTTTTTACTCTACTCTTAATCATTTTAAATATGTATTTAATTTACAAGTTAAGTCATTAAATATAAAAGTTGGTTCCAAACAACTCGGGTTTACTCAGCCTACCAGCATGTCGACTAGAAACAATCAAGAGATTACGACGTTATCGAATCCCCTTGATTGTTTTTGCAGATGTGCGAGTTGGCAAACTTATTTCCATGTCAATCCATAACCGGAAGTTGTTTGATAGTTTAGCGGGAGTAGGTGTATTATTGACCGAAAGGCACATTAGAAAAATACAAATGAAACGAGATGGCAATGTCGTTCAAGTTACTTTTAAAGTCATATCGCCATATCCTAAAAATTACCATCATTGGCCTTATCGTTATGCTAATTGGGCTGGCTTTTCTTCAATGGCATCTCAATAAAACAGTCGCTCATCTTTCCGCTCAGACAAGCGCTCTCTATCAACATGCGTTTCAGGTCAATGTTGCGGCACGTGAAGCCAGATTTTCCATCATAAAGATTCAGGCTGAAAACTTGTCAGCCACACTAGTCCCTAAAAGCTCAGACCATACGGCTTATCAAAAGGAACTTAATCAGCACGAAGCCTTGCTGGACAAAAATCTGTCCGTAATAGAAGCAAATTTTCTTAGTGATATGAGTAAAGTACGAGAAGTTCGTGAACTTGTCAGACTTTGGCATAAAACCCATGCTGAATTTCTCAAACTCATCATAAATGAACGTAATGATGAAGCAACACACGTCCTTGAGACAAAACTCGCGCCTGTATACGAAGCGCTGGAACAGCGCATAAACTACATTGTTAATTTTTCAGAAAAAAAAGCTGAGGGCATAGTTAAGCAAGCACAAGTAAATGCTGAGTCGATGCGTAGCCAGTTCCTGCTTGCAGTATTGGTATTTGCATTCTTCATGCTGACTGTAGGAACGATAACAGCGCTACGGGTGTTGAAACTATTACACCAACGAGACGCATCACTCAATCAGGCAAACTACGACCTTCGCATCGCCGCCACGGTTTTTGAATCTCAACAAGGTATGTTTATTACTGATATCAATAGCACTATCTTGCGTGTGAATAACGCTTTCACCAGAATCACTGGCTATAGCGCAGAAGAAGCCTTAGGACAGACGCCGCGTCTGCTCAAGTCAAAAGAACATGACAAAACCTTCTATACAGCCATGTGGAAAAATATCAACGAGACAGGAGGCTGGGAAGGTGAAATATGGAATAGGCATAAGAGCGGTAAAGTTTATCCAGAGCAGCTCACCATTACCGTTGTTAAGGATGCGGCCGGTAACGCAACCAATTATGTGGCGACACTCACAGACATCACCGAGCGCAAGCAAACGGAATTGTTAATTATTAATAAGGAAAAACAACTGAATTTAGTACTTGAGGGCAGCAACCTTGGTTACTGGGATTGGGACATACCCTCCGGCAAGGTGGAGCGCAATCATATTTGGGCAGAAATTCTTGGTTACACCCATGAGGAAATAGGACAAACCACGAATCAATGGGCAGACTTTTTGCATCCGGATGACGTACAAATTGCCAGGAAATCAATTAGTGATGTTTTAGAAGGACGCAGTCCGGCCCATGAGTTAGTATATAGAATGCGCACCAAGAGTGGTGACTATAAATGGATATTAGACCGCGCAAAAGTTGTACAGCGAGATGCCGAAGGTAAAGCCGTTCGAATGACCGGGTCATATACTGATTACACAGAACGAAAAGAAATTGAAAAAAGACTTTATGAAAACGAAGAACGTCTGCGCCTCGCAATCATTTCCGCCAATCAGAGCTGGTTCGACCTTAATATAGCTACTGGGGATATTTTAGTTAGCCCTGAATACGCCCAGATGCTCGGCTACGACCCAGCTACTTTTCAAAGCAATCTACAACAGTGGTTTGAAAATGTGCACCCAGAAGATATAAATGCCGTTCGTGAAGCAATGCAAGAATGCCTAAGAGATGGCGGCCCTAAAAGCTTAGATTACCGTCGGAAGAATAGTGCCGGTGGTTGGGTCTGGTTTAATACCATCGGCAGTGTCACAGAGTGGAACGAGAATCACCAGCCTTTAAGAATGATTGGAATACAGACCAATATCACAAATCGTAAAGAACTAGAATTCGAGCTTACAAGACAGGCGCATCTTGATTACCTTACAGGTTTATCAAATCGCCGTCATTTTATTGAACAAGGCGAAACAGAGTTATCACGGGCAATACGCTATAAAAGGCATCTATCTGTACTGATGCTGGATATTGATTTCTTCAAAAATGTAAACGATACCTATGGTCACCAAGTGGGTGACACCGTACTGCAAGTGCTCAGTAAAGTCTGTCAAGATACATTACGTCAAGTTGACTTGATTGGTCGCATAGGTGGTGAAGAGTTTGCTGTCGTTTTGCCTGAAACACCGAGTAAAGAAGCTCTTGAAGTTGCCGAACGTTTACGTAAGGCTGTCGCCAAGATCGAAGTAACTATGCCTGTTGGCCTGCCTATACATTTCACGGTTTCTATGGGCGTCACCACACTTCATGATGAAAATGTCAACATTGATATGTTGCTCCATCAGGCTGACACCGCATTGTATGAAGCGAAAAAAACAGGCCGCAATAAAGTTTGTGTTACTTAAGTCTCAGTTAGTACTTGATAACAGGCCGCCAGCAGAATGCTGCGATCAGTCATCCTTAATTTTGCATGTTAATTAGCATCGTATACTCTGTAACAACAAAGGCACCCTATTGATTTTATTGTAAAATAATAGAGTTACAAGTTGTTTTAACCTCTGCATCTTATGTATTTACTTGCTTCATCTCGCCAACATCTCTCTGATGTTCAGCATATTGTCACGTTTAATCATTTGCATGCTTACAATGCAAAAAACGGCTGTTTAGCTGCTTTAATTATTATCAAGTATCAGTGTATATTAATCACTGCATTCATATTTCTGAAAGAGTGATAAGTGGCTGATTGCTGTGAAAATAAATCTTGTGCTATAGAAGCCATGAAAGCGAAACAATCCAAGACATTAAAGATTGTGCTTTTCATAAATGTTTTTCTATTTTTTTTAACAGCCACCTATGGACTGACTACAAACTCCACAGGCCTACTGGCTGAAAGTCTTGATGATTTTGGCGACGCAACTACATACGCATTAAGTTTATTTGTCGTCTACAAAAGCGATCAAATGAAAGCCAGAGTGGCATTTATTAAAGGCTGCTTAATTCTATTTGGCGCTCTATTTGTGTTGAGCCAAGTAATTCAACACATTATTGATAACACGGTGCCAATTTTTGAAACGATGGGTGTCGTTGCGTTTATCGCTTTATTGTTAAACCTCACCTGCCTTCTATTACTTACCAAACATCGAGAGCAAGACATTAATATGAGCTCGGTTTGGGAATGCTCCAGAAATGACATTCTGAATAATGTTTCAGTTATTGTGGCCTCAATACTCGTGTGGCTTACTAATTTAGGATGGGCTGATATTGTAGTGGGCTTGGCTTTATCGTTACTGCTAATTAAGTCATCTTTCAAGATCTTGAAAATGTCTTATTCACAAATACGCATTAATTCTTAACACCAACTAAGTGTCTTGACCTACTATTGTCACAATCCGATATATCCAAATGACTGAATTAAAAATTAATAGAATTAAAAGTACATGGTCATTAACAGTGCGGTTGCACTGTAGCTGATGGTGCCCCCGACACGAGGAATTTGCGGGTGGACAATGCTATATATAAATCAATAACTTATAACTCTAAAGTGTAGCTTGTGTGTTACAGGCATGTGTAACAGTTTAATTCATAAACGCAGCATATTGCAATCAATACTAGGTCTAGTCTGGCACATATTTATTCCCAACTACGACATACGAGCCTCTACCATATCCTTTTTCAATAAGTTTTAGTTCGACTAGAGTTTGGAGGTAGTAATAAATAGCTATTTTAGGAGCATCTTCGAAATTATCTGATAGCTTGAATTTGAATCTTTCTGATACCCATTTGTAGACATCTGAAGTATGAAAGTCACTCCTGAATCGCTCCGGGTTTTGAGGAGGGTATTTTGTTTAAGTTAATCAGCAACTGGTTCAGTTTCTAGTTGCTGGTAATAGTTTGCCTCAGCTTCTGCCGGAGGTAAATAGCCAATTGAGCTGAGTAACCGGTGATGATTGAA
>JALRGX010000070.1 GCA_023259635.1 Methylotenera sp. | reverse complement strand
CACGGAACGCAGGAACCGATATAGTATGCGGTATACAGCGAGGTTGCAACAACGCAGTTGCGGTGTAGACTAACCTTTAGGTTATGTCGAAACCAAAAAACCGCGCAACGTAGCAATTTGCTCGCGCAGGCACTTAATTCTGTCTTTACTTAGTTTTATTAATCAAGTTACTTACACAAAGGAAGTCAACAATGAAAATAAGCTTGAAATTATTAGCAGCAATCGCACTGGCATCTCAAATTACAGCATGTGTTCCTGTTGTAGTGGGTGGCGCTGCTGCTGGTGGTGCAATGGCAGCAGACAGGCGCACCTCCGGCATTTATATCGAAGATGAAAACATTGAGCTTAAAGCTACAAAAAACATCTATGATGCATTAGGCGAAGCATCCCATGTCAACATCACCAGCTTTAAAGGCAATGTATTACTTACAGGCGAAGTACCTGACGACAAGACTAAAGCCAAGGCAGGTAACCTGGTGCTTGGTATAGAAAATGTAAAAAGCATTACTAATGAGCTGGCTGTCGGCCCCAAAACCTCAATCGGCTCTCGCACCAATGACACTTATTTGACTTCAAAAGTAAAAGCTCAATTTGTCTCAGAAAACCGCTTCGCGCCTAATTATGTAAAAGTGGTTACCGAAAACAGTGTTGTTTACCTCATGGGTTATGTAACCCAGAAAGAGGCAGATGATGCAGTTGAGATCGCCCGCAACACGAACGGTGTAAGCCGAGTGGTCAAAGTATTCGAGTACATGCAGTAAATATGCCCTGTCTGTGCCGCTTTGGCTTTGAAGTTGATATCCAATAATGATGCCAAAGCGGCTTAATATATATGCATAAATTTCCGCATTAAAGATCGAGTTTGGATTTAGCAACCATATTGCAGATGTTATAATTAAAAAAGTTTAAGCTGCCAACAGTAGCTCGACATCCACAACCAAGTGAGTTCAATACAAACCATGACGCAAAAAAACAACGAAATTATCATAGAAGGCAACACCCGTGCCGGCAAACCTTTCCGTCCGAGCGACTGGGTTGACCGCATGTGCAGCACTTACGCCACCTTTGGTGATGACCGTAAACTGAAATATTCACCTTATCTTAAGCCTAGAGTCATCAGCGGCGTGCGCTGCCTGGCTGTAGATTTAAAACTGAAAGACGTAAACCCTGATGGCTTTGCCCAACTGATGCATTTTGCTGAAGAAAACCAGCTGAACGTTCTGGATGGCGAAGGCAACACTATTGATGTACCAAAATAACAGCACTGCAATCCGAACGAAACCTGCAGATTGCCACTAATAGAATAAGCTGCAATATTAATATTGCAGCTTACTTTTTACCGGTAATAGCTTTCTCAATAAATTCCCTGGTAATAACCCCGCGCTTAATCTTTACAAGCACACCTTGCGGGTTATAAATAAAAGTAGTCGGCAGCACATCTACTTGTCCTATCTGCGCAGCAACACTATCGTCACCCAAAATAATCGGATAAGACATCAGCATGTCATCGACATACTTTTCAACCTCTTTAACGTCCTTGTAATCAAACACCACACCCAAGACCATCAAGTCTTTTTGCATGTGCTGATCGTAAAGGTTAACCAGGTCAGGTACTTCTTCCAGACACGGCGGACACCAGGTCGCCCAATAATTTACCAGCACCCACTTGCCCTTGTAACTAGATAGCTGATGTTTGCTGCCTGTCATATCTTTCAGCATGAAATCGCTGGCAGCATGTGACTCTGCAAAAGCGAACTGGCACAGCATCAAAACTAATAGTGATAATAAAAATCTTTTCATTTATCTTTTAAATGTTTATAGTTTCTCGGAAATCCAGCATTACTTTCAAGCAAACGCTGCTTCACTTAGAACTTATGCTGAATTAAAGGTTGCAATTATAACAACCCATTACACCGCACTTTCATATAATGATCAGATGATTTGGCGGTACATTCAAAAAATTAAACTTTCACAAGTTACAGATGCCACTTCACGAAATCATTTTTTTTCGTTACGATATGCGTTTATTACTTAAGAATTATTCAATAGAGGTTTACCATGAGCGAACACATCACACACCTGAGCGATGCAAGTTTTGAGCAAGACGTTTTACAATCGCAAGTACCTGTACTGGTTGATTACTGGGCAGAATGGTGTGGTCCATGCAAAATGATTGCACCAATCCTGGATGAGATTTCAAAAGAATATGCAGGTCGCCTCAAGGTAGCAAAACTCAATATCGATGACAACCAGCAAACTCCGCCAAAATATGGAATTCGCGGCATCCCTACATTAATGCTCTTCAAAAACGGCAATGTTGAAGCAACTAAAGTTGGCGCATTGTCAAAATCTCAATTAACAGCTTTTATTGACAGCAACATCTAAACGCTTTACGCTTAACAATAAATTCAAACGCTTGGTTTTACCGCATTAATTTCTGTTTAACCAAGCAAAGTCTTCCTCAGTCATTAAATTAATCCCTAGCTTTCAATCTATAAGCTTAACACTACATCAAATTCTTGTTTTAGCGAGACCTCATGCATTTATCAGACCTTAAGCATCTACCAGTAACCGAGTTAGTTGAAATGGCCATTGCCAACGAAATCGACAATGCGAGCCGCATGCGAAAACAGGATTTGATATTTGCCATCCTGAAAAACAAGGCAAAAAAAGGGGATAGTATCTATGGCGACGGAACGCTTGAAGTCCTGCAGGACGGCTTTGGGTTTTTACGCTCTCCAGACACATCATACCTGGCAGGTCCAGATGACATCTACGTTTCACCGTCACAAATCAGACGCTTTAATCTGCATACCGGCGACAGCATCCAGGGCGAAATCCGCATCCCCAAAGATGGCGAGCGTTATTTTGCACTAGTAAAGGTTGATCAGGTAAATGGCGAAGCACCGGAAAATACCAAACATAAGATTCTGTTTGAAAACCTGACACCACTCTTTCCTACCAAGCCTTTGACTCTTGAGCGCGACATCAAAGGCGCAGAAAATATTACCAGCCGCGTAATTGACATGATTGCACCTATCGGCAGGGGGCAGCGCGGCCTATTGGTTGCCAGCCCTAAAAGCGGTAAAACCGTGATGATGCAGAATATTGCACACGCAATTACTGCCAATCATCCTGATGTTGTATTAATCGTACTCTTGATTGACGAACGCCCGGAAGAAGTGACAGAAATGACACGCTCTGTCCAGGGTGAAGTTGTTGCCTCCACTTTCGACGAACCGGCTACCCGCCATGTACAAGTAGCAGAGATGGTACTGGAAAAAGCCAAGCGCCTGGTAGAACACAAAAAAGACGTTGTGATTCTGCTGGACTCGATCACCCGTCTGGCACGCGCTTACAACACAGTTATTCCTTCCTCAGGCAAGGTACTTACCGGCGGTGTGGATGCCAATGCATTGCAGCGCCCAAAGCGTTTTTTCGGGGCTGCGCGTAACATTGAAGAGGGTGGTTCACTGACAATTATCGCCACTGCATTGGTTGATACCGGCTCCCGCATGGATGATGTGATCTATGAAGAGTTCAAAGGTACCGGCAACATGGAAATCCATCTTGACCGCCGTATGGCTGAAAAACGTATTTATCCTGCTATCAATGTAAATAAATCCGGTACACGTCGCGAAGAGTTATTGATCGAGAAAGATGTATTACAGAAAATCTGGGTGCTGCGCAAACTACTCTACCCAATGGACGATCTCGACGCTATGGAGTTCCTGCTGGACAAAATCAAGTCCACCAAGAATAATGCAGACTTTTTCGACAGCATGCGCAGAGGCTAGATTTATCTGCCAATAATTACCTTGCATAGCTCGGCCAATGTAAATATAATGACGAGTTACCGCAAAAATGCGCAATATAATTTTGCCGTATCATTCGGCAATCAATACTGAGGCTTATATTATGAAAGATGGAATTCATCCAGAATACCGCGAAGTTGTGTTTCAAGACATCGGCGCGGACTTTAGTTTTTTAACTCGCTCTACTATCGCAGCTCGCGACACCATCAAGTGGACTGACGGTAAAGAGTATCCTCTGGTTAAAATCGAGGTGTCATCAAAATCACACCCTTTCTATACTGGTAAACAAATGATTCTTGACACTGCCGGTCGCGTTGATAAATTCCGCAAAAAATACGGCATGTAATGATTACTTGCGAGACCTCTTGCAAATAGTCATTTATCAAAAGGCAGCTCAGGCTGCCTTTTTGCATTAATATTACGTTGGCCTGCAAAACAGGCTAGTATGTAATAGTCAATCTACAATAAAAACTCATTCGCTACCCACTATGCGCTTTCAACTCGACCACGACTGGCAAGGTAACATGGCTTCACCACGCGCTCGCATAGGTGAAAATGCCAAGACCCAACTATTACTTGTACTATGCGCCATCTGGATACTGTTCGGCTTAGCCGGCCATGCTCCATGGAAGCCGATCGAAAGCACCGGTATTACTGTGGTTAAAGGTATTATTCAAGGTGGCAGCCTCATCGCCCCCCTGGCTGCAGGAGAGTCATCATTAGATACTCCGCCGCTCTACTACCTGACAGCAGCAGCCAGCGCAAAATTACTCAGCCCTTTTTTAAGCATGCATGATGGCGCGAGGCTTATCAACATCTTATGGATAGCGATTATCCTGCTTATGGTCGGTATGACCAGCCGCGAATTGTGGGCAAGGGGCGTGGGACGCCACGCCACCTTTATCATGATAGGCACCATTGGCCTGGTAATGAATGCACACAGCCTGAATACGGATATCGCTAGTCTGGCAAGTGCAGCTACGGGTTTCTATGCGCTGGCGCTTTCCAAGCGCCGTCCCTGGCGAGCCAGCGGCCTGCTTGGTGTAGCCTTAAGCGCAGGTTATTTATCAGATGGTGTAATAACGCCGCTGATACTGCTGAGTACAGCACTATTACTAGCTATATTTTTTAAGCCTTGGCGCACTATCAGCTTTACCAAAGTTTTAACCACTGCAATTATCATAGCGAGCCCATTAATACTAGGCTGGCTAACATTGCTTTATGCCCAGCACCCGACCATATTCAAACAATGGTTACAATCCAGCCTAAATTCATTTAACTTTAATAATCATTTCTACTTCCTGCGAATGCTCGTTTGGTATGCATGGCCCGCCTTACCGCTGGCAGTATGGGGCTTATGGCGCAATCGGGAAATACTTTTTTCCATGCCAAAGTTCCAACTCATCATTGTCTTTTTTGGATGTACCCTGCTATTTCTGGGCTTTAGTGCCCCGTCTAAAGACATCTATGCAATGCCATTATTATTACCGCTGGTAGCACTCGGTGCCGGCAGCGTAGAGCACCTAAGACGCGGTGCGGCTTCTGCCTTAAATTGGTTTGGCATTACACTATTTGGCCTGATTGGTTTTCTAATCTGGCTGGGCTGGATAGCAATGATGACTGGCCACCCTGTAAAAATCAAAGAACGCATGCAATTCTTATCAGGCACAACAACAGCAGAATTTCACTGGGCAACATTGCTGCCTGCGATTCTGGTGACTGCAATCTGGTTATTTACCTGCATACGTGCGAAGCAAAGTAACCGTTCAACCGTAACCAACTGGGCAGTAGGGATGACATTCGGCTGGGGCCTGCTCATGTCATTATGGTTGCCATTGCTCGATTCGGCCAAAAGCTATGCACCGGTTTTTACCAGCATCTATAAAACGTTACCTGCCAATAGCAGTTGTATCAACAGCCTTAACGTGGGTCAATCACAACGCATGCTGTTCAGTTACTACACCGATATTAATCTAAAGCCTGTTGAAAATTCGGAGTCGCCTGATTGCAAGCTTTACCTGATTCAGGATGAAAAGGGCACAGCTAGAATGCAGCCTGGTGATGAGTGGGAACTGATTTGGCATGGAAAACGAGCAGCTGATCGTAAGGAGAGCTTCAGGCTGTTCCAGTACCAATAATGAATATTTAGCCTGTGTGCGTATCGAGCATACAGGCTACTTGACCGTCTAAACGACTTAAGTCAGCAGATAAGCCTTAATTGCAGTTTGCACTTGCTGATGCAACCCCTGACCGCCTTGCTCATTTACATATTGCGCAATCTGCTTACGCATAGGCAATGCCCAGAACTTATTGATATGCCCGGCTATGTCCTGCTGGGCATGACTTTGGTCAGGATATGATTCATAGAAATCACCGATCTGGTTCGCCATTGAAATTAAACGCTGAATATCCATATTTCCAGTTTCTATCTAAATTGTTAATTCAAAATTCTTTCACTGTGACTATACACCACAAAGCGATTTTCTCGCGCAAACCCGACCAGGGCCAATCCACACTGTTCTGCCACGCGAACCGCTAAAGCTGTAGGGGCAGAAACCGCTACCAGCATTGCAACACCTGCAGTTGCCGTTTTTTGCACCATTTCAAAACTTGCACGGCTGGTTGTGATAATAAAACCATCACCAAACTGCAGGCCTTGCTGCATACGCATCTTCTGCAATGCTCCAATAAGCTTATCAAGTGCATTATGTCTGCCGACATCTTCACGCACGATACTGACTGTACCATCAGCCAATACAAAAGCGCTGGCATGTGTTGCGCCCGTTTGCTTCTGCATTGCCTGCCAAGACTGTATCGAAGCCAATCCACGCCCGATACTCGCTGCTGCAAATCTAACATCTGTCGCCAGCGGTTCAGGATAATGCATCACTTGCTCCAGACTCTCGGCTCCACAGAGGCCGCAACCAGTTTTACCGGCTAGCGTACGGCGGCGCTCTTTCAACTGCATAAAACGTTCACTGGCGATATCACAGCGCAACTCTATACCATTACCCTGCACTCTGGCATCAACCCCGTAAAACTCATTCGCACTTTGCACGATACCTTCTGATAATGAGAAGCCTAGCGCGAAATCTTCGAGGTCTTGCGCAGTTGCAAGCATCACGGCATGCGAAATGCCGTTATAGATCAATGCAACCGGCGTTTCCTCCGCCAGATAATCCTGCGTTTTCACCTGCTTTCCGTCCTGCCACTGAGTGACTTCACAAGTACTCAGCGGCACATCCAGAATCAGCGGCGGTTCCATTCTATTCACGAACTGCCTATTCACAAACCTAGACGGCTTCTGCTTTTCTGCCGGCAAAGGCGATTTGTGCCTCACTAAAGGTTTTGTAATGCTTCTGCCAATCAGAAAGCTGACTTACACGTGTTATCTGCACTGCAGTTACCTTGTATTCAGGACAGTTGGTCGCCCAATCCGAGTTGTCTGTCGTAATCACATTGGCACCAGATTCCGGATGGTGGAAGGTGGTATAAACGACACCAGCCTGCACACGCTCGGTAATCTTGGCACGCATCACAGTTTCACCAGCGCGGCTGGCAATACCCACCCAGTCGCCGTCTTTGATACCTCGGTCTTCTGCGTCATGCGGATGAATCTCCAGCACATCTTCAGGATGCCAGGCTGTATTTTGCGTACGACGTGATTGCGCACCTACATTGTATTGCGACAGGATACGGCCTGTAGTCAATATCAGCGGGAACTTCACATTCACTTTTTCGGTAGTCGGCACATACTGCGTAATAAAGAATTTACCTTTACCGCGTACAAACTCACCAATGTGCATGATTGGCGTGCCGTTCGGATGCTCGTCATTGCATGGCCACTGGATACTACCCAGTTCATCCAGTTTTTTGAAACTTACACCATGGAAAGTCGGCGTTAACTGCGCGATTTCATCCATGATCTCAGACGCGTGTTTGTAATTCATGGGATAACCTAGCGCTTCTGACAGCTTGGCAGTGACTTCCCAGTCCTCATAACCGTTCTTAGGCTTCATTACCCTGCGTACTGGTGAAATGCGGCGTTCTGCGTTGGTAAACGTACCATTCTTTTCCAAAAATGATGCGCCGGGGAAGAATACATGGGCATACATGGCAGTTTCATTCAGGAATAAGTCCTGCACAATCACGCATTCCATACTCTCCAGCGCATGGGTCACATGCTGGGTATTAGGGTCTGATTGCACAATATCTTCACCCACACAGTAAAGCGCTTTAAAACTGCCATCACTGGCTTGGTCCAGCATGTTAGGAATACGCAAACCAGGCTCATTGCTTAACGGCCTGCCCCAGGCAGTTTCAAACAATTCACGTGTCGCATCATCGGCCACATGGCGATAACCGGGGAACTCATGTGGCATTGAACCCATATCACATGAACCTTGCACGTTATTCTGGCCGCGCATCGGGTTAACACCCACACCTTCACGGCCTATATTGGCAGTCGCCATTGCCAGGTTAGCAATACCCATTACAGTAGTAGATCCCTGGCTATGCTCGGTCACACCAAGGCCATAGTAAATTGATGCATTGCCACCTGTGGCATATAACCTTGCCGCTGCGCGCACATCTTCAGGTTTAACTCCAAGCTCATCGGCTAATGCCTCGGGTGAGTTTTCCGGTTTTGCCACGAAATCACGCCATGCAACAAATGAATCCCACTCACAGCGCTCTTTCACAAAATCTTCTTGTACCAGACCCTCGGTCACAATGACATGTGACATCGCTGAAACCAGCGCTACATTGGTACCTGGACGCAGTTTCAAATGATAATCGGCACGAACGTGCGGCGAATTAGCCACCAGATCAATCTCGCGTGGGTCGGCGATAATTAATTTAGCGCCCTCACGTAAGCGGCGCTTCATTTGAGAGCCAAATACCGGGTGGGCATCCGTTGGGTTAGAGCCGATAACAAAAATCACATCAGAATGCATCACAGAGTCAAATGTCTGCGTACCTGCCGACTCGCCCAAAGTCTGCTTCAAGCCATAACCAGTTGGGCTATGGCAAACACGCGCACAAGTATCCACATTATTCACACCAAATACGGCACGAATCAGTTTCTGCGTCACATACACTTCTTCGTTAGTGCAGCGCGATGACGTAATGCCGCCTATGGCATCCTTACCATATTGTTTCTGGATACGGGTCAGCTCGCCTGCGGCATAACTGATTGCCTCATCCCAACCCACTTGCTGCCATGGGTCGTTAATATTTTTACGTATCATAGGTGTTGTGATGCGGTCTTTATGCGTAGCATAACCCCATGCGAAACGGCCTTTTACACATGAGTGACCATGGTTGGCGCCGCCATTTTTGCTTGGTGTCATACGCACCACTTCTTCGCCTTTCATTTCCGCATCAAAGCTACACCCTACACCGCAATATGCACAGGTCGTGGTAACGCTATGCTCAGGTGTACCGGCTTCAATTACGGTTTTCTCTATCAGGGTAGCGGTTGGGCAGGCCTGCACACAGGCACCACAAGACACACACTCTGAATCCATGAAATTGCCAAGGCCGGACGCAACCTTACTGTCAAAACCACGGCCGGAAATAGTCAATGCAAACGTACCTTGTGTTTCTTCACATGCACGCACACAACGTGAGCAAACAATACATTTGCTGGGGTCAAAAGTGAAATATGGATTACTTTCATCTTTCACAGCGCTTAAGTGATTCTCACCATCATAACCATAACGTACTTCACGCAGGCCCACCGCACCCGCCATATCCTGCAACTCACAGTCGCCGTTAGTGGCACAGGTCAGGCAATCAAGCGGATGATCCGAGATATAAAGCTCCATGGTACCGCGGCGTATATCCGCCAGTTTGGGTGTCTGCGTATGTACCACCAGGCCATCTGCCACCGGTGTGGTGCACGATGCCGGGTAGCCACGGCGGCCTTCAATCTCCACCAGACACAAACGGCATGAACCGAACGGCTCCAGGCTATCGGTTGCACATAGTTTGGGCACCATCACCCCGGCTACTGCGGCCGCATGCATAATAGACACACCATCGGGAACAGTGATTTCCCTGTCATCAATCGTCAACGTCACTTGCTTGCTTGACTGACTTACCGGTGTACCGTAATCCGTTTTTGGATTGTATTTGATCTCGTCCATAATTTATCCCTACCTGCAACTTAGGCTACTTGGCCTCTGATGAAAGACCAGTTGATGAAACACCAAAGTCTTCTGGAAAATGATTAAGCGCACTCAGCACCGGATACGGTGTCATACCGCCTAATGCACAAAGTGAACCGTTTAACATGGTGTCGCTTAAATCGCGCACCAACTGGATATTTTTAGCGTGATCCTTACCGGAGGTGATTTTATCGATCACTTCCACACCACGCGTTGAACCGATACGGCATGGCGTACATTTACCGCAGGATTCAACTGCACAGAATTCAAACGCATAGCGTGCCATTTTCGCCATATCGACACTGTCATCAAATGCAACAATACCGCCATGCCCAAGCACTGCCCATAATTTGGCAAATTCTTCGTAATCCAGAGGCGTATCGAACTGGCTCTCAGGCAGATAGGCACCTAACGGGCCGCCAACTTGCACAGCGCGGATTGGCTTGCCACTGGCCGAACCACCGCCAAAGTCATATAACAATTCACGTAACGTTGCACCGAATGCCAGTTCGACCAAACCACATTGTTTGAGGTTGCCGGCAAGCTGAATCGGCAATGTGCCGCGTGAACGCCCCATGCCATAATCGGCATAGAACTGTGCACCTTTATCAAGAATGATAGGCACACTCGCCAGTGAGATCACATTATTCACAACCGTTGGTTTGCCAAACAACCCTTCAATTGCAGGCAATGGTGGTTTAAAACGCACCAGGCCGCGCTTGCCTTCCAGGCTTTCCAACAGCGATGTCTCCTCGCCGCAAACATAAGCACCCGCAGCGCGCCGTACTTCCAAGTGGAATGTTTTGTCGCTGCCCAGAATGTTGTCACCTAGATAACCGGCCTTATTAGCAGCTGTAATCGCTTCATTCAATGTGATTAATGCATGCGGATATTCTGAGCGCAGGTAAATATAACCCTGTGTTGCACCAACTGCTACACCGGCAATTGTCATGCCTTCGATCAATACAAAAGGGTCACCTTCCATGATCATACGATCAGAGTAAGTACCGGAATCGCCTTCATCTGCATTACATACAATATATTTCTGGTCTGCTTCGCAGCCTAGCACTGTATTCCATTTGATACCGGTCGGGAATGCCGCACCGCCACGGCCACGCAAACCGGAGTCAGTGACGGTTTTCACGATTTCTGCACCTGATAACTTAAGCGCATTGTTCAAGCCCTTGTAGCCATCATGTGCAAGATATTCTTCCAGCGACACAGGATCAGTGATACCAACGCGGGCAAAGGTCAAACGCTGCTGCTTTTTAAGCCAATCGATTTCCTCGGTTAAGCCCAGACTCAATGCATGCGGTTTGCCATGAATAAAATCGGCATCAAACAACGCGGCCACATCTGCCGCCTTAACCGGGCCATAAGCTACGCGGCCTTGCCCGGTATCCACTTCCACCATGGTTTCCAGCCAGTACAGGCCACGTGAACCATTGCGCACAATCTCGACATTCAAGCCACGTGCTTTTGCCTCTGCTGTAACAGCAGCAGCTACTTTTTCAGCACCTACTGCAAGCGCACTTGAATCGCGGGGAATATAAATTTTAGTAACCATTATGCTTTTGCCTCCGCGATCTTGGCTTCTTTAATGAGCGCATCCAATTCTTCCGGAGATACGCGCCCATAAATTTCATCATCCACCATTACAGAAGGTGACAGCGCACAATTACCCAGACAGTAAACCGGCTCCAGTGTAACCGCGCCATCAGCAGTAGTTTGGTGATAATCAATATTCAGGCACTGCTTGGCATGAGCCTCCAGCGCTTCCGAACCCATCGCCTGGCATGATTCGGCACGACAGATCTGCATGACATGTCGCCCCGGTTTCTGAGTGCGGAAATGGTGATAGAAGGTTACAACGCCATGTACTTCTGCTACAGATAAGCTCAAGGCTTTGGATATGGAGGCATAACAAGACTCCGGCACATATCCAATAGCATCCTGAATAGCATGTAGAAGGGGCAGCAAGGCGCCAGCGCGATGCTGATGCTCTTTAATCAATGCATCAATGATTGCACTGACATTCTGTATTGTTTGTGAGTCAGACAAGCTATTATCTCCGGATCAACTACTAACATGAATAAATAAGAGTGTTAGTATAATACAGTTGTTTAATGCTAACTATACCGACCAGTAATGATTGAAAAAGTGCCCATGTCCGCACAAAAATTTCCTCGTGAGTTAATAGACCGCTTTGGCCGCAAGGTTGACTATATCCGCCTGTCTATCACCGACCGCTGCGACTTCCGCTGCGTTTACTGCATGGCAGAAGACATGACATTCCTGCCACGGGATGAAGTATTAAGCCTGGAAGAATGCGCGCGACTGGTTAAAATCTTTGTGCGCCTGGGCGTATCTAAAGTGCGCATTACCGGGGGTGAACCTCTGGTACGCAAAAATGCATTATGGCTATTTAATGAAATCGGTCATTTGGAGAATCTTGGTGAGCTAGTACTTACCACCAACGGCAGCCAGCTGGAAAAGCAAGCCCAGGATTTAAAAAATGCCGGTGTCAAACGCATTAACATCAGCGTAGACAGCCTGGATAAACAGCGCTTCAAATCCATTACCCGCACTGGCGATCTGGAAAAAGTATTAAAAGGCATACAAGCAGCAAAACAAGTCGGGTTTAAAAACATTAAACTCAATAGCGTATTGATGCGTGGTGTAAATGATGATGAAGCCCTGTCCTTAGTTGAGTTTGCTATCCGGCAGGATATTGATATTTCTTTTATTGAGGAAATGCCGCTTGGAGAAGTCGACCATACGCGCGAGTCCACATTTGTCAGCAATGCTGACACCCTGAAACTGCTGCAAAGTAAATACACACTCACGCCCAGCGCCTATAGCAGCGGCGGCCCTGCCCGTTACTGGCAGATAACCAACACACAAACAAGAATTGGCTTCATTTCACCACACAGCCATAACTTCTGCGAAAGCTGCAACCGCGTACGTATTACCTGCAAAGGTGAACTATACCTATGCCTGGGACAAGAGGATAAAGTCGACCTGATGCCATTATTAAGGCAATACCCGGATGATGATGTGCCAATCATAAAAGCCATCATCAACAGCATGGCTATCAAGCCGCAAGGTCACGACTTCGACTTGCGGCGTGCCGAACCTGCCGTTATCAGGTTTATGTCGCATACAGGCGGTTAACCATGTCGATTTCAACCATCATTCTGGCAGGCGGACGCGCCACACGCATGGGCGGTATTGATAAAGGCCAAATACTGTTCCAGAAAAAACCGCTGATTGCCCATGTAGTTGCCCGCTTAATACCGCAAACAGACGAAATCCTCATCAATGCCAACCGCGCAATAGAAGCATATAAAACATTAGGCTACAGAGTATTGCAAGATGAAATCGCTGATTACGCAGGGCCACTTGCAGGGATGCAGCTTGGGCTGAAATATGCCAGCTGCAACTATGTCCTGACAGCGCCATGTGATTCACCCCTGTTACCTTTAAACTTGGCTGAGCGTTTGCAAGCCGCACTAACAAAAAATAATGCTGACATTGCCATCGTCACCAGCCACGGAAATAGCTACCCTGTTTTTTGTTTGTGTAAAAAATCTGTGCTGCCATCACTAAACAATTACTTAACGCGTGACGGCAGGAAAGTCAGAGAATGGCAGGAAAGCCTGAATCATGTCTATGTTGATTTTAGCGATTGCGATGATGCATTCACCAACCTGAACACACAGGAAGACCTGAATAATCTTGAAACAAAGCTGAAAACTGCAACAACCAACCAGCCCCGTGAGGCTAATTCAATTCTGAAAGCAATTAATAAGCAATGACCAAGCCTAGCCTATCCCAACTGATTTCGAACCCAAGCTGCATGGATGACTACGATCCCAACTCCATGCCGGTAGAAAAAGCACGGCAATTCATCAAACAGTTTCTTGACCCTGTAGCGGGATCAGAAATGGTGACTTTACATGAAAGCCTGGGGCGCGTCATCGCACAGGATATCCTGTCGCCGGCAAACGTACCCAACTACGATAACTCGGCGATGGATGGCTATGCGCTCAATGCGCAGGATTTAAATGCTGCCCGATTAAAAGTGATCGGCACCGCATTTGCCGGTAAAGCTTATAGCGGTACCGTTGCGCAAGGCGAATGTGTACGCATCATGACCGGAGCATCCATGCCACAAGGTACAGACACCGTTGCTATGCAGGAAAAAGTATTGCGTGACGGCGACAACATTCAATTCACGGAAACGCCCAGGCCGCGTGCAAATGTGCGTTATGCTGGCGAAGATATGCAGCAAGGCCAGTGCGTTTTATCTGCCGGACACCTGATGAATCCGGCTGAACTAGGTCTGCTGGCTTCACTGGGCATTGCCGTAGTAAACGTATATCGCAAATTAAAAGTCGCGTTCTTTTCAACCGGTGATGAACTGGTTGCCATCGGCAAACCTCTGGCAACTGGTCAAGTATACGACAGTAATCGTTACACTCTATATGGCATGCTATGCCGGCTAGGCGTGGAAGTCATAGATTTGGGTGCCATTGCCGATGATCCAGTACTACTTGAAAAAACCTTGCTTGAGGCTGCGACGCAGGCTGACGTCATTATTACCAGCGGCGGGGTTTCGGTCGGTGAAGCCGATTACATGAAAGAACTATTGTCAAAACACGGACAAGTCATGTTCTGGAAACTAGCCATGAAACCAGGCAGGCCATTGGCTTATGGCAAAGTAGGCAACGCACATTATTTTGGCTTGCCTGGCAATCCGGTCGCCGTCATGGTGACTTTTTATCAATTTGTGCGTGAGGCATTGCTCACGCTGATGGGGCAGTCAACATCCACACCCTTGCCTATGTTTACTGTGGAGTGCACAACCCCGATACGAAAACTTGCCGGCCGCACAGAATTCCAACGCGGAATACTATATACAGATGCTGCAGGTACGTGGAAAGTAAAACCTACCGGCGCCCAGGGCTCTGCTATATTGAGTTCCATGTCGCTGGCCAATTGCTTTATTGTGTTAGGCGAAACCATAGGTAATCTTGATGCTGGCGCGATGGTACAGGTGCAGGTGCTGGAGGGGATTATCTGA
Source organism: Methylotenera sp. (assembly GCA_023259635.1). Taxonomy (GTDB): domain Bacteria; phylum Pseudomonadota; class Gammaproteobacteria; order Burkholderiales; family Methylophilaceae; genus Methylotenera. Next base: position 7,904 of record JALRGX010000070.1, on the reverse strand, counting down.
TAGCGAGCTAGCTGCAAAACAACTAAATACCAGCGCACGAAATTAGCCCCCATAAATAATGTATGCTTGTTGTATAATTTTGCGTCGCCCTCAACTTAAACATCTATCACATATTAAACCTACAGGCTCTTCGTTCTTTTGAATACCGCTGTTAACCACCCCGCTTCAAGAAACACGCTAGTTTGGGCAATCATCTGCTCAATGCTGCTGCACGCCTTGCTGGTGGTGGTAATACCTAATATCAAATTCGATAAAATCAAAATGCCGGAGATTCTGACTGTTGATTTAGTGAAACTGCCGGAGCCACCTCCGCCAGCGCCGGCACCGGTGCAAGCGCCGCAAGAAGTTGTGAAGCCTAAAATTGAACCAAAAATCAAACAGGAACCCAAGCCGAAACCTGTAGTAAAGCCACTGCCGACACCAGTAGTCGAGCAGCAAGAATCTGTGGCAGAACCGCCACCGGTGCAAACACCTGAAGTCATTGCTGTAGCACCAAAACCAGAAGCTGCAGCGCCAGTGCAAACTGTTCCTGCTCCGGCCCCAGTCCCGGTAAAACAGGAGCCGCCTCCTGTTACCAATCAAGCTGACATTGAAAATGCCCGTAATAAATACGGCAACTCACTATGGGGCGCCATCAGCAAACATAAGAAATACCCCAAGATAGCCGCCATGCGTAACTGGCAGGGCGAAGCTATTGTAGAGCTGGAACTGGATGGAAACGGCAAACTGAAATCTAAAAAAATCATTCAGTCCAGCGGCCATGATGTGCTGGATAGGCAAGCCCTGGAAATGGTAGAAAAAGCCTTGCCGTTCCCGGCTCCGCCAGATGTGCTGCACGGCACCAACTTCACCATCACAGTCCCTGTGCCATTCAAACTCGAATAGCGATACACTTCAACCTGTATCTATATCACTTGTTATCAGGAGCCACAGTGACCAAGAAAAAGACCTCGCTCAAGAATCTTTTACTCCTTCATGAGCTGGCCTTTATTTTATTGATATTCCTGGTAGCGGCCATCGGTGCCATCGGCATTCATTTTCAGGAAAAATCCAGCCAGGAATCAAACCGCATCAGCCTGATCGTGCAGGAGGTTCAACAAACGCGCGGCGACCTCTATCGCCAGATGAAAGAGCTCTTTGACGCCTATTTTTTACAAGATGCGGAAGCGCGTAACGAATATAACAATTTCACCCTGTCCGTTGAGCGCCATTTTGTACAATTACATCGGATTGCAGAAGGTGAAGCAGAAAAAACCGCAATTGATGACTTGCATGCCGGTTATAAGGCATTTGTAAAGGAAACCTCTGCCTTGTTTGATCTGCACCCGAACATTACCGGTGACGAGTTAAGGCAAAGATTAAACACGGACCTGGAAGCCGGGCTGTTCAGCCGCTATGAATCATTACTGGCTCACACTGAGCAACTGCTGAACGAGAAGCAAACCGAGCTTGATCTCAAATTACAAGAGAGCAAACACAAGTCAAACTTTTTGCTATTTACACCTTTGATTTTGGCCGCTTTATTACTGATTTTTTCCCGTATATTTTTAAAACGTTCGATTGTAAAACCCATCGAGGACGTATTAAAAGCTACCTCGGAAATTAGTGCCGGCAATCTTAGCCATAAAGCGCCTGAAGAAAATATTAACGAACTCGCATCTTTATCAAGAGCCATCAATGAAATGGCAGAAAAATTGATTACGAGCCAGGAGAACCTGATACGCACTGAAAAACAGGCGGCTCAAGGTCTTTTGGTACCTATGCTTGCGCACAATATCCGCAATCCACTGGCCAGCATTCGCGCTACTGCCCAGGTGCTGGACGAGCCGGAACTTGATGCGGAAACACGCGAGTCATTACAAGGAATCATCAACACCGTCGACCGGCTGGAGCGCTGGACCGGCGCTTTACTAGCGTATCTGCATCCATTAAAACCCCAACCCGGCAAAACCAGTATTAAAGAAATTATTAAAGGCGCACTGGAGCCACTACAGCAAAAAATTTCTGCCAAATCCATACAGCTTACAATTCCCGCCTGGCATGATTCAATCACTGCAAGTGCAGATACAATTTTTACTGACCAGCACCTGCTGGAACAAGTGATCTACAACCTGGTGCTGAATGCGATTGATGCTTCAAGCAAAGGCGGCCAGATAGAAATACAGCTTGCTACTACATCCGATGAGTTTACCCTGCTGATATTGGATGACGGCAACGGTATGCCGTTTACCCCCGACCCTAGCGCTATGAGTGCACCAACCACAAAAAGATTCGGCACCGGCCTTGGAATCCCGTTTTCGTTTAAAGTCTGTGATGCGCTGGGCGGCAGCCTGCAGTTCAGTGCCAGGCCAAATGGCGGCACTGTGGTTACAATAAAATTGCCAAAATCAATCGAACTTAACTAACGATACATTGCCAATTCATTGCTTCTATATAAAAATATTGTACAAAACTAAATAGGTCAACCTTCAGCAAAACTCTCTAGAAATTGCTTCCGATTAATTTTTCAGGTTAATTAATAAAATAATGTCACTTTCATAGCTTATTCTCTTGCCTTGATCGTGCTTTTTATCAACAATGTAAGAAGGTTATAACTAAGATGATTCACACTCAAATGCTCAACCAATCAGTACCAGATTTTCAGTTACCGGCAACCAGCGGCAAAACGTTTCTACTCTCGGACTATGCAGGCAAGAACTTAGTCATCTATTTTTACCCAAAAGATTCTACGCCGGGCTGCACAACACAAGGCATCCAGTTTCGGGATATTTATGCCCAGTTTCAAGCGCTGAATACTGAAGTTTTCGGCATATCCCGCGATAGCCTTAAGTCGCATGAGAACTTTAAAGCTAAATTCACATTCCCATTCGAGTTATTGTCTGATGCGGAAGAGCAGGCATGTACCTTATTTGGCGTAATCAAAATGAAGAATATGTACGGCAAACAAGTCCGCGGCATTGAGCGCAGCACCTTTATTATTGATAAAAATGGAACGTTGGTAAAAGAATGGCGTGGCGTTAAGGCAGATGGCCATGCCGCAGAAGTATTAAGCTTTATTCAAACGCTTTAATTGACTGTTTTAATTTCTTTCATGGAATGTAATGTATGGCTAAAAAAAACGTAGGTGCTACAAAGCTATTCGTACTTGATACTAATGTACTGATGCATGACCCTTCTTCACTGTTCCGCTTTGAAGAACATGATATTTACCTGCCAATGGTAACGCTGGAAGAGCTTGATAATAACAAGAAGGGGGTTACCGAGGTAGCCCGCAACGCACGCCAGGCCAGCCGCAACCTGGAAGAAATTGTCAGTGCTGATTTAAGTAATCTGGAACTGGGTTGCCCTTTATCCCTCAATGGCAACAAACAGGCTACTGGCCGCTTATTCTTACAAACCACGCAACTTGATGCCGACTTACCCGGATTAGCTGGTAGCAAAGCGGACAACCAGATTATCAGCGTAGTGATATGCCTGCAAAAACAATACACAAACCGTCAGGTTGTTTTAGTCAGTAAAGACATTAATGTACGCATCAAAGCACGTGCGATGGGCGTACTGGCCGAAGATTACTTTAATGACAAGGTATTGGAAGATACCGATATCTTATACAGCGGCATTAAAGAACTGCCGTCTGATTTCTGGGATAAACACAGTAAAGCCATGGAATCGTGGCAGGAATCCGGTCGTATGTTCTACCGGCTCACTGGCCCGTTATGCAAAACATTCATCGTCAATGAGTTTGTCTATTACGAGTTTGAAAAACCATTTTATGCCATTGTGCGCAATGTCGATAACAACACCGCCGTTCTGGAAGTAGTTAAAGATCATACGCTCCCCAAACATAGTGTGTGGGGTATTAATGCCCGCAACCGCGAACAGAACTTTGCTCTGAGCCTGCTCATGGATCCGGAAATCGATTTTATCACTCTATTAGGTCAGGCTGGTACCGGCAAAACCCTGCTTACACTAGCCGCCGCCCTTACTCAGGTTCTAGATAAAAAACTCTATTCTGAAATCATCATGACACGCGTCACGGTTTCTGTTGGTGAAGACATTGGCTTCTTACCGGGCACCGAGGAAGAAAAAATGACCCCGTGGATGGGTGCACTGGAAGATAATCTTGATGTATTGAATAAGAGTGATGATGATGCCGGTGACTGGGGACGTGCGGCCACGCAAGACTTGATTCGCACCAGAATCAAGATTAAATCACTTAACTTCATGCGCGGACGTACCTTCCTCAATAAATTCTTAATCATTGATGAAGCGCAGAACCTCACGCCTAAACAAATGAAAACATTAATCACGAGAGCAGGTCCCGGTACGAAAGTTGTCTGCCTTGGTAATATTGCACAAATTGACACACCATATTTAACCGAAGGCAGTTCGGGGTTGACCTATGTTGTCGACCGTTTCAAAGGCTGGCAGCATAACGGCCATATTACCCTGCAGCGTGGAGAACGCTCACGTCTGGCAGATTTTGCCACAGAAGTACTATAGGGTTCAGGATGTATATTTGCAATATTCAGAAGTGTATTAATACGAGTCTTATAGTATGAGAATGTGTAAGGGCTTCTACACATTACTCACTGCACAATTCTTATCTGCACTGGCTGATAACGCTTTGCTGTTTGCAGCGATTGCGCTGCTCGCCCAGATGAACTCTCCGGACTGGCACACACCGCTGCTGCAGCAATTCTTTGTGATCTCTTATATATTACTCGCACCTTTTGTCGGTTCGTTTGCTGATGCCTTACCTAAAGGTCGCGTCATGTTTATTGCAAATGCCATCAAATTCATCGGCAGTCTTGCCATGATACTTGGTATGCCGCCACTGTATGCTTATGGCATTGTCGGTATCGGTGCTGCCGCTTATTCACCTGCAAAATACGGTATTCTGACCGAGCTGCTACCCCCGGAAAAATTAGTCAGCGCCAATGGCTGGATGGAAGGCTCTACTGTGATCGCAATTATCCTGGGCGCCATTCTCGGCGGGATTCTTGCAAGTCATGACCCGCGCCTGGCAATCATGATCATTACCGTACTCTACCTTGCTGCCGCAATTTTTAATATTTACATTCCCAAACTGCCGATTGATCATAAATTACCCAAAAAGAACCCTGTATTCATGCTGCTGGATTTCTGGTATTCATTCAAAGCCCTGTGGATTGATACACGCGGACAGGTATCGCTCGCCGTCACTACGCTATTCTGGGGGGCAGGAGCTACATTGCGTCTGGTCGTTATTACATGGGCAGCCAGTGCGCTTAACTTTGGTTTAGAACAAGCCACACAATTAATGGCACTGTTAGCTTTAGGTATTGCCGTCGGCTCTATTGTAGCGGCGCGCTATATCAAGCTTGAAGAGTCTACCAGAGTGTTGCCGGCCGGTATTGTAATGGGCCTGCTGGTTATTGCCATGGCCTTTGTGCAGCATTGGCAGGTAGCGATTATTTTGCTGTTTATTATCGGCGCACTTGCGGGATTCTTTGTGGTACCACTGAATGCACTATTGCAGCATCGCGGTCATGAATTGATCGGTGCAGGGCACTCAATTGCCGTACAGAATTTCAATGAGCATATCGGCATATTATTAATGCTAGGCGCCTATTTATTGATGGTAAAAGCCCAAATGCCAATCAATCTGATTGTAATTGCATTCGGGCTTTTTGTAAGCTTATGCATGGCATTGATTCATAGACATTACCGTTTTATCAAATGATAAAACGGTAATGTCGTAATACCGGCAGCTTAATGTAACTTAACGTGCGCCTCGGTTCGGCGTGTAATGATGCGTGCCAGAGTCTGCAATGCAGTCGTCCAGAACCCATGCAATGCCATCAAATGCAGTTTATATAAAGACCGGTACATCGTACGCGCGATCATGCCCTCAATAAACAGGCTGCCGCCGGATAGCGCGCCCATCAGGTTACCTACCGTAGTATAGGCACCCAGATTTACCAGCGAACCATAATCTCGATAAGTAAACTCCGGAAAATCTTTTCTACCGGCAATTCTGTATTTAACCGTTTTAAACAACATAGATGCCTGCTGATGAGCAGCTTGTGCACGTGGCGGAACTGTCGCGTCATCATGTCCCAGCCATTGGCATGCTGCACAGTCACCAAATGCAAAAATATTCTCATCCAGAGTCGTTTGCAGATTGCGTTTCACAACCAGCTGGTTAATACGGTTCGTTTCCAGACCATCTATCTCATTCAGAAAGTCGGGAGCCTTGATACCCGCAGCCCATACCACCAGCTCTGAAGGTATAAACCTGCCGCTATGTGTCTGCACACCCTTACTGGTAACCTCGGTCACACGCTCCCCCATGTAAAGGTGAACGCGCAGTTTCCTTAATTCTAAATCAACTGAATTTGAAAGCTTGGGTGGCAATGCCGGCAACACCCTATCACTCGCCTCTATGAGAGAAATTCTTACATCACGATCCGGATTGATCTTATCCAGGCCATATGCAGCCAATTCACGGGTAGTGTTGTGCAACTCAGCAGAAAGTTCTACACCTGTGGCGCCTGCACCTACAATGACCACCTCCAGTTGGCCTGCCTGTACAGGCTCAGTCTGCGTTTGTGCGCGCAGCAAGGCATTATGTAAACGGCGGTGAAATCTTTCAGCCTGGTCTTGCGTATCTAGCGCGATTGAATGTTCACGCGCACCTTTAATACCAAAATCATTTGTTGTACTGCCTACTGCCATAATCAAAGTATCATATTTAAAAGTACGGCGCGGGATAACTTCATTCCCATCCTCATCATAATGTGGTGATATGGATATTTCCTGCTTGGCCCTGTCCAAACTATCCATACTGCCCAGACGAAAATTAAAATGGTGCCAATGTGCCTGTGCAAGATAAACCAATTCGTGCCGCTCTGGGTTCATGCTGCCTGCCGCAATTTCATGCAGTAAAGGTTTCCATACGTGCGTTTTTGATTTATCAATTAAAGTAATAATTGCCTTACCGCGCCGGCCCAAAGTATCGCCAAGCTTTGTAGCCAGTTCAAGCCCGCCTGCGCCTCCGCCTACAATTACAACATGGTGTAAGTTCTTCTGTGCTTTACTACCCACATGCACCCCTATCAATTATTAATAATTAACATCATCATAAAACAAAAACGCGCTTACCAGTTACGAGTAAGCGCGTTTTTTTATTTACTGTAAATTATTCGTTGCCAGTAATTGTGCCCATGCTACGCACCCAGGCAATTACTTTTAACAGCTCATCAGGGGTGATACCATTTTTCGGATCTGTAGGATCCATCAAACCGATACCCTTTGCACCCATACCTCCATTAGTGCCATGCCAGATTGTTTCAAACATACCCTTGTTGCTTGCATCTTTTGGGTACCTGAAAGTAGGGCCAACCAAACCAGGACCAACCTGGCCTTTAGCCTCAGGACCATGGCATTGTGTACATGAATATAACTGAAATATCTTTTTACCTCTAGCAACTGCCTCGGCATTGCCAACGTAAGGGTTCTTACCAGTAGTCAAAAATTCTTTAGCTGCTGGGGTATCAAACAATGCCGCATCAATTTTCAATGGCGAACTGTCCTGCGTTGTTACAAACTCAATAGCACTACCACCGGCGGCTGAGGTTCCCTCACCAGCCGTACTGGAATCTTTTTTGCCACAGGCACTTAAAGCCAATAAAGCTAGTACCAAAGCCAGACCAAATTTAGACTTACCCATTCCCATCTCCACAATATAAATTTCTTAACTTGTGTCTGTATCTATAGATATTCTATGTAAGACTCACCTATAATTTTTCACTCGAGAGACACTTGACATGCTTACTGAATCGGGCAATTTTGTTGAATCAATTTGGGGTAGATGCTTTTAAATATGGCAGCAGCATTGAATATGTTCTACGAGCAAAGTA
>JALRGX010000060.1 GCA_023259635.1 Methylotenera sp. | reverse complement strand
TAAATACCTGCGCAATCTGCGCCAGACATTGTTGGTAAATCAGATTAAATTCATAGACGCTATCGAACGATACTTCCCGGAGGGAACGTGTTTAACTGCACCGCAGGGTGGATATATTTTATGGGTCAAACTACCTGATGGTGTGGATGCTTTAGCTTTACATAGGCTGGCAATTGCGGGTGGTATCAGTATTGCTCCAGGACCTATATTTTCTGCACAAAGAAAATTCACGAATTACATCAGGCTGAATTATGGACAGAGCTGGAATATGGGGCACGAAATGTCTTTAAATGCGCTCGGTGAGATCGTGAAGCGCCTGATGTCATCATGCAGCCCGACAAAAAAGCAGGTAGAATTGTAAAGATTGTAAATCTGATATGCTTTTTTTAAAATTATCTGATCCTGTTTTTATCTCCAATAAACATGTATTTTTTCTGTGGCGAACAACCCATTACTAAGCGTTGTAAACGCTATAGGGTAAGTGCGCCGTCTTTAATTATCCTGATTAAGAATTACTGTCAGCCGAGTTTTTCGTGCTCAGTAATGCATATATTTAGTACGCTATAAATGAAATATTACCAATACAATTACTACCAGAAATACACCAGCAGCCATCTTCGGCGGAGGGTGTTATGAAACGCAATACAAAAGAGGCAGGTGCCCAAGGTGCATTACTTCAGGTGAATGACTTTAGTGTGACATTTGGCAGTAAAACTGTGTTGAGTGATGTGTCTTTTACCGTACCAGAGAAAGGTATCGTTGTACTGACTGGTCCTAAAGGTTTAGAAAGAACAACTCTTTTGCGTACGCTGGCTGGTTACGGTGCTGAGGGTTTTTCTTATAAGACTACCGGCACAGCACTATACCGTGGTGCTGTATTGGGTGAAAAAGAACACCCTGTGCTGGTTGCCCAAAATGCACAGTTGATGATGGCATCAGTGCTGGAAAATGTAGTTGTTAAGCTGCCGGGGCGCAACCGATTAACGCAAGCTTTGCAGAGGGAGCTTGCGCAGAAGCTGTTAAATGAAGCCGGTTTACAGGAACTTTGTGTTTGCCTGGATGACAAGATGGTGAGCTTGTCACTTGCTTTGCAGCGACATTTATCGATACTGCGTGAAATTGTTGCCAATCCGCCATTGCTGTGTATTGATGAGCCGACATCGGGCCTGTCAGATTTAGAGGCTGCTCGTTTAATTGCTTATTTACGTGCAGAGTCTACGCGTCGTGCATTGCTGGTTTCGGTGCACAATCAGATACATGCGCGGCTGCTAGAAGGAAGCGCTGTGCTGATCGCACATGGTCGCGTGCTGGAACAGCAGCCTATTTCGCAGATATTTGGTCATCCACGTTCACCGGCAGCGATTGAGTTTGCCCAAACCGGTAAATGCAGTGCTGCCAGCATTGAAGCATCATTTACAAGTGCTGCTTTGATAGGGTATGTAGATGTAACTGCGCCGCTTGCTGTAGATAGTCTGAATGTAGCATCGGATACTCAGCCTGCTATTGAAACTTTAAATTCTAAGGATCAAGCAGTGTTGGGCAGGTTTCTGTGGTTAAAACGGGGCATGCTCGCAGGGACCCCTGCACCAGGAATGCTTTCCGATATGGATAGCGATTTAAAGGCCTTGCAGCAGCATGGAATAACGGCTCTTATCACGTTGACTGAAACTGCGCCCGATCAATTAAAACTGCAGGCATTTGGTTTTAAAAGTATTTGGGAGCCTGTTCCTGATCAGGCGGCGCCAAGTATCGAACAGGCTATACGTATCTGTAAAAAAATTGATATTCTGCTTGAGCAGGGTAATGTGCTGGCGATCCAAGGGCATGCCGGACTTGGGCGCACAGGTACAGTGCTGGCTGCGCATTTGCTTTGGATGGGGATGGATTTTCAAAGTGCTTTGGAGTATGTGCGTAGGGTGGAACCACGCTGGGTGCAGACAAGAGAGCAGGAAGATTTTCTTCGTGAATTTGCCAAGCGGGTTTAGTGCTGCACATCATATTTTCATTCAGGATGGTATTACGTTGAGTTAACGTATTGCTGACTAACGCGCTGATT
>JALRGX010000045.1 GCA_023259635.1 Methylotenera sp. | reverse complement strand
TAAGGCCAAGGTCAACATCGTGAAGTCTGCAGAGGCCCAAGCACAGTGGGAGAAAGAGGAAGAGCAAATTCGTAAGAAATTGGAAAAAAGTTCAATCAATATGATGAAGTCGAAAATTGCTCAACAAAATAAAGCCGCTGTGTTACGCGCTACTGTTGGTTTGTAATTCAAGGAGGGAATGAATATTAAATAGATTTAACTTACGTTTTGTCATTACGAGGAGCAGCGAGACGTGGCAATCCATAAGGTGTTAATTTTTATAGAGTCATGGATTGCTTCACTTCGTTCGCAATGACTGATTAGGAATTAACAGTATTTCCTTTGACGGCAAAATCCTTTTATATTCATTCTGTTGCGGTATTGGTGTGTAAAACAATATCGCGTATAATCTGCTACCTATTCTGAGGGGCGTTGCGAGAGCTGTCTTTTTTATACAGTCTCCTAGGCTCAGAAAATGTTTTAAACGACGCTCACCAATATTAACCGTGCCGGGCACGGGATACGGGTGAGATAAAGTTTATATCTCTGTTACTCCCCATTCCCCCCGGTCACACATTCAAGGAAATTTTATGAATACTGTGACTGCAGATATTAAAAATACAGGCTTAGACTATATCGTTGCTGATATTAATCTGGCCGCTTTTGGCCGTAAGGAAATCGCTATTGCTGAAACGGAAATGCCGGGTTTAATGGCGATTCGTGAAGAATATGCAAAATCACAACCACTGAAAGGCGCGCGCATCACCGGCAGCCTGCACATGACAATTCAGACTGCGGTACTGATTGAAACGCTGAAAGACCTGGGTGCAGAAGTGCGTTGGGCATCCTGTAACATTTACTCAACACAAGATCATGCTGCCGCCGCAATTGCTGCGGGCGGTACACCGGTGTTTGCGGTTAAAGGTGAAACACTGGCTGAGTACTGGGATTATTCGCATCGTATTTTTGATTGGCAGGATGGTGGCTACAGCAATATGATTCTGGATGATGGCGGCGATGCAACCTTGTTACTGCATTTGGGTGCACGTGCAGAGAAAGACTCGTCTGTGATTGCCAACCCAACCTCGGAAGAGGAAACCTGTCTGTTTGCTGCAATCAAAGCCAAATTGCAGCAAGACCCAACCTGGTATTCAACACGCCTGGCACAGATTAAAGGTGTGACGGAAGAAACAACAACCGGTGTGCATCGTCTGTATCAGATGCACAAGGAAGGCAAACTGGCTTTCCCTGCCATTAATGTGAATGATTCAGTAACCAAGTCTAAATTCGATAACCTGTACGGTTGCCGTGAGTCTTTGGTTGATGGTATTAAGCGTGCAACGGATGTGATGGTTGCAGGTAAAATTGCTGTAGTTGCTGGCTACGGTGATGTGGGTAAAGGTTCTGCCCAGGCCCTGCGCGCACTCTCAGCACAGGTATGGGTGACTGAGATTGACCCGATCTGCGCATTACAGGCGGCGATGGAAGGTTACCGTGTAGTGACAATGGAATATGCTGCCGAACATGGTGACATTTTTGTAACGGCAACCGGTAACTACCATGTGATTACCCATGACCACATGGCAAAAATGAAAGATCAGGCCATTGTATGCAACATCGGTCACTTTGATAATGAAATTGATGTTGCCTCATTGGAAAAATACCAATGGGATGAGATTAAACCACAAGTAGACCATGTGATTTTTCCTGATGGAAAGAAAATTATTCTACTCGCAAAAGGCCGCCTGGTTAATCTGGGCTGTGGTACCGGTCATCCAAGCTATGTAATGAGTTCCTCATTTGCGAACCAGACCATTGCACAGATAGAGTTGTTTACGCAGACTGCCAAATATCCTGTGGGTGTTTATACTTTGCCAAAACATCTGGATGAGAAAGTGGCAATTTTGCAGTTGAAGAAATTGAATGCACAGCTAACGACGTTAACTGATGAGCAGGCAGCTTATATAGGCGTGTCGAAACAAGGCCCATTCAAACCGGATACATATCGTTATTAATTTGCTGTAATTTAAGCTTTTGGCAACGAACTGGAAAGGATTAATGATATGAATCTGTTACTTGTATGGTTGTTGAATGCGCTGGCATTGCTGGCAGTTGCATATTTTGTACCGGGGATTCAGGTGGCTGGTTTCGCGGCAGCCTTGGTTGCAGCCTTGGTAATCGGCCTGATGAACATGTTGGTCAGACCGGTACTGGTGTTGCTAACGTTGCCAATTACGGTATTAACTTTAGGGCTGTTTATTCTGGTAATCAATGGTGTGCTGTTCTACGTGGTTGGTTATTGGTTGGAAGGTTTTGAAGTTAAATCCATTATGGCTGGTATCTTCGGTGCTTTACTCTACAGCATTTTTACCTGGGCGTTATCTTCGCTGTTGGTAAACAATAAAACAAATGAAATGAATTAAATATGAAAACATCTGATCAGGACTTTGAAGTTAGTTTTGAGTTTTTTCCGCCGAAAACGGCTGAAGGTGTAGAAAAGCTGCGTGAAACGCGTAAGGAGCTGGCAAAATTCAATCCTGAATTTTTCTCGGTGACATTTGGCGCGGGTGGCTCTACGCGTGACCGTACTATGGAAACCGTGCTGGAAATACAGTCTGAAGGTTTTCAGGCTGCGCCGCATCTTTCCTGTATTTCATCCAGCAAGGCGGAAATTCGTGACCTGCTGCACACATACAAAGCACATGGCATTCAGCACCTGGTAGCTTTGCGCGGCGATGTGCCCTCCGGTGAAGTGAGTGCTGGCGATTTTCGCTATGCATCAGAACTGGTAGAATTTATCCGTGCAGAAACCGGAGACCATTTCTTTATTGAAGTGGCAGCCTACCCGGAGTTTCACCCGGAAGCTAAAACACCTGCTGCAGACCTGTTGAATTTGAAACGTAAAATGGATGCGGGCGCCGATTCGGCAATTACGCAGTATTTTTACAACGCCGATGCATATTTCAGGTTTGTGGACCAGTGCGATGATCTGGGCATCACGATACCTATCGTACCGGGCATTATGCCAATTTATAACATCACACAGCTCGCCCGTTTCTCAAGTATCTGCGGAGCAGAGATACCACGCTGGCTGAAGCTGCGCCTTGAAGAATATGGTAATGATATGGCATCGTTGCGTGCGTTAGGTGTGGATGTGGTAAGTGAGTTGTGTGAAGTGCTGTTGGCCGGTGGTGCGCCTAGCCTTCATTTTTATACGCTTAACCAGTCTGCAACTATTGCGACTATCATCAACAACATTCAAAAATAACCTAAGCTACTTTAGTTAAAAAAACCGACCCGCATTCAGTGCAGGGTCGGTTTTTCTTTGTTCAGCAGCACATCTTCAATAAACAGGTATTCTTTAGTTTTATCTGGGCCGGATCTGCTTGCGCCCCAAGTCGTCATCAGCACTATCCAGCGCATCTCCTCAATGCTGATTTCAGGTTGCGGTAAGCTCATTGCCAGTTCTATTACCAGTTCGCGCTGTGCAGAGTTCAGGATTTTTGCATTTACCAGAAACAGAATGAAACCGATGCTTTCACCCGAGATTTTTTTGAGCTCGCCCTCGGTGAAAATCCGGGTATTGGCATGCTGGGCATGTGTGAATAATTCCGGTTTTTCCACTGATGATTCCAGTTGGTTAAACCAGTGAAAGGCGCCGTTAATGTCTTCTTCATCAAATCCTGCGGCAGACAGCTCGCGTGATAACGTGTCATCGTCAGGTCTGAATTGTGTGTCAATGTAGTTTTCAAACATATAAACCAGTACTTCAAACATGATGTTTTCCTTAAATAATTTTAACTTTAAGGACGTGCTGATTAGATGGCTGTGCGTGCATTTTGTGCTTCATCCCGCTTGCTCTATTAATCAGTGTTTCCTTAAGAGAGATGGTTTATGCAAACTTCTGGAATTAAAACTACATAATTTTCTGGTATTGGCCTCCTGTTAAGCTGGCAATTTTGCCTTCAAGTTCAAGTAACATTAGCATGGATGAAACATCGCTTACCGTCAAGCCACTTATCGTTACCAGATTATCTAATGTGATCGGGTCGTAGCCGATCGCGTTCAGGATAGCATCGCTTGCAGTATGCCCAGCAGAATCCGCCGCCTCATTATCCGGTTCTGATAAAGAATTAAACGGGGAAGTACGAATCAGGTTCAACTCTTCAACAATATCCTGCAGGCAATCTACTAATTTGGCACCTTGTTTTATCAACTGGTGGCAACCTTTGGACATTGGCGAATGAATGGAGCCGGGGATGGCGAATACTTCACGTCCTTGTTCGGTAGCTAATCGGGCTGTTATCTGTGAACCACTTTGCAGGTTGGCTTCAACTACCAGGCAGCCCAGACTCAAACCACTGATGATGCGGTTGCGTTTGGGGAAATTCTGCGGCTTGGATGGTGTTCCCAGATCAAATTCTGAAATGATCAGCCCGTGTTCTGCAATCTGGTGTGCCAAGTCACGGTGTTTGGCAGGGTAAACGATGTCCAGGCCTGTGCCTACTACGGCAATAGTTGCACCTTTCGCTTTCAATGCGCCACGGTGTGCTGCTCCATCGATGCCGAGTGCCAAACCGCTGACAATGCACAAGCCGTAAGCACAAAGGTCAAAAGCAAAGGCTTCGGCATTCTTCTCACCTTGCACACTGGCATTACGGCTGCCGACAATGGCGATACTGGCCTGGTTTAATAAAGCAAGATTGCCTTTTGCATATAAAAAGGGCGGAGGGTCGGCAATTTCCAGCAGGGATTTAGGATACTCTGGTTCGGCAAGTGTAATGAGGTGGTTGTTTGCCTGAGATAGCCATTGCCTGGTTTGCTCCAGGCCGTTTTCGTCATTACCCTGAACAATCACGCTGGCTATGTTCTCGCTGACAACTTCACGTAACTGTTTGAGGCTGGCAGCATAGATATTTTCAGGCCTGCCAAAAGCTCTAAGTAGCTGGCAGAATGTCTGTGAACCGACACCTGGAATTTTGCCTAGACTAGTCCACAGTAGTTTTTCTTCTATATCTCCACTGCGGTTAGCCATGTTTCAAAATCAGGGTGTTTGTACAGCATCTTGAGTGTTGATTGGATCAGATGCCTGCATGATTAAACCATAAGAAATACGGTCG
Source organism: Methylotenera sp. (assembly GCA_023259635.1). Lineage (GTDB taxonomy): Bacteria > Pseudomonadota > Gammaproteobacteria > Burkholderiales > Methylophilaceae > Methylotenera. Next base: position 1,590 of record JALRGX010000045.1, on the reverse strand, counting down.
AATACGCGGAATACCATCAGCAGGCCAATGCGCTCGTCTGGCAGCTTGATCATGCCGGGCTTAAGTGCCAAACCATCGTTTTTCTCCGCTTTTTTCTCAAAATTTACAACTGCTTTTCCATCAGCATCTCTTGATACATCAAAGTTGAGTTCTTTAAGTTTAGGTTTGGTGTCTGCTTTGTCAGCAGACTCTTTGCTTGGCTCCGGATCTTTAATGATACGGCCATAACGATTGATGGCAAGCACATGCCCCACTTCCAAACCATCCAAGATGCCGCGGTTGATGGCAACAATGCTTTCAGGCCCGGCTTCAGCTAACCCGCCGTAAATTTTGATGATGCGACCTGTAATGTCTGTTTCAGGAGCATGCGGTACGAAATTAGTAATCGCTTCATCACCAGCGTGCACGAGTCTATCTTTAACGAAGATTTCTTCTTTAGCCTTGGTAATCGTGGCAGATGCTGGCTCGCCGTACTTGGTCACCCTGGCATCGCCCAGATAGATTGCCTCAACACCTAAAGCCTCCTTGGTTTCAGGGTCAATCAGGGTGTCGCCTGGTCTGTAAACAAACCAGTTCAAACCATCTTCTTCTTCAATTTTATTGATATAAACTTTTGTGTTAGGGCTGAGCACTACACGATTATCTTGTCCGGCGACAATACGTGGGGAATCAGCCAGTTGATCTTTTTCAATGATAAGTGGGCGGCTTAAAAATGGTGTGATTACATTCAGCGGAATGGTAGGTACGGCTGTTTTCTGCAGCGGTTCTTCAACTGCGCCTGGTTGCAGGGTGATGGTTTCGCGTAGTAATTTCAACTCTGGCTCGCCACTGCTTAAATCAAGAAAAACGACATCGCCAGGATAAATCAAATGCGGATTTTTTATCTGGGAACGGTTTAATTTCCATACTTTTGGCCACAGCCATGGGTCTTTGAGAAACTTGGATGAAATTCCCCATAGGGTGTCGCCTTTGACTACAACATGCCGTTCAGGGTGGTTTTTTTTAAGTTCAACTTCTTGTGCGTTGAGGTGGAAGCTTAAGCAACAAAACGTGAGCAGCGTTATAATATTGCGAAACATAATATTGATGACCTCAGACAGAATGCATTTAAAGAAGCATGCGACTATATGCTAAATAATTAGTGCATTAATCGCGAATTTAGGTTAAATCTATCACGTAATTCATTCTGTAATCAAGCTTTTTTAAAAGAAGCTGAACATTAACAAACAATTCGAGTCTTAGGACGTGCAAGTTTTAATATATACAAAAGAGTTTTTATGGCAATTTTAAATATTCTTAATTATCCAGATCCAAGATTGCATACCGTAGCAAAGCCGGTAAAGGAAGTGGGTGCATCGCTACGCAGCTTGATCCAGGATATGGCAGAGACCATGTATGCCGCACCTGGTATTGGGTTGGCGGCAACTCAGGTTAATCAGCATATACAGCTATTAATTATTGATACCAGCGAAACCAAGGATCAGTTACAGGTTTTCATTAATCCCAAGATTCTCGAAAAAGATGGCGAGCAAGTTTATGAGGAAGGCTGTCTTTCCGTGCCCGGCATTTATGAAAGTGTGACGCGGGCAG
>JALRGX010000126.1 GCA_023259635.1 Methylotenera sp. | reverse complement strand
GGATAAATTTGATGTCCTCTTGAGAATAGCCAAAACTTTGCTGGATATCTAAGATTGGTTGAGACATGATTTGCGATTCTTCAACCTTATCCAAATCTCCAAGGAAAAATCTTGAATCATTAATCCATTTTTCGTAAGGTTTTGCAGAAGATAGAAGTTTTTTAACCTCCTGATCGTCAATCACCCTACCGGCATCGGTATCAATTAACAACATCTTGCCAGGCTCTAATCGCCATTTTTTAATAATTTTCTCTTCCGGGAAAGTAAGAACACCCATCTCGGACGCCATCATTACAACGCCATCATCCGTCATCAAATATCTTGCTGGCCGTAATCCATTTCGATCAAGTGTGGCTCCAATCATTTGGCCATCAGTAAAAGCAACTGCTGCAGGTCCATCCCATGGCTCCATCAGCGCTGCATGATATTCATAGAAAGCACGACGGTCTTCATCCATCAATGCATTACCTGACCATGCCTCAGGAATCAGCATCATCATAGCGTGTGGCAGGCTGTAACCACCTGCTACCAGTAATTCCAGGCAGTTATCAAAACATGCGGAGTCTGACTGGCCATCAACGATCAGTGGCCACAATTTTTCCAGATCTTCACCGATCAGGGTTGAACGCATGGCTTCATGACGTGCCGCCATCCAGTTGACGTTGCCTTGTACCGTGTTAATTTCACCGTTATGCGCAATCATGCGGAATGGGTGTGCCAAGTCCCAAGCTGGGAATGTATTGGTTGAGAAACGCTGGTGCACTAATGCAAGTGCCGAAACTACGCTCTCATCAACTAAATCCTTGTAATAAATGCCAACTTCATTTGCCAGCAGCATACCTTTGTAAACAATGGTACGTGATGATAATGAAGGCATGTAAAACGCAGCTTTGTCCTGCAAATTGAGGTTGCATACTGCGTGTTCGATACGTTTGCGGATTACGAACAGTTTGCGTTCGAAAACGGTTGCGTCAAAGTTCGCATTGCCGGCTTCAGCACTGGCAATCAATACCTGGCGCATGGTCGGTTCAACATCACGCGCTGCCTCGGCAATATTGCTGTTATCAACCGGTACATCACGCCAGCCCAGCAACACCTGATTTTCTTCAGTAATAATGCTGTTGATCAGAGCTTCACAGGCTTCGCGATTTTTAGCAAGTTGAGGCAGGAATACATTGCCTACCGCAAAACGTCCTGCAGCCGGCAATTCAATACCAAGCTTGGTTGCTTCTTTACGCATGAATGCATCAGGTATCTGCATCAGTAAGCCGGCACCGTCACCCAGTTTTGGATCATAGCCGGTCGCACCGCGATGGGTCAGGTTGGTCAGTAACTCCAACCCCTTTTGCACGATATCATGTGTTTTCTTACCCTTAATATGGGCAACGAAACCGACGCCGCAAGCATCGCGCTCGTTCGACGGTGTGTATAAACCCTGCTTGAGCGGCTTGCCAGAATAACTTGATTCTGTGCTAATGGACGCATTGTCATTCAACGCGGCAGGTGTGTTTTCAAAACCATTTGAGTTACTTAAATCTGATGCCATATTATCTAATCACAAAACATTTAGCGGAACCTTCAAGTTTACCGCTAAATGCCTATGAGTTCAATAAGATAGACCTTAAAGATAAAGATTATTTAATAAATAAGCTTTAATGAAATTAACGCCGCCAACATGGGGTTAATGTGAAGCAAGTGCAGCAAAAGCCTTTTTTGCTACATCAATCGTGTGCGCAATATCCTCATCCGTATGTGCCGCTGACACAAATCCGGCCTCAAACGCAGATGGGCCGAGGTAAATGCCTGCATCCAGCATGAAGTGGAAGAATTTGTTAAAGTTGTCTTTATTGGATTGCATTACTTCAGCAAAGCTTGTCGGGCATTTTTCGCTGAAATACAAACCAAACATGCCACCTACGCTTTGCGCGCTGAATATCACGCCAGCTTCTTTTGCCGCTGCAACCAGGCCATCGACCAGTTTCTTGGTTTGGGCAGCAAGTTTTGCATGAAAATCAGGTGCCTGAATCAGCTTCAGTGTCGTCAATCCCGCTGTTACTGCAACCGGATTACCGGAAAGCGTACCGGCCTGATAAACGGCGCCCAAAGGTGCCAGGCATTGCATAATGTCTTTGCGGCCACCAAAGGCGCCTACCGGCAAGCCGCCGCCGATCACTTTGCCCAGTGTCGTCATATCCGGTTTTATGTTGTATAAAGCCTGTGCGCCGCCAAGATGAACACGGAAGCCGGTCATGACTTCATCAAAAATCAGTACGGTGCCATGCTTGGTGCACAATTCGCGCAAGGTTTGTAAGAACTCCATGTGCGGCACAACCAGATTCATGTTGCCGACTACTGGCTCAATGATCACGCAGGCTAGCTCATCACCCATTGCTGCAAACAACTCTTTAAGTGCTTCGGTGTTGTTATATTCCAGAGTTAATGTGTGTGCCGCAACTTCTGCCGGAACCCCGGCTGAACTGGGAACGCCAGCCTGGTTATTTTTGCCGAAGGTCAGTAGACCAGAGCCGGCTTTTACCAGCAATGCATCTGAGTGGCCATGGTAGCAGCCTTCAAATTTTACGATTTTGTTGCGGCCGGTAAAACCGCGTGCAACACGAATTGCACTCATGGTGGCTTCAGTGCCGCTGCTTACAAGACGTACCTGTTCCATGCTGGGCACCAGTTTATTAATCAGCTCTGCAATCTCCAGTTCCAAACCGGTAGGTGCGCCGAATGATAGGCTGTTTGCCGCAACTTCCTGCACAGCCTTGGTCACTTCCGGGTGTGCATGGCCCAAGATCATGGGTCCCCATGAATTGATGTAATCAATATACTCCTTGCCATCTACATCCCACAGTTTGGAGCCCAGCCCTTTTTTGAAGAAAATCGGCGTGCCGCCCACACTGCGGAAAGCGCGTACTGGCGAATTTACGCCGCCAGGAATAAGTTGTTGAGATTTTTCAAATAATTGCTGTTGATTGGCTGATGTCATAACTTTTTACTTCTCCATTAAGGTGCTTTGTAATTGTCCTGCGTCATCAAATCGATGCCGCACTCGAGATTTTCTATCCATGAGATAAATTGATTTACCATGGCTTTGCCTACGAATGGACGGCCATGCTGCGGCACGATGGATTCAATATCCAGGGTGCGTACCATATTTGCCCAGAAACGGCAGGCTTTGTTAGAGGTCATATACCTTCTGTGAAAGCCGAGCATGGCAGGCAGGTGTGCGTTAAAATCTGTTACAGGTTCGATTGCCAGATCCGCCGGTACCAGTGATGCGCCCAAGTCTCCGGAAAACAGAATCTTGCTTGTTACGTCATAAAACTGGAAATTACCTTCAGAATGTAAAAAGTGTGCTGGCAAGGCTTTAATAATAGTATTGCCCAGCTGAATATCCATGCCTTGATCCGGGATGCCGACGATGCGGTTATCGGTATTGCCCGCCCCGCAGAAATGCGGCAAGAAGCGCTCCCAGATGGCTGGCGCTAACACTTTGCATTCAGTACCTATCATCCATTTATTAATAGAGGCCACAATGTCCGGATCCTGATGTGATGCCAGAATATATTCCAGCTTGCGGAAATTAAAATATTTTCCTATGCCCACCATCAGGGCGTTATAAGTCATGTTGCCGCCCGGATCAATCAAGGCGCCATGCCCATCGGTCACAATCAGGAATTGATTGGACTGGACTGCTTCCGAGGAGGATTTGTCTGCCAGATCGTTAAACACAATGCATACATGACTCCCGTTGTTAAATAGTTCCTTGGCCATAGCGATTCCCCTTTAAAATATATTTTTATAATGTGATAAACGCTAATATGCCAATTTAAAGCTTGGTGTGCAACTTAACTCTTGTTTACATTAGCAAAAAAGTTGTGAAAATTGCTTTGCGGATTCTTCAGTCAGTTGTGGATTTTCTGGGGAGAACAGTGCACCAACGACGGCAACTGCATCTGCGCCGGCTTTTTTTGCCTGAGCAACATTTTCCAGCGTAATGCCGCCAATCGCTACCAAGGGGATATTTGTTAACAGTTTAGCCTGCGCAAACAAAGCCAGTGGCGCTGCTGCTGCATTAGGTTTGGTGCCTGATGCAAAACAGGCGCCAAATGCTGCGTAATCTGCACCAGCCTGCGCAGCAGTAACAGCAAGATCGATGCGGTTGTAGCAGGAGGCCCCCAATATCTTGTTAACACCCAACCTGGCGCGAGCTTCACTTAAATTGCCGTCATCTGCGCCCAAATGTAGGCCATCTGCATCCAAAGTCAGACATAGTTTAATGGAGTCATTGATTATAAATGGCACCTGATACTGTCTGCACAGAGGTAGTATTGCCCGTGCCTGCTGTGTCTGCAATTTATGATCTGCAAGCTTGTTGCGATACTGTAGAACATTGATACCGCCACGCAGTGCAGCTTCGACTTTGGCCAGCAATATATCGGTATCTGCTTCATCTGGCGTAATGGCGTATATTCCGCGGATCATATTGGGTGACTTGATCATACGGTGTAGCTTAGTGCGCTTTTACGCTGCCATCACCGGGATTGATTTCTGGGTCTTCCTCATCGCGAGCCCAGAACATACGGTCAGGGATATATTGACCCATACCTGGCCTAAACCCGTTTTTAAGGGTCTGCCATGTGTACTCCTGAGCTTCGAGAACGGCATCTTCGATGCTTAAGCCATGCGCCATACAGGCAGCGATTGCGCTAGTCAGAGTACAGCCGGAGCCATGATAGCTGCCGGGCAAGCGCTCCCACTTGTAAGCCTTGATTAATTGATCGCTGCCATACAAGGTATTGGTGACTTCATGTGTGCGCTCATGCGTACCGGTAATCAGCACATACTCGCTACCCATCGACAGTAGGCGACCTGCCGCTTCATCCAGTGATGTCAATGCCACTTCGTCCGATTCATCGGTATAGGCAAACCTGCGTGCCTCGAGGCTATTAGGGGTAATAAGAGTGGCCTGAGGAAATAACAGTTCAGTCATCGCGCTCATCATTTCATCATTGGTGAACTCGTCACCGCGACCCGAGGTCAGGATTGGGTCTATTAGCAATGGCACATCTGGATAGTCCGCCATAATTTCAGCAATGACTGCAATATTTTCAACCGAGCCCAGCAAGCCCAGCTTAAATGCAGAAACCTGTACATCTTCCAGAATCGCGCGCGCCTGATCGTTCACCCAGTCGGCATCCATCGCCAATACGCCATCAACGCCAACTGTATCCTGTGCAGTAATTGCAGTCACTACAGAAAGTGGGTGACAGCCAATGCTGGCGAAAGTAAGAATGTCCGCTTGTAGACCTGCGCCGCTGCTTGGGTCTGTACCCGCAAAAGTCATTACTGAAGGAGGTGCCTGATTAGCCATAAATGTTTACCACTGATATTTGCTTGAAATTGGAGCGGGTGACGGGAATCGAACCCGCGTATCGAGCTTGGGAAGCTAGCGTTCTACCATTGAACTACACCCGCGTAATGTTGCATTTTACTGTATTTTGCTTGCAACCTGTTATTGGCTTGCATCAATAATCACGTAAAAAACCTTTAAAACTCCAGCGGATTCACATCGATTGCCCACCTGACTTTGGCTGCTAATTTATGCGCCCTCATCTGAGTGACTAACTGTTTGAGTAGATGATGCAAGGCAGGCCGCTGTTTTGCCTGCATTAACAGATAGCCGCGTTCCATACCTTTTAGTCGCTCCATTTGCGGCCGCACCGGGTCGTACACCAATACCTGATCATTCAGGATGCGTGCCTGGACAAATGCAAAATGCAGAAACTGCTGCACGAGATTGTAGTCATTGGCCTCGGCACGTAACAACGCAGTAAAGACATAGGGCGGAAACTGCATTTGCTCGCGCTCATGCAGCAATACATTGGCGTAACTTTCATAATCCTGGGTACGCAGCGCGTTAAATAAGGCATGATCAGGAAACTGCGTCTGGATAATCACCTGGCCGGCTTTATCTGCTCGGCCGGCGCGACCCGCCACCTGCATGAGTTGCGCAAACAGGCGTTCACTGGCACGGAAATCCGGGCTATGCAGCGCGCTATCGGTATCGATTACGCCAACCAGGGTCAGGTTGGGGAAATCATGGCCTTTAGCCAGCATTTGCGTGCCGACCAGAATGTCGATCTCCTGGCTGTGGACACGGTCCAGAATCTCGATAAGCGCATTTTTGCGGCTGATGCTGTCACGGTCTACCCGTGCAATGCGTGCTGTCGGTAGCAGTTGGGCCAGTGTCTGCTCCAGCCGTTGTGTGCCGTGGCCGGTTGGGTGCAGGTCTGCATCGCCGCAACTGGGGCATTGATGTGGTATGCGCTGTTCATGGCCGCAGTGATGGCAGCGTAACTTTCTTTGCGCCAGATGTACTACCAGCCTGCTGCTGCAGCGGCTGCAAGGTGCAATCCAATGACAGGCTGAACACAGTAGAACCGGTGAATAGCCGCGGCGGTTAATGAACAATAGGGATTGCTCTTTCCGTTCCAGCCTCAAACGTAGGGCCGCTATCAACTGGGGCGTGAGTCCATGCTGTAAATTTACTTTGGTGGTATCGATACAATCAATCTGCGGTAATTGCGCTGCGGTTACTGCACGCTCTTTTAAGCGCAGTAAACCATATTGGCTTGCTTTGTTTGGATTTACGGTGGCGTTATACCAGGTCTCCAGTGCAGGGGTGGCGGAGCCCAGTACTACCGGAATATTCAGGCGTTTGGCACGCACCATCGCCACGTCACGCGCGTGGTAGCGCATGCTATCCTGCTGTTTATATGAACTGTCGTGTTCTTCATCAATGATGATGAGCTTTAAATCAGGCAGTGGCGTAAAAACTGAAAGCCGTGTGCCAATAACGATTTTTGCTGCCGCCGACTGTGCAAGCTGCCAGTGTTGCAAACGCTCACTCTCGCTTAAGTTACTGTGCAGGCTTACCAATGGAAAACCTGGCAGGCGAGTTCTGAAGCGTGCTTCCAATTGTGGTGTCAGGTTGATTTCCGGTACCAGCACCAGTACCTGGGCACCTGCATGCTGTAAAACTCGCTGTAGCAAGCGGATATAAACTTCGGTTTTTCCGCTGCCGGTAATGCCATACAGCAGCCAGGCCTTAAAAACATCTGGCTCGGCTGTGATCTGCTGCACGGCTTCCATCTGTTCTGCATTTAACTGTGGTTCTGCTGCCGGTGTTAATGTCATCACACGTTGCAATAATGGTACTTGTTTGCTGCTGGCATAACCCATATCTACCAGTGCTTTTGCGGCTTTACGTGCAGTGCCTGAAATAGCATCCAGTTCAGCTTCTGTTAATTGGTATGCAGCTTGTAAAGTAGACAGTACACTCCGCAACACCTTTTGCTTCTTCGGAATCTGCTCAATATCGGCGGTACGACCTGCATCTGTTAATTGATACAAGTATTGTTTGCGTGAAACTGCAGGTGCGACCTGGCGCAATCGTGCGGGGAGGGTAGACAGCAGGGCCTGGCCATACGGATATTGGTAATAATCTGCACTGAATTTAATCAGGCTAAGCATTTCAGCATCCAGCGGTGTTTCTTCAGAAAATACCTGTATAACCGGTTTCAGTTTTCCAATCGAAATTTCGCTGCTGTCAGTAATGCCCATCACAATGCCAATATGATTGCGATTGCCAAACGGCACGAGTACACGCTGGCCAACCTGCACAGGCTGACCATTACCCAAGTAGTCAAACAAGCGGTCCAGCGGTACATCAAGTGCGATTTTCAGGATAGATTGAGCCAAAGTTGTTTGAATAATGTATGTTTAAAGAAAAAATGACAGCAGTAGGTTAAAATAGCGGTTTTAGCTTTTATGCAATTACTGTGAAAACACATCTTACCCAATTATTAGCAAGTGCCGCAAAAACTATCGCGCCAGATATGGCCGATTTAAGTATTGTGCTGGAGCGCCCGAAGTCAGCAGAACATGGTGATTTTGCCACAAATCTGGCACTTGTTCTGGCCAAGCCGCTCAAACAGAATCCGCGTGTGATAGCAACACAGATTATCGATGCACTGCCAGCCAGTGAATATATCGCTAAAACAGAAATCGCCGGTGCCGGTTTTATCAACTTCTTTTTAAACCCGCAATCCAAACAGGTTGTGATTAAAGAAGTGCTAAAAGCGGGTGACCAATATGGCCGCAATAATAACGGCAACCAGCAAAAGGTACAGGTCGAATTCGTATCTGCCAACCCGACCGGGCCACTGCATGTCGGCCATGGCCGTGGCGCGGCAGTGGGTGATTGTTTGGCACGTTTGCTGGATGCAAATGGCTGGGATGTGACGCGTGAGTTTTACTATAACGATGCCGGCGCGCAGATAGATAACCTCACCATTTCTGTGCTGGCACGCTGCAAAGGCATTTCAACAGAGCACGAAAGCTTTCCGGAAAACGGCTACCGCGGTGAATACATTAATGACATTGCCGCAGCCTTCCTGACCAAACATACCGTTGTTGCAGATGACATTGAAGTGACCGCCAGTGGCGATATCAACGATCTGGAATCCATCCGTGCATTCAGCGTGGCCTATCTGCGCCATGAGCAGGATCTGGACTTGAAAGCCTTCCAGATCAAGTTTGATGTTTTCTCACTGGAAAGTGCGCTTTACAAAAACGGCAAGGTAGAAGAAACCGTTCAGGCGCTTATCAAAAGCGGCCATACTTATGAAGAAAATGATGCGCTGTGGCTAAGAACGACAGATTTCGGCGATGATAAAGACCGCGTGATGCGCAAGACTGATGGCGGTTACACCTATTTTGTGCCGGATGTCGCTTACCATGCAGAAAAATGGCAACGTGGGTTTGTACGCGTTATCAATGAGCAGGGCGCAGACCACCACAGCACGATTACCCGCGTACGCGCCGGTCTGCAGGCTTTGGATGTCGGCATTCCCCAAGGCTGGCCGGACTATGTGCTGCACCAGATGGTAACCGTGATGCGTGGTGGCGAAGAAGTCAAACTTTCGAAGCGTGCCGGCAGTTATGTAACCTTGCGCGATTTGATTGAAGAAGTCGGCTGTGATGCGACCAGGTATTTTCTGGCGGCACGCCGTGCGGATTCACAACTGGTATTTGATATTGATCTGGCACGCAGCCAGAGCAATGACAATCCGGTTTATTACATTCAATACGCACATGCCCGTATTTGCAGTGTGCTCAGTCAATGGGATGGCGACGTTGCCAACCTGATTTATTCAGACCTTACATCGTTGGATAACGCGCACGAAACCGCATTGATGCAACGCTTGAGCGAATATCCTGAAGTGGTTGCCAATGCTGCTACTGAACTTGCGCCGCATATGATTGCCAATTACCTGAAAGAATTGGCAAGCGACCTGCACAGTTACTACAATGAATACAAGTTCCTGATTGATGATGAATCACTTAAACTGGCGCGCCTGAGCTTGATCAGGGCAACGCAGCAAGTGCTTAAGAATGGGCTGGATTTACTGGGCGTTGAAGCCAGACAAAAAATGTAGTGAGACTTTTATACGAATAGGCGAGCGCAGGGAAGATAAGGCAAAAAATGACGAAAAACCGGGGTTTATATTGTATAAATGAGGATTTTGAACCAATTTTTAACACCGTATTCACAAGCGCAGTCATTCAAGCAGAGGTCGCATATGTCAATTTTAATAAAATTGAATAAGAGATAAGGATTAATGATGAGCAGAGATTACAAACCAAACCCGGAACGTTCCAGGAGACAGAATAAAGGCAGCCCCTTTTTTTCTGGCTTATTGGTAGGGTTTTTACTGGGTGTTGCTGCATCATTAGCAGTGGTGATGTATATCAAAGGTAGCGCAAGTCCGTTTATGGAGAAAACAGATACCAAAAGACCCCTGGCTGAAAAAATCGCAGAAGATGCCAAGAAAAAAGCTGAGGCAGACAATGCCTTGAATCAAAAGCTTGCAGAGGATAGCGATAAAACACGCTTTGATTTTTATACCATCCTGCCAGGTAGCGAAAGTAAAGTAACTACAGAAGAACTCAATGTTAAGGATAAACAGTCACCACCGGTGGTGAAATACACCTACTACTTGCAGGTAGGCGCTTTTCAAACCGGCGAAGAAGCTGACAATATGAAAGCCAAGCTTGCATTGCAGGGTTTTGAAGCAGTGGTACAAACCGCTACCATTCCTGATAAAGGTATTTGGCATCGTGTGCGCGTCGGCCCACTTGATAATCTGGATGACATCAACAAAACCAAGAATGATTTGGCAGCCAATGGCTTTAAGACTGATTTGATCAAAGTGAATAATGAGAACCAATAACCGGAATTAGGGGTATTGTTTTAAATTTGAGGAACGTTTGATTAGTTTGTCAGCCAAATGCAGGGTTAATGCGTTTTTTTAGTACCAGGTTTCAGATATAACCACATCAGCTACAGATTTAAAGACCATACAAAGTAAATAGTTCAAAAGGAAAAAATTAATGAAAAAGCTATTCGCCGCTTTAATGTTGCTTGCCTCTTTCAATGTGTTGGCAGCCGACCCGGAAATGGGCAAAGACTTTGACAGAACCGTGCAAGCGATTCCTAACAACAATCCAAACAAAATCGAGGTGACTGAGCTATTCTGGTATGGCTGTGGCCACTGTTATGCCATGGAAGCCCCGATTAATGCATGGGTAAAAAAACTGCCCGCAGACGTCACTTTTAAACGTGTGCCTGGTTTACCCAATGCATCTTGGGCGCCTATGGCTAAAACTTACTACGCCATGGAAATATTGGGCGTGCTGCAAAAGTTGCATAGTCCTTTATTTGATGCAATCCATAAACAGAAGGTATTGAATCCAACTGACGAGAAAGCAGCTATTGATTGGGTAACCAAGCAAAGCGGTTTAGATAAAATCAAGGTGGAAGAAGCCTTCAATTCATTCACAACTAACTCCAATTTAAAACGTGCAGCTAATGTATTCCGTGCATCAGGGGCTACCGGTGTGCCAAGTATATTAATCAATGGACAGTTTATTACTTCAAGCACAATGGCCGGCAATAACGAGGCTGCTTTAAAAACTGCGGATTACATTATTAGCCATATTCGTGCTGATAAAGCAAACGCTGCTGCTTCTGCAAAAAATAATTAATTGTTATTAGCTCAGCTATTCAATACATAGCTAAACTTTAACAACTGAATATCAACCCGTTTTTACCTAAATGTAGAAACGGGTTTTTTATATTTCCCGGTTTAGGATATATGTATGAAAGTTTTTATCACAGGCGCATCCAGTGGCATAGGTGAAGCGCTTGCACATGAATATGCCAAAAGATATAGAAATGAAAATACGAAAATAGGTCTGGTAGCCAGGCGTAGTGAGCACTTACAAAATCTGCAGAATATGCTGGAAGAAAACTATCAGGTTAAATGTGCAATCTATCCATTGGATGTCCGTGATAACTGCGCTCTGGCAACAGCGGCAACAGACTTTATACAGCAATACGGCAGCCCGGATGTTGTGATTGCCAATGCCGGCGTCAGTAGCGGCACCCTGACCGAGCATCAGCAGGATATCGCTGCATTTCAGGCCGTGATGGATATCAATGTGCTTGGTTTAGTGCATACTTTTCAGCCATTTATCAAAGCGATGCGTGATGCAGGTAAGGGGCAGCTGGTAGGTATTGCCAGTGTGGCCGGTGTACGCGGCCTGCCGGGCGCCAGCGCTTATAGTGCCTCTAAAGCTGCGGCGATTGCCTATTTGGAAAGCCTGCGCGTGGAAATGCTGCATCACAATATTGCAGTGACCACGATTGCCCCTGGTTACATTCGTACACCAATGACAGATATCAATAGTTACAGAATGCCGTTCTTGATGGATGCAGATATTGCAGCCGGCAAATTTGTGAATGTCATTGAGAACAAACGACGCTTTGTCGTGATTCCTTGGCAAATGGGCTGGGTAGCGCGATTGATGCGGTTTATACCGCCAATGTTATGGGATTTTCTGGCGAAGAATGCACCGCATAAATCGCGGATTAATGTTGAATAGACGCTTAGTTTATTTTGGTATCTTTATATCTTTTACATCAATACTAAAGAGAAGTTGTGAAATATCAGGGAAGTTTATTGCAGCACCTGATACGTTAAGCGATTTGCGTATACTTAGGCAGACGCGCGTAAAAGCCAAAATTTCTGACTCTGTTTGAAGAGTGGCTCCATGCCGCCAGAATTCAGCTATTTCTGCAATTACTGAAGCATCACCATAAACACATATACGCGCCTTAGCATCAGATAAGCGGGCTAAATGCTCAGCCACAACATCACGTTTTCCGTGACGCTGTGCTGTTGCTACTAATGTCGCAGCATTTATAAAATCAGTATATGCAGTGTTTCGCCATTCTAAAAGTCGGTTATCTTTTTGATTTCTGCGTACAAGATAACTTTGGAGAACTGCTCCAACAATAACGCCAAGTAACGAACCAATAATAGCAATGTAAGCATTCATGATATTTACCAATAATTAACGTGTAATCGGTTTGTAGCGAATGCGTTTTGGTTTCGCGCCTTCCTCACCCAGGCGTTTACGTTTATCCGCTTCATATTCCTGATAGTTACCGTTAAAGAATGTCCATTGCGAGTTACCTTCTGCTGCCAGGATATGTGTGGCGATACGATCAAGGAACCAGCGATCATGTGAGATTACCAGCACGGAACCGGCAAATTCCAGCAAGGCATCTTCCAGTGCGCGCAGGGTTTCTACATCAAGGTCGTTTGATGGTTCATCCAGCAGCAGTACATTGCCGCCTGAAATCAGGGTTTTTGCCAGATGCAGACGTCCACGTTCACCACCGGATAACTGACCTACAATTTTTTGCTGGTCAGCACCCTTGAAGTTAAAGCGGCCGATGTAGGCACGTGAAGGTGTTTCATAGCGGCCAACCTGCAAAATGTCAGAGCCGCCGGAAATTTCATCAAATACTGTTTTATCACTGCTCAAGGCATCACGGCTTTGGTCTACATATGCCAGATTTACGGTTTGGCCTATATTTACTTCACCGCTATCAGGCTGTTCTATGCCTGTAATCATTCTGAAAATTGTAGATTTACCGGCACCGTTGGGGCCGATAATGCCGACAATCGCACCTGCAGGGATGCTAAAGCTCAGGTTATCAACCAATAAGCGGTCATTAAATGCTTTGCTGACATTGTTAAACTCAATAACCTGGTCACCCAAGCGCTCACCGGCAGGGATGAAAATCTCCTGTGTTTCATTGCGTTTCTGGTATTCGGCACTAGCCAGTTCTTCATAGCGTGCAATACGTGCCTTACTCTTGGCCTGGCGTGCTTTCGGATTCTGGCGTACCCATTCCAGCTCGGTATGCAGCGCTTTGCGTCTTGCTGATTCCTGGGCTTCCTCTTGGGCTAAACGTGCTTCTTTCTGTTCCAGCCAGCTTGAATAGTTGCCTTTCCATGGAATGCCATGACCGCGATCCAGCTCCAGAATCCATTCGGCCGCATTGTCGAGGAAGTAACGGTCATGCGTAACCGCCACTACGGTACCAGGGAAGCGCACTAAAAACTGCTCCAGCCATTCAACGGATTCGGCATCCAGATGGTTGGTCGGTTCATCCAGCAACAGCATATCCGGTTTGGATAATAATAATTTACATAATGCCACGCGGCGTTTCTCGCCGCCTGACAGCGGGCCGATTTTTGCATCCCAGGGCGGCAGCCGCAACGCATCGGCCGCTACTTCCAACTGGTGCTCTACATCTGTGCCGCTGGCGGCAATAATATTTTCATACTTGGCCTGTTCTTCGGCCAGCTTATCAAAGTCAGCATCAGGGTCTGCGTAGGCAGCATAAACCTCCTCCAGCTTCTGTTTGGCTTCCATTACCTCACCCATGCCGGACTCAACTTCCTCGCGCACGGTTTTTTCTGGGTTCAGTTGCGGCTCCTGCGGCAGGTAGCCGATAGAAATACCCGGCTGCCATTGCACCTCGCCCTCAAACTCTTTATCTACTCCCGCCATAATGCGCAGCACAGTAGATTTACCTGAGCCATTCAAGCCTAACAGGCCGATCTTGGCGCCAGGGAAGAATGACAGGGAAATATCCTTAATGATCTGTTTTTTAGGTGGAACGATTTTGCTCACGCGGAGCATAGACATTACATATTGAGCCATGATGAAACTTTGCTGATTTTAAAGAGTGAAAGCTTAACAGAAACGTAGCTTAACAAGGAAGATGTCACGGTAATGATGAGCGCTAATCGGTATAATGTATCAATAAATCATATTCATAACAGGTTATCCGGAAATCATGGCAATCAAATCAACTATATACAAAATCGACTTGCAAATTGCGGATATGGATCGCCATTATTACGCGCAGCACAACTTGACGCTTGCCAGGCATCCCTCAGAAACCGATGAGCGCCTGATGGTGCGGTTGATTGCGTTCATGCTGTATGCCAATGATACGTTGGCTTTCGGCAAAGGCCTGAGTGACGATGAAGAGCCGGATTTATGGCAAAAGGACCTGACCGGCGCGATTGAATTGTGGATAGATGTCGGCCTGCCGGATGAACGCGAAATACGTAAAGCGTGCGGACGTTCGGCGCAGGTCGTCGTTGTTCTGTATGGTGGCCGTATTGCTGATATGTGGTGGGAGAATAACAGTAAAGCGCTGCTAAAACTGAATAACCTGACTGTCATCAATCTGCCGGATACACAGGAAATAGCCGATATCGCTACACGCGGCATGTCTATCAGCTGCACCATCCAGGATGAACAGATTTTATTAGGGCATGCCAGCGGCAGCGTTGAGATAACCCCGGTTGTTCTGAAATAATGAATGCGGGTGTGCGCGTATAGACGCGTATAGATATTACCCGTAACAATGTGCGAGTATCATTATTATTTAAATCTACGTAATCAAGCGTGAATCTGGAGTGATCGAACATGCGTGTGGAACCAGAAAAACTGACCCAGAAAGAACTTGAAGATATCAATGCCTACTGGCGCGCCTGCTGTTATCTGGCCGCCGGGATGATTTACCTGCGAGACAATCCCCTGTTGAAAGAACCTTTGCGCCCAGAGCATATCAAGCGCCGTCTGCTTGGTCACTGGGGCTCCAGCCCGGGCCTTGCTTTCACATATACGCACCTGAACCGGCTTATCAATAAATACGACCTGAATGCCATATTTCTTGCCGGTCCCGGTCATGGTGCACCTGGCATGCTGGCACCAATTTATCTAGAGGGTACTTATGGTGAGGTTTACTCTAACAAGAGTGAAGACGAAGCCGGGATGCGCTATTTCTTTAAGGAATTTTCTTTTCCCGGCGGGATTGGCAGTCACTGCACGCCAGAAATGCCGGGTTCTATCCATGAAGGCGGTGAACTTGGTTACAGCGTTTCCCATGCCTTTGGTGCGGCTTACGATAATCCTGATCTACTGGTTACCGTTATGGTCGGTGACGGTGAAGCAGAAACCGGGCCGCTGGCAACGTCATGGCATTCCAACAAGTTCCTGAACCCGATACGCGATGGTGCGGTGTTACCGG
The DNA here is from genome assembly GCA_023259635.1 of Methylotenera sp. Lineage (GTDB taxonomy): Bacteria > Pseudomonadota > Gammaproteobacteria > Burkholderiales > Methylophilaceae > Methylotenera. The sequence continues at coordinate 3,474 of JALRGX010000126.1, read as the reverse complement.
TGCTGCACCTCAATGGTTATAAAATCAACAATCCCACGCTGTTGTCACGCATTTCCCATGAGGAGCTGGAAAACCTGTTCAAAGGTTATGGCTGGACGCCGCACTTTGTTGAAGGCAGCGACCCGATGGAAATGCATGCCAAGATGGCACAAACCATGGAACAATGTGTGCTGGAAATCCGCCGCCTGCAGCAGGAAGCCCGCAGCAGCGGTAAGCCGACGCGCCCGCGCTGGCCGATGATTGTCCTGCGCTCACCCAAAGGCTGGACCGGGCCAAAAGAAGTGGATGGTCATAAGGTTGAAGGATTCTGGCGCGCGCATCAGGTACCACTAGGCAATGTATGTGGCAATCCGCAACATCTTGAGCAGTTGGAGCTATGGCTGCGCAGCTATAAACCGGAAGAACTGTTTGATGTTTCCGGTAAACTTCGGTCTGAATTGAAAGCATTGGCGCCCAAGGGCGTCCGCCGCATGAGCGCAAATCCGGTCGCCAATGGCGGCTTGGTCCGTAAAGAACTTCGCATGCCGGATTACCGGGATTACGCTGCGAAACTGCCAGGGCCTGGCAAGATCAGCATAAGCAATACGCATCCATTGGGTGATTTTCTGCGTGACATCATGAAGAGCAATATGCAGAACTTCCGTGTATTTGGCCCGGATGAAAACACCTCGAATAAACTCGATAGCGTTTACGATGCAAGTAAAAAAACCTGGATGGCGAATTACCTGCCTGAAGATGCCGACGGCGGAGAATTATCGCCCGACGGTCACGTGATGGAAATGCTGTCGGAACACACGCTTGAGGGCTGGCTGGAGGGTTATCTGCTCAGTGGTCGCCATGGCTTTTTTTCAACTTATGAAGCCTTTGTACATGTGATTGATTCCATGTTCAACCAGCACGCTAAATGGCTGGCGATGTGCAAAGCCGTGCCATGGCGCGCACCGATATCATCCCTTAACCTGCTCATTACCTCTACTGTATGGCGGCAGGATCATAACGGCTTTACACACCAGGACCCCGGTTTTCTGGATGTGGTGGTGAACAAGAGCCCGGATGTAACCCGTATTTACCTGCCGCCGGATGTAAATTGTCTGTTGTCGGTTGCAAACCATTGTTTAAAGAGCACCGATTACATCAACGTGATTGTTGCTGATAAACAGAAGCATTTGCAGTATCTGGATATGGATGCAGCCATCACGCATTGCACTAAAGGCCTGGGTATCTGGGAGTGGGCAAGCAATGATGGTGATAGTGAGCCCGACGTGGTATTGGCTTGTGCCGGTGATATCCCGACTAAAGAGGCATTGGCAGCAGTCGTGTTACTGCGTGAACACTTCCCGCAGCTTAAAATTCGCTTTATTAACGTAGTTGACCTGTATAAGCTGACATCACCCAGTGTGCATCCGCATGGGCTATCTGATGACGACTTTGACAGTTTGTTTACGATCAACAAACCCGTTATCTTTAATTTCCATGGTTATCCCTGGTTAATCCACCGTATGACCTATCGCCGCACCAATCATGGCAACCTGCATGTGCGCGGCTATCAGGAAAGAGGCAGTATTAACACGCCGCTGGAACTTGCGATCCAGAACGAGATAGACCGTTATAGCCTCGTCATGAGTGTAATCGACCATGTTCCGGCACTGCATGTAGCCGGTGCGCATGTGAAAGAGCAAATGCGCAATAAACAGATTGAATGTTGCCAATACGCTTATGAATACGGTGTAGACCTGCCGGAAGCCGGTGACTGGACGTGGCCATATTAAGGGTGATTCTATAAATGCAAAGTTTGGAATGCAGTACAAGGCGCACGGAACGGAGAAATCGAGATAGTATACGGAATACAGCGAGGTTGCGAGTACCGCGCAACGCAGTAATGCGCCCAAAAAATGTATTTAGGAAGCGCCCTTGAGCATACTAACGATCAATTGCGGCTCTTCCAGCCTGAAAGCGAGCCTGTTCCTGACAGATGGCAGCAGGCGCAACTTTCATTACGCGCATATCAGCGACGATAAAACGCATAGCCTGCAGGATGCCTTTAAGCGACTGCTCAATGACTTGGGCGCAGACAAGCCGACAGTAGTAGGACACCGCTTTGTACATGGCGGCAATATTACAGAGGCTGCCAGAAAAATTGATGATGTCGAATATATACGTTTAAAAAGCCTGATTCATCTTGCACCCTTGCACCTGCCCAGTAACTTATTGGGTCTGAATTTATGCCGTCAGTTGTTTAATGTGCCGCAGATTGCATGTTTTGATACTGCATTTCATGCCGATATGCCGCAACTGGCAAAACGCCTGCCTATCCCTGATGAGCTCGGCCTGCATCGCTACGGTTTTCATGGCCTTAATTATGCTTACATTGCGAAAGTACTGCCCGGTATCATTGGTGACGCTGCATACAAAAGGGTGATAGTTGCGCATCTGGGTAGCGGTGCCAGCTTGTGCCTCATGGAAAACTTAAAGTCTGTTGATACTACTATGGGCTATACGCCGGCAGGTGGTATTACGATGGGGACGCGCAGTGGTGACCTGGATCCCGGCGTCATGTTGGAACTGGCAAAACACTATAGCCCGGCGCAATTAAGCGATATTGTGTTCCACAAAATGGGCTTGCTGGCACTTTCCAACGGCGAGAGTGCAGAAATGCAGGATCTGCTTGCCAGCAAAAGCGAGCATGCCCAATTCGCAGTAGAATATTTCTGTCAGCAGGTGCGTGGTGCCATCGGCGCTTTAGCCGCAAAAGCAGGTGGGGTAGAGGCACTGGTGTTTACTGCCGGTATCGGTGAGCATTCAACTGAAGTCCGGCAGAAAATCTGTGCGCCGTTAGCATTTCTTGGCTTTTCGTTAAACTCGGAATTCAATTCGGCAAACGCGACAGCAATAGGCCAGGCAGGTGGCAAGCCGGTTGTCATTATTCCCGCTGATGAAGAAGTCATGATGCGTGATTTATGTTTGTGCAGCTGAGTATTCCAGCCAAAAGAGTCATTTAAAATTATTTCAAAAAAGTCACTAATAATAATCTTACTAAGCCAGTTAATACTGACTTGAATAAGACTTGCAAACGTCCCCTAAGCCGGACAAAGCGGACGCACAGATTCAGTTAAGTCACTTCAGCTCACTCTTTTAACAGTTCATGAATTAATCTGTAAGTTAAAACAGCTAGTTCATTAATCATATTACGTTTTGACCTCATCCCCTAATATTGGCCTGCTTTAAGTAGAGAATTTTACTTAAACATATTTCAGATCCTAAGTTAACTCTAAGTATTCGATTTTAAAATTTGATTTAAGTATTTTTGCACTTTATCGTTTTCAATTATTACGGACAAAAAATGAATATCAAATTACAAAAAACTCTCAGCAAAGTTCCAGAAGTGACTTTGTTATTTTGGACGATTAAGGTTATCGCTACCACCTTAGGTGAAACAGGTGGTGATGTATTCTCTATGTCTATGGATTTAGGATA
>JALRGX010000073.1 GCA_023259635.1 Methylotenera sp. | reverse complement strand
ATAATGCTGCGTTCTTTATGTAAGGAATGGCGTTATTTCCTGCTTGCAGTGGGGTTTTTTACGCGTATTCCTGTACCTGATTTTGCTGATTTCCAGGAGCATGAGCTTAATCAGTCCGCTAAATATTTCCCGTTGGTGGGTATGGTGGTTGGCATTGTGGGGGCAGCGGTCTTTTTATTGGCAACCAAAATTTTCCCAACCAATATTGCGGTTCTGCTGAGCATGGTAGCAACTATCTATATGACTGGCGCCTTTCATGAGGATGGCATGGCAGATAGTATTGATGGCATAGGCGGCGGCTGGGACAAGGAACGGATACTCGCTATCATGCAGGATTCGCGGCTTGGTACCTATGGTGCAATAGCTCTATTTTTAATGTTATTTGCCAAGTTCCAGCTGCTGAATGCCTTGCCGGTACACAGCGTGGCATATGTATTGATTGCAGCGCACGCATTAAGCCGGCTGTGCGCAGTTTATGTGATGGCAACCCTTGGCTATGTCAAAGCAAGTGGTAAGGCAAAGCCGTTGGCAACCAAGGTGCAGGCTAACGATTTGGCTGTGGCGACTATATTCGGCTTATTACCCCTAGTGTTGTTGTACTGGTATTTCCTATTAAACGCAGCTGATGTGCGTGATTTGCTGCTTTTGTCGTTATGCTGGCTGGTTAGCGTCAGTTTGGTCTGGTACTGGTGGCGTAATAAAATCAGGCGTTGGCTGGGTGGCTACACAGGTGACTGCCTAGGTGCAATGCAGCAGATGACAGAGCTGGCATTTTATTTAGGGGTGCTCGCTTATTTTGGAATTGTCGGCCAGTTGAATTAGTTATGGGCGCTTTTATAAATTGCAGAGTTTGGGATGCAGTGCCAGACGCACGGAACGCAGGCATCGAGATAGTATGCAGTATACAGTGAGGTTACGAGTACCGCGCAACGCAGCAATGCGCACAAAAATTGTATTTATAGAAGTGCCCATATGAGACTGCATCTGATACGCCATACCTCCTTAAACATCCCGTCAGGCATTTGCTATGGGCAAAGTGATGTGGATGTGTCCGAAAACTTTCGCTCGGAATGCGATCTGCTGAAAGATAAGCTCAGACACATCCGGTTTGATGCTGTATATGCAAGCCCGTTGCAGCGTTGTGTCAAGTTGGCAGATGCGTTAGATATAGGTCCGGTCCAAGTGGATGACCGCTTGAAAGAGCTGCATTTTGGCGCATGGGAAATGCAAGCCTGGGATAGTATTCCGCGTGATATATTTGATAGTTGGGCGCATGATTATGCCAACCAGTCACCACCTAATGGCGAAAGTTTCTCGCAGCTTCATTCCAGATCCAAGAGCTTTGTAAAGGATGTAAGCAGTCACTTACATGATAAGGATGTTGCAATTATCACCCATGGCGGCGTGATTCGATCCATACTGGCAGATGTACTTAACATGCCGCTGAAAGGTTTATTCAGGATGGTGATTGATTACGCCAGTGTGACGCGCATCTCGTTTGATGATGAAGTGCCAAGAATCCACTTTGTGAACCGTTGAATGCTTAGGGAAACACTGATTAAATGGCTACGCGTGCGAATTGCTACGTTGCGCGGTACTCGCAACCTCGCTGTATACCGCATAATATCTCGGTTACTGTGTTCCGTGCGCCTTTGGCGTGTGAATAATGCGGTTTACCGCGTATATTCCACGGACACACCCTTTACAGGTGCACTTCATCACGCTCGCTTAATT
>JALRGX010000054.1 GCA_023259635.1 Methylotenera sp. | reverse complement strand
ACTGCATCCGGCGATGCAATGATGCAGCACCTGAACGCCAAACATGCCAACCCGAAAAAATCGGTCATCATGGATATTGAATGCGATGCAGGCTGTGGCGTACTGCCTTTCAAATACCGTGACCAGAATTATGTAAACGCCTTGCAATGGGCAATCGGCCTGGAGCTATTCCTCTCGGTTGAAGACCCATGGCGCATATTTTTAACCACAGACCACCCTAATGGCGCACCGTTCACCAGTTACCCGCATTTGATTCGCCTGCTGATGGATAAAACTTTCCGCAACGATGCTTTCAGCAAACTGAACCTGGATGCACAGGCCATGAGCAACCTGACCAGCCTCGACCGTGAATACAGCCTGTATGAAATTGCCATCATGACACGTGCAGGTGCCGCAAAACTTGTTGGCCTGCACGACCGCGGTCATTTAGACACTGGCGCAGCAGCCGACATTACAGTGTATACAGACCAGGCAGATCGTGAAGCCATGTTTGCTAAACCGGATTATGTATTCAAGAATGGCGAGCTGGTCGTGAAGGATGGCAAGGTAATTAAAGTGGTCTGGGGTGTAACACACACAACAAAACCTGCATTCGATGTAGGCGTGGAAAAAGACCTGAAAGATTATTTCGACCGTTACCAGACCATGCAACTGGATAATTTCAAGATCAGCAATGATGAAATCAGTGACGATGGACGCGGCAGCGTTGTCACACACCAACCAGAAAAGGAATAAATTATGAGCAGACTATACGGTGACCAGCACCGCAGATTACAGGATGAATTTTCCACGCGCAAAATGGCTGACCGGGTTGAAGAGATTGCCTGTAAAACCGAATTTGATGATGAAGCCAAAGGCTTTATTGAACACATGGATATGTTCTTTCTATCCACTGTCGACCATCAGGGCCGCCCCACTGTTTCATACAAAGGCGGCGACGCAGGCTTTGTAAAAGTCATTGACAGCAAGACGCTGGTGTTCCCGAGCTATGATGGCAATGGTATGTTTTTCTCCATGGGTAATATCACAGGCAACCCGCAGGTTGGACTCTTATTCATCTCATTTGAAACCCCACACCGCATTCGCGTGCAGGGTACAGCGAGCATCTCCAGAGATGACCCGCTGATGCAGGAATATAAAGAAGCAGAATTTATTGTTCGCGTAACCTTGTCTGAACTATGGCAGAACTGCCCGCGCTATATCCATCAGCGTACAAAAGTACGTGATTCACGCTATGTTCCGAGAGCGGACTGTGAAACACCAATTGCGGAATGGAAACGCATAGACCTGATGCAGGATGTCATTTCAGAAGCCGACCAGAAAAAAGTGGAACAAACCGGCACCATCCAGATTGAAGAATGGATTGAAAAAATCAAAACAGGTCACCCGGAAGCTTAAAAAAACAATGTTAATCAATGGCATACAAATTGATGACACCTTTGCCGAAGCATTCAATATGCGCGGCACACGGGTGATTATTACCGCCCAGAACCATAAATGGGCTTATAACGCTGCCAACGCCATGACCGGTTTTGCTACGTCGGTGATCGGCTGCGGCGTTGAAGCCGGCATCGAACGTGAAATGACGGCAGATGAAACACCGGATGGCCGCCCTGGAGTTAGCATCCTGATGTTTGCAATGGGCAGCAAGGTGCTCATGCAGCAACTGGAAACGCGCATGGGCCAATGTATACTGACCTGCCCCACTGCTGCCGCATTTGCCGGGATCGAAAGCGAAGACATGATCAGCCTGGGTAAACACCTGCGCTACTTTGGTGATGGCTTCCAGACCTCAAAACTTATAGGTGGCAAACGCTACTGGCGCATCCCGGTAATGGATGGCGAATTCCTTACTGAAGAAACCACTGGTATGGTGCGCGCAATAGGCGGTGGCAACTTCCTGATTCTGGCAACCTCGCAGCCTGCAGCGCTGGCTGCCGCTGAAACTGCCATTGAGGCCATGAAGCAGGTGCCTAATGTAATCATGCCGTTCCCCGGCGGTGTGGTACGCTCCGGCTCCAAGGTCGGTAGTAAATACAAAACCATGTTTGCCTCCACTAATGACGCGTTCTGCCCAACGCTCAAAGGCGTTGTTAATAGCGAGCTATCGCCAGATATTGAAAGCGTCATGGAAATCGTGATTGACGGCCTGACATTTGAAGACATTGCAAAATCAATGAAAGTCGGTATTGAGGCCATCTGCCAACTTGGTGAAAAAAGCGGCATCAAACGTATTTCAGCTGGTAATTATGGTGGAAAACTCGGCCCTCACTTGTTTAAACTGCACGATATCCTGAAAGGTAGCGAGCTATGAGCGCACTTACCTTTGCTGTAAAAACATCACTACAGCACAGCATCAACTGTAGCGCACTCACACCGGATGCATTGGCAGGAAAAACCGTTTCCGAGATCAGCGACATCAAACTTGCTCATGGTAAAAACGCCCTGCGTGTTAATGATGTGTTCGAAGTTTCCGGTAATGATACTGAACATATCGTATTCAAAAATGCCAGCAGCAAACTTGATTACATCGGTGCCAACATGGTATCCGGCAGTATTTCAGTAGACGGCAATGCCGGCGCATACCTTGGTTTTGGCATGAAGAGCGGCGATATTCACTGCCTTGGCAATGCTGCAGCATTTGCTGCATGCAATATGCGTGGCGGTCTGCTGACGATTGACGGCAATGCCGGCGATTTCCTGGGGGCAGGTTCCGAAGGTTCACGCAAAGGGATGCTGGGCGGTATGGTGCTGGTAAAAGGCAACGCAGGTGACCGCGCTGGAGACCAGATGCGACGCGGCCTGATACTGATCGAAGGTAACGCCGGCGATTACTGTGGCAGCCGCATGATTGCAGGCACTATCGGCGTGCTTGGCAACTTAGGCGCCTATGCTGCCTTTAACATGCACCGCGGTACCTTATTATTAAAAAACAGGCCGCAACTCCACGCCACCATGCAGGATTGCGGCACACATACACTGCCGTTCCTGAGTTTGTTATTTAAATCATTCTCAACATACGACACCAGGTTCAACCAATATAACGCTCAGCGCGTTCAGCGCTTTGTAGGTGATGCCGCCTATAGTGGGAATGGTGAAATATTGATTTTAAGTAACTGATATTCCAGGTTTATGAATATCGATACAGCTGCCTCTGTTAGAATGATGTTTTACATGTTTTACCGAACTCACTATGCCAAAGTATTTAACCGCTGCCCTCTATAAATTTGTCAGCCTGCCAAACTTCAAGGACTTGCAAGCCCCTATTCTGGAAGCTTGCAAAACAAATAACATCAAGGGCTCCTTACTATTGGCAGAAGAAGGCATTAACGGCACTATTGCCGGGCTACCGGACGATATACACAAAATCCTGGACTATTTGCATACTGATCCATTATTTGATGGCAAATTCGCTGACCTTGAACACAAGGAATCTTTTGCGGATGAACATCCGTTTTACCGCATGAAGGTAAAGCTCAAGAAAGAAATCGTTACCTTGGGTGTTCCAGGTGTGAGCCCAACCAAAAAAGTGGGAACCTATGTAAAACCGGAAGACTGGAATGCGCTGATCTCCGATCCAGACGTAGTACTGATTGATACCCGCAATGATTATGAAGTAGACATCGGCACCTTCAAAGGGGCGATTGACCCAAAAACCACCACTTTCAGGGAATTTCCGGAATATGTAGCACAGCATTTTGATAAGACTAAACACAAAAAAGTCGCGATGTTCTGCACCGGCGGTATTCGCTGTGAAAAGGCCTCCTCTTTCATGCTGGATCAAGGCTTTGAAGAGGTATACCACTTGCAGGGCGGCATCCTGAAATACCTAGAAACGATACCTGAAACCGAAAGCATGTGGCAAGGCGAATGCTTTGTCTTTGACCAGCGCGTGGCAGTAAAACACAATCTTGAAGTGGGCGACTTTAACCAATGCTATGCGTGTCGCTACCCACTATCACCAGAGGATATGCAGAGCGACTTATACGAGCCAGGCGTGTCATGTCCGCATTGCTACAACAAAGTCTCAGCCGAAAAACGCGCCCGGCTTAAAGAGCGCCAAAAGCAGATACAGTTAGCCAAGCTGCGCGGTGAAGCCCATATTGGCGAAGCTGCAGAGGTCCTTAAAAAGCATAAAAAAGACACCCGGGAAGACTAATTAATCCAGCCATAACCAATCAATATGATTTAATTTGAGAGTCGATCTTGCACAACACCTTACATATCGCGACTTTTAATATTCATAAGGGATTCACCCACTTTAATGCGCGTTTTTCGCTGCATCATCAGCGCGAGCTTTTGCGCAAACTGCATGCCGATGTAGTATTCCTGCAGGAAGTACACGGCACACATATTGAACATAGTAAACGCTTGGCCGACTGGCCGAGTGCCGGGCAAATGGAATTTCTTGCAGATGCGATATGGAATGATTATGCCTATGGCAAAAATTCGGTCTACCCGGCCGGGCACCATGGCAATGCCTTACTTTCAAAATTTCCCATCATCAAAACAACAAATACCGACATTTCAGCACATACATCCGAAGCGCGTGGCATGCTACATAGCGTGATGAATGTTCCGCACTGGGATAAACCTCTACATGCCATCTGCGTGCATTTAGGCTTGTTTGCACACTGGCGACGTCAGCAATTACTCATGGTTACCGACTATATCAACCAGCACATACCGCCTGACGAACCGTTGATCGTAGCAGGCGATTTTAACGATTGGGGTACACGGGCAGGCAAGATATTTGCCCAAAATGCCCGTTTGCATGAAGTATTTGAACATCATGCCGGCAGGCCGGCACGCAGTTTTCCTTCATGGCTACCCATCCTGCGATTGGATCGAATCTACACAAGAGGATTTCACGTCAAACACGTTGAAGTCCACTCCGGCCCGAATTTCGTCAAACTTTCTGACCACGCCTTGCTTTCGGCAACCTTAACCAGGGTTACTTAGCTACTATGCATTTCACCAGCAGGAATGACATCAAATTGCTACGCAGCGGCATTGAATACTTCCCTGCGCTGGAACGGGCAATCCAGCTAGCAGAAAAGGAAATATACCTGCAAGCCTATATTTACGAACACGACATCACAGGCATACGCATCGGCAATGCTCTCATGGAGGCAGTGCTGCGTGGCGTCAGCGTGAATGTATTGCTGGATGGATTCGGCTCACAATACCTGCCCAAGCACTACGTACAGACATTGCGTGATGCCGGGGTGAAACTGATGTTTTACCGGCCAAAAATCTCACCGTGGACCTTGAAGAAAAACCGCCTGCGCCGCTTGCATTGCAAAGTTACGGTGATTGACAGAAAAATCGCTTTTGTTGGCGGCATCAATATTATCGATGACAACAACTCCCCTAACCAGATACCGCCAAGAATCGATTATGCTGTACAAATCGAAGGGAACTTACTCCCGGCCATCTGTGCCAGTGTGCATAAACTATGGCGCCGCCTGCAATGGATGCACCTGCACAGCCTGTATGTACCTCCCATTAAAGAAACCCATCACAGATATCATGGACCCGGCAACATCAAAGCCGCATTTGTCACCCGCGATAACATCCTGCACCGGCGTGATATTGAAAATGCATATTTACATGCCATCAGGTCCGCAAAGTCTGAAATCCTGATTGCAAATGCCTACTTTGTCCCGGGCAGAAAATTCCGCAAAGCTTTAATTAATGCAGCCAAACGCGGTGTTAAAGTCAGGCTGCTGCTGCAGGGGCGCAAGGAATATTTCCTGATGTTCGCCACCCATGCCTTTTACAATGAATTCCTGAATAACGGCATTGAAATACACGAATACCGCAAAAGCTTTATGCACAGCAAAGTTGCCGTCATCGACGGGCATTGGGCAACAGTCGGCTCCTCCAATATCGACCCGTTCAGCCTGTTTCTTGCCCGTGAGGCCAACATCATTATCCAGGACGAAGCGTTTGCCACCGAACTGCAATCCGATATTGAATCATTGATTCAGGACGGCGGCCTAAAAATCACCCCGCAGCTCTGGGTAAAAGCCAGCATCATCAAACGTGCAGCATCGTGGATAGCCTATGTTGCAGTCCGTATATTTCTAGGCATTATCGGCCACAAAAACGAACATTAACTTTCATAGAATGCACACAATCATTACACAAACAGAACTGGAGTGGCGGGAGGGATTGCCCTACTCAACAGCATTTGATGATGTCTATTTTTCCAGTGATGACGGTTTGCTTGAAACCGAATATGTGTTCATAGCAGGCAATGCACTCAACACGAGATGGCAATTGCTGTCCGGTAACAAATTCACCATTCTGGAAACCGGGTTCGGCACCGGATTAAACTTTTTATGCGCATGCAAAAACTGGCTGGAATCAGCGCCTGCAAAGGCAGTGCTGCACTTTACCAGTGCAGAAAAATATCCGCTTAGCCTATCAGATATGCGCAAGGCGCTGCTGCACTGGCACTCACTGCAACCAATTGCCGATGAACTGCTTGCACAATACGAAACCCTGCTTGGCACCGGCTCAATCACTATTTTTAATGGCCGCATACAATTGCAGGTATTATTCGGCGATGCAACCACATGCTTATCCAGGCTCAATGTAAAAGCCGACGCATGGTTCCTGGATGGCTTTGCACCATCAAAAAACCCTGACATGTGGCAGGTAGCATTATTTGAGCAGATGGCTCGGCTTTCACACTCAGAAACCACCTTTGCCACCTTCACCTGCGCCGGTATTGTCAGGCGTGGACTTGCCGCAGCCGGGTTCAAGGTAATTAAAAAACCGGGGTTCGGTAAAAAGCGTGAAATGATTACCGGGCACCTGGCAGGAACCAGCCATGACAGCTAAAACCGCCATTATTATCGGCGGCGGTATCGCCGGCTGCAGCACCGCCTATGCACTGGCGAAGCGCGGCATACAGGTAACACTGCTAGAACGTAATGCCAGCATTGCCAGCGAGGCGTCCGGCAATCCAATAGCCATGCTTTACCCGCGCCTGAGCGGTGATGATGCCGGCAGCGAATTCGCCTTGGCTGCCTACCTGCATAGCCTGCAACTTTACAAATCGCTGGATTTACCACCGGCCGATTTTGACTGCTGCGGCATGCTGCAATTAGGCTTTAATGCAAAGGAATTGGCACGTATTCAAAAAGTAGCGGCGCAGGGTCATGCCGGCAATATTCTTGAATACGTGAATAAGCACAATGCCAGCAAGCTTGCAGGCATTGCAATTGAACATGATGCACTTTATTTTCCCGGTGCAGCCTGGGTAAACCCGCAGCAGTTATGCAGGCGACTGACTCAGGACCAAAACATCAGCACAATTACACTTGAAAATGTATTCAAGGTAATGAAAGAAAATGATTTATTTGAGGTCTACATCAATCAAAATGCCATCTTAAAAGCAGACATTGTGGTGATTGCCAATGCCAACAACGCCCGGCAGCTTTGCCAGGACCTGCCGCTTAATACACAAGCCGTGCGCGGCCAGGTCAGCCTGGTGCAGGCAACAGATACAAGCACACCACTGCAAACCATCGTATGCAGTGACGGCTACTTCAGCCCGGCTGCATATCGCAAAAAAACAGGCCAGAATGGCACAGCCCAAAGCAATACAGCACAGCTGCATTGCCTGGGGGCAACATTCTCTAAAGAAACGCTGATTGATTCATCAGCCGTCATTGCGAACGAAGTTAAGCAATCCAGAGCGTCATATAATTCAATATGTTATGGATCGCCACGTCGTTTCACTCCTCGCGATGACGGAATAAATCGGAATCCCCCTGGCATAGCCGTAACTGACAGCACCTCAAACACCTTGCCCGTCACTGCGCAAGATCACCAGGCCAACCTGGACAAACTGAATCATATTTCCAGCGCACTATATGCCGACCTGAAAAAAAATATCGTGGATGGCCGCGTATCCTTACGCTGTACCAGTACAGATTACTGGCCGCTGGCAGGCCAGTTATTGGATGCCGACACGTTAAAGACAACACCGCCGCGCCCAAGTGCAAATGTAAACACACTGCCCTGGGCAAAAGGGCTTTATATGAATATCGCCCATGGCAGCAAAGGGTTCACTACTGCCCCTTTGTGTGCGGAACTGATCGCATGCATGGTGAATGATGAAGCGCTACCGGTTTCTAATGAGTTTGCAGGCTTACTGAACCCCAACCGCTTCCTACTCAAGGAAATGGGGCTGAAGCGATTAGCCAGAATGATCGCTACTTAACATCGTTATCCAGGCCAGTGAACGGTAACCGTTAAGCCAACACCTGCAGCATTCGGCTTGAGTTCGAGCCTGGCACCATGCAATTCAGCAATACGGCGGACGATAGACAAACCGAGGCCGCTCCCATCTTCCCCGGTGCCGGATACCCGGTAAAAACGCTGCAGCACTCGCTCTCGCTCGCCCTCAGGTATTCCAGCGCCGGTATCGCTCACCTCCAATGTCACACCATTGATCGAACGAAGGGCTACGGTTACACGCCCACCGGCAGGCGTGTAGCGAATCGCGTTATCCAGCAAATTACGCAGTAACAATCCCAGTTGCCCCTCGTCTCCATTTACTTGGCATGTCACACCATTTTCAAGTACGAGCGCAACCTGTTTTGCATGTGCCTGAGGCTCTATATCTGCCGCCACACTGACTGCCAAACTGCACAAATCAACCTGGTTAAAGCCGTTTGCTGCGGTTTCCGGGTCTAGCCGTGCCAAGGCGAGCAACTGCTCTACCAATCGCGTAGCACGGTCTACGCCACGCAATACATTATTCAAGGCACTGATACGCTCAGCTTGGTCGGCTGTGCGTAAAGCAACCTGTGCCTGGACCTTTAGTGCCGCAAGCGGGGTACGCAACTCGTGCGAGGCATCTGCAGTAAAACGGCGTTCACTCTCAAATGCATATTGAAGTCGTGTAAACAAATCATTCAGCGCTTGTACCAGAGGCTCCACTTCTTCCGGCACCCCTCCAGATATGGCAACAGGCTGCAATCGATTGACCGTGCGCTGTTTCACTTGCTGCTTAAGTAACTGCAAAGGCCGCAAGCCAGCCCCAACACCGAACCAGATCAGCAATGCAAGCACCGGCAAGGCAATAAAAGTAGGAATGAGCATCTTCAGCGTAATATGACGTGCCAGGTACTCGCGCCCTGCCAGTGGCTCAGCGACCTGAATCATAAACTCATGATGGGCATCCCAGCGGGTGAATACCCGCCACGGCTTACCATCAAGTGCGCTATCAGCATAGCCAGCATTATCGCTACCCATGATAGAAGCCGGTGCTGCGGCTGAACGCATCAGCAAGGTATGGTTGTCATCCCAAATCTGGAAAGCCAGCTTTTGCGCATAAGCATGCGTAACCGTCACTTCATCCTTGTTATGCTCAACCTGCTCATGCAACTCATGGCGGGTTGTTTCAAGCAGCACCTGTGCAGACTGGGCAAGTTGCGCATCAAATAACTGGTCGATCTCTTCGCGTGCATCATTGTAGGTAAACCATGCTGCAACCAGCCATGCTGCCCCCAGGCCTAAAGAAAGTAACAGAACAAGACGAAGCCGTAATGAGCGCATGTATTTACACCTGACTTTTATCTATCACGTAGCCGACACCACGTAAGGTCCGAATCAGCTCGTTACCCAGTTTTTTGCGTAAATGATGAATATGCACCTCTACCGAATTGCTCTCCACCTCTTCGCCCCAGCTATACAAATGCTGCTCCAGCTGCTCACGTGAGCGTACTTGGCCAACATGCAGGAGCAGTTCATGCAGCAAAGTAAACTCCCGTGCGGAAAGGTTTACTGCCTTCCCGCCCTTGCTGACTTCATGGGTTGCAGGCGTAAGTTCAATGTCACCATGCCGCAGCGTCATCGCTACCTGACCTGCACTACGCCGCAGCAATGCATGCAAACGGGCTATCAGCTCATCCAAGTCAAAAGGTTTAATCAGGTAATCATCTGCGCCCGCATTCAACCCTGCCACCCGGTCTGCCACCGTGTCACGCGCGGTCAGAATCAGCACCGGCAGTTTCAGGCCTTTACCGCGCAGCCATTTCAGCAGCTCGGTACCTGTCAGCTTAGGCAAGCCTAAATCCAGCACCACCATTGCGTATTCCTCTGTTTCCAATGCCAGTTTCGCTGCTTGGCCATCCTGCACCCAGTCGACAGCAAACCCTGCCAGTTTCAGGCCAGCGCGAACACCATCCCCCAGCAGGGCATCATCTTCTACTAATAAAATACGCATATGGCGCCATATTAACGCGGAATCTTGACTAATGACTCAGAAAAATTACCTTTTTCCGCCCCCTGGTGGCATGCAATACAATTTGATGCGCTACCTATACTTTTACGCTTGAATGTTGCCGGTGAGATTTCGTCATGTTTACTTAAAAAATAACGGGTCTCACTGATACGCAAAGGCGTGACGTTGACGGGAATAGACTGGTTAATACGTGTTGAGCGGCGATTTTGGGATTTATCAGCACTGTTAGCCGCCAGGAAAAGTGCAATCTCATCACGCGTAGGCGTATCAAGCGTTGCATTCTCGCCAAAATGGTTATCCAGGCCGGCCATGATTTTTTTCCATGATCTCTCCGGCAGCAAGCCAGGGTGGTAAAGCATGTGACAACTGCTGCACTCGGATTTCCATTTGGCATTACTTACAGTCGGCAGCTGTTTTCCACCATTATCAGCAGAGCCGCCGCTTGCCAGCAAAGCACTTGTCGAAGTGATGCTGGTAATCAGCACCAGGAAC
>JALRGX010000005.1 GCA_023259635.1 Methylotenera sp. | reverse complement strand
CAAGGCGCACGGAACGCAGTAACCGAGATAGTATGCGGCATACAGCGAGGTTGCGAGTACCGCGCAACGCAGTAATGTGCCCAAAAAATGTATTTATAGAAGTGCCCTCGAGCATTTAAGGACATAACATGGCAAACCCTGCAGTAACTTCTGGCGGTATGGCAGACCGCGACGGCGTAATCTGGTATGACGGTGAAATGGTTAACTGGCGCGATGCCACAACCCACGTTCTAACCCACACACTTCACTACGGCATGGGCGTATTTGAAGGCGTCCGCGCGTACAAAACCGACAAAGGCACAGCTATTTTCCGTTTGAAAGAACATACAGACAGATTGTTCCGCTCTGCACATATTCTGGGCATGAAAATACCTTACAGCAAAGAAGAAATCTCTGCTGCACAATTGGCAGCAGTGCGTGACAATAACCTCGAATCAGCTTATCTGCGCCCTATGGCTTTCTATGGCGCTGAAGCAATGGGTATCTCTGCAAAAACATTATCAACCCACGTAATTGTTGCCGCATGGAAATGGGGTGCTTACATGGGTCAGGAAGCATTAGACCACGGTATCCGGGTGAAGACATCATCATTCTCACGCCACCACGTAAACGTGACTATGTGTAAAGCCAAGGCTAACGGTAACTACATGAACAGCATTCTGGCACATCAGGAAGCACATAACGATGGCTATGAAGAAGCATTATTACTCGATGTTGACGGCTTTGTAGCAGAAGGCTCTGGCGAAAATGTATTTATCGTACGCAACGGAAAATTGTACACACCAGATCTGACTGCTGCGCTCGAAGGTATTACCCGCGATACCATCGTGCAGTTAGCTAAAGAAATTGGTCTGGAAGTGATTGAAAAACGCATCACCCGCGATGAGATGTACTGTGCAGACGAAGCGTTCTTTACCGGCACCGCTGCGGAAGTTACACCAATCCGCGAACTCGACCGCCGCAGCATCGGCGAAGGTACTGCCGGCCCTATCACTAAACAATTACAAAATCTGTACTTTGATGTAGTGCATGGCAGATCTGCAAAACATGCAGATTGGTTAACACTGGTTTAATTGTTAGCACAATACGACGATTACCATTCCATACCTATTACTTTGCTGGATCGCCACGGCCTGCGGCCTCGCGATGACGTCATTGCGAGCGAAGCGCGGCAATCCAGAATTATCCATACCGAATTAATAATAAAGGACTTCTAAAAAAATAGCTTAAAAAAATTTGCAAGCCTTACAAAATCTTGTTCTCGTCATTCCCGCGCAGGCGGGAATCCAGCCAGGTTCCAATTTAAGTGATTGTAATTTATATATTTAATTTTTAATCTCGCCTAGATTCCCGCCTTTGCGGGAATGACAGGGTTTTGAAAAGTTTATAGTTTTTAACAAAATTTTAATTAATAGATATCCCCAATAGTATGGAATGGATCAATAAGGAAACAATCAAAAATGTCTGAAACAAAAGAAATCGAAGTCTCAGCTAAAGACCTGCCATTACACTGCCCTACCGATGCAGTTGCACTGTGGTCATCACACCCGCGCGTGTTTCTGGATTTAGCGCAAACCGGCCATGCAACTTGCCCATACTGCGGCACCAGATACAAATTAAAAGAAGGCGAAGCTGTGGGCCACCACTAAAAGTTCAAATTAAAAATTGAACCAATAGCAGTGAAAAAAAGCAAATCCAGACCCGGAACAGATAGCGAAAATCCCGCACAGGAAACAAAAGCCGACAGTTTTTGCACTTGGGACGGTGACACGCTGGTGCTCAATGTGCTCGGCACTCCCAGCGCAAAAAAAACGGTAATTGGCAAACCCAAAGGCAACCAGCTCAAAATCAGTGTGGCTGCCACACCTGAAAACGGCAAAGCCACTGATTTTATGGTGAAATTTCTTGCCGGTGAGTTCGGGATATCAACTAAAGATATTACTGTGGTGTTTGGTCAATTTAACATTAATAAACAACTGCGTATCCAATCACCCAAAAAACTGCCGCCGGTTATTGCGGAAGCATTGCCTGATAAAAAACTCAAATAAACGCAACCTCAGCGCCCTTACCCCACAACACCTCAATCACCTGCCTTGCATCTGCCGCCTCGCTATTTGTCCAGAACCTGACCATGCCGGGCTGATTCTGCTGCGTGAGAAAATCCATTGCAGCCAGTCGCTTCTGCAAATGTTTTGC
>JALRGX010000001.1 GCA_023259635.1 Methylotenera sp. | reverse complement strand
ACTTGCACTTTCAAAATCTAAAGCATCAAATGCACCGGAATCGAACAGTACGCCATGCTCAATCATGGGCAAAGTGTCATCATCGGTTTTCTTAATGACAACTTTAACAGGCAGGCTGTATTTCTTTGCGAATTCAAAGTCACGTTCATCGTGCGCAGGTACCGCCATGACAGCGCCTTCACCGTAACTGGCGAGCACATAGTTAGCTACCCAAACCGGTAACTGCTTGTCAATCAATGGGTGCTTGACATATAAACCCGTTGCCATGCCTTTTTTCTCGGCCGTAGCGATGTCGGCTTCAGCAACGCTGCCGCGTTTGCATTCAGCAATAAATTCCGCCAATGTAGAATCATTCTGGGCTGCGAGGGTTGCCAATGGATGTTCGGCAGCTACTGCAACATAAGTTGCACCCATTAGGGTATCAGGGCGGGTGGTGTATACTTTGAGATTGCCTTCATGAGCGACAATCGGGAACTCGACTTCACAGCCATAACTTTTACCGATCCAGTTACGCTGCATAGTTTTAACCTGCTCTGGCCAACCTTCCAACTGGTCAAGGTCATTCAGCAGTTCTTCAGCATAAGCGGTAATTTTCATGAAGTATTGTGGGATATCGCGTTTTTCAACCAGCGCGCCACTGCGCCAGCCACGACCGTCAATTACCTGCTCATTCGCCAGCACAGTACCGTCAACCGGGTCCCAGTTCACGGTAGCGGTTTTTTTGTAGATCAGGCCTTTCTTGAATAATTCGGTAAACAGCCATTGTTCCCATTTGTAGTATTCCGGTTTACAGGTGGCAATTTCGCGGTTCCAGTCTACGCCCAGGCCTAATTGCTTGAGCTGCGTTTTCATGTGCTCAATGTTGCTGTAAGTCCAGGCAGCAGGGGCGGTATTGTTCTTGATCGCAGCATTTTCTGCAGGCAGGCCAAATGCATCCCAACCCATCGGCTGCATGACGTTGTAGCCTTTCATCTTGTGAAAGCGGCTTAATACATCGCCGATTGTGTAGTTACGCACGTGCCCCATGTGCAGGCGTCCGCTAGGGTAAGGGAACATGGATAGGCAGTAGTACTTAGGCTTGTCGGATTGTTCTGAAGCCGCAAAAGTTTGATTGGCTTCCCAGTATTGCTGGGCGGATTGTTCGACTTCTTTGAAAGGGTACTGCTGTTGCATAATTTAACTATTCTTGAATATTAAACGAATAGCGGAATTATACCTTTGGTGGGTGAATAATGCGATTTCTACATGACGTTATGAACAATCGAGGGGTAATGTTGATGTAGTTTCTCTTGCTATTACAATTTATAAAATTATTCACATCGGAACTGCATTGTGGTTTTGTAGTCATTTTCACCAGTAACCGTTGGAGTTTCCTTGCCGGGCTCGTTAAGGATGATTTCCAGCACTTTTTCGATAGTTTCACCTGCGCCGGCAGAGATCATGCCTTTGTATTCTGTTTTGTGGGCCAGCACAATATGCCTTAGCTGCCTTTGTTTGCATGTAGTTTCTGCTGAGTAAAGTGCGGACGCAAGTGCTGCATCCTCACTCTTTCCAGTGGAGATAACCTGGTATAAATTATTTTCACCGGGAATAACATTGCCCATTTTGTGCGTTGCACAACCTGAAAGGACTGCTGCAGCGATAGGAATAACCAATAAACTATGGCGCATCATGTTCTCCAGGTTGTAGTAGTACTTTAAAACAGAACTACATTAAAACAGGCATTGTATTAATATTATTAAACCAATGCTGCAAAAATGGTATCGCGAATCACATTCATGTCGCCCAAACCATTCACAAAGACATGTTTTGGTGCGCCGGCTGTACCGCTGCTAGCCCAATCAACATAGTATTTAACTAAAGGCTTGGTTTGGCTGTGATAAACTTCGAGACGTTTTTTAACCGTTTCTTCTTTGTCATCGTCACGTTGCACCAGGTCTTCACCGGTAACATCATCTTTGCCTGTTACCTTGGGTGGGTTGAATTTGACATGGTAGGTGCGGCCACTGGCAGGGTGTGAACGGCGGCCGCTCATACGCTCTACGATAGCTTCATCTGGCACGTCGATTTCAACGACGTAATCAATATCGACGCCGGCATTTTTCATTGCTTCAGCTTGTGGAATGGTGCGTGGAAAGCCGTCGAACAGGAAACCGTTTGCACAATCTGCTTCTTTAATGCGCTCACTTACCAGCCCGATAATCACAGCATCCGGTACCAGGCCGCCGCTATCCATAAAGGATTTAGCTTCCAGTCCTAATGGCGTTCCTGCCTTGACTGCAGCACGTAGCATGTCGCCGGTTGAGATTTGCGGGATGTTGAATTTTTCTTTGATGAAAGTAGCCTGGGTGCCTTTGCCGGCACCAGGGGCGCCTAGAAGAATAATACGCATGAATTTTTCCTAAAAGATTAAGTGTTAAGTTTTTTGGAATTATATTGGAATTTGGTCTATTTGAATTTATGAGGATGCATTTACCTGCCACTTAAATAATTCGCGATGGCAACAAAGTCGGTAACGCTTAAATTTTCAGCACGAAGCTGCGAATCAATATTGAGCGCTGCAAAGCCTTCATCATCCAATAACTCTTTAAGTGTATTGCGCAGCGTTTTGCGGCGTTGGCCGAATGCAGCAGTCACAACTTTCGCAAAAAGCGTCTCATCAATGGCCTTAAATGGCAACTCGGCATATGGTACGCAGCGTACAAAGGCAGACTCAACTTTAGGTGCCGGGTCAAAGGCCTCGGGCGGCACGGTAAATAAATATTCCATTTGCAGGCGATACTGCAGCATAACGCTTAATCTGCCATAAGCTGCTGTAGAAGGTTCAGCCACCATGCGCTCAACTACTTCTTTTTGCAGCATAAAGTGCATGTCGGTAATGTGTTTAACATTATCAAGCAAATGAAACAGGATGGGCGTAGAGATGTTGTAGGGCAGGTTGCCTACAACACGCAGGTTTTCGCCGAGTGTACCAAAGTTGAATTTCAGCGCATCCGAGTTGTGGATGGTGATACTGTTTTTGGCATATTCATTTTGCATCCAGGCAATGATGTCCCGGTCAACTTCTACTACATGCAGCATATCCAGTTTTTGCAGTAGCGGTTTGGTGAGGGCGCCCAGGCCTGGTCCAATTTCAACCATGAGGTCATTTGCCTTCGGTGAAATTGCAGAGACCAGGCTATCAATCACGCCTTGATCAGTCAGGAAGTTTTGGCCGAAGCGCTTTTTTGCAACGTGTTTCATGGTGTGTGTACTTTTAGTGTTTGTTCTGGGCTAGTGAAATAGCCAATTTAATGGCTGCCAACAGGCTACCAATTTCAATGTTGCCGGTGCCGGCAAGGTCCAGTGCCGTGCCATGATCAACCGAGGTGCGAATAATCGGCAAGCCTAGAGTTACGTTTACGCCCCCGCCAAAGCTGGCGTGTTTTAGCACAGGCAAGCCCTGAT
This sequence comes from Methylotenera sp., assembly GCA_023259635.1. Lineage (GTDB taxonomy): Bacteria > Pseudomonadota > Gammaproteobacteria > Burkholderiales > Methylophilaceae > Methylotenera. The sequence goes on along the minus strand of JALRGX010000001.1, from coordinate 30,023 downwards.
CGTGGTACATGGCCAGCACCGCATCTGCCTTGCTTAAATGATGTTTGGCAAATAAAGTATCTGCCGGAAGTGCGCCGACAAGGTTCATGCCTTCTGTACGCAGTTTTTCCAGTACCGGATTGATGACATCGATTTCTTCGCGGCCCAGATAACCATCCTCGCCCGCATGCGGATTCAGACCGGCCACCAGAATGCGCGGATTAACAATACCAAATTTTGTGACCAGATCATGATGCAGAATGCGAATGGTGGTTTCCAGACTGGTCTGGGTAATTGCCTGCGGAACGTCTTTCAGTGGTAGATGGGTTGTTGCCAGCGCTACCCGCATGCCGCCACCAACCAGCATCATCACAACCTGTTTTGTATGGGTGAGTTCGGCCAGAAATTCCGTATGACCGCTAAATGTGATGCCGGCGGCATTGATAACCCCTTTGTGTACGGGTGCGGTGACCATGGCATCAAAAAGATTTGTTTTATGTTGGTCAGACACACAGCCTAGTGCTGCTGTTTTAAGTGTTTCTAATACGTATTCACTGTTTTGTACATTAAGTGTGCCAGCAATGACAGGGCTGCTAACGGCGTGGTGTAGAACTGTTAGCGTACCGTTCCCGCTGTGCGCCTGTCTTTCGTTCTCAGTAAAAGGCAGAATGTTTAAAGTTACGCCAATTTGTGCTGCACGGGCTTGCAGCATGTCATGATCTGCAATGATGATGATTTGTGCGTTTAAAGCTTTGTGTGCGAGTTGGACGCATAGGTCGGGGCCTATGCCTGCCGGCTCTCCGGCGGTGATTGCAATGCGAGGTAGTGAGTTATTCAAAAGACTGGAATATAGATGTAATTAAAAAATTAAAGATGGATCGATTAATTGTGCGAGCGGGCAATACGCACCATGCAACGAAGCCGACTGCCCGCGTTCCTGCTTAATCAACGTTTCTTTAGAATTTATCTTCAAGCCTGTATTCCACGTAAGCACGGTCGCGTAATTCACGAAGCCAGTCCTGATAAGCTTCATCAACTTTACGCGTGCGAATTTCCTGACGTGCTTTCAGGCGGGCAGCTTCTTTAGTCATGTCTTGTTTGCGGCGTTCGAGTACTTGAATAATGTGCCAGCCAAACGGGCTACGGACCGGTGCGCTGATCTGGTTGTCTTTAAGCTCATTCATGGCTTTCTCGAACTGAGGGACAGTGTCACCAGGGTTGACCCAGCCCAGATCGCCGCCGTTCGATGCGGTACCGTCTTCAGAATACTGGCGTGCGAGCACCTCGAATTTTTCGCCATTATCAAGACGCTCTTTAATTTCATCCATTTTTTTCTTGGCTTCGGATTCAGATACGATTTCCGAAAGCTTGATCAGGATGTGGCGTGCATGCGTCTGCTCAATGACCAAGGGGGAGTTGCCGCCACGTTTATTGGTAAGTTTTAATATATGAAAACCATTCGGGCTACGTAGCGCAGGGGAAATGTCTCCGGTCTGCATGTTTTTTAAAGCATCGAGAAATAATGCAGGCAACTGGCTAGCACTTTTCCAGCCTAAACTGCCTCCCTCCAGTGCATTGGGGGCATCAGAATAGCTTGCTGAAACTTTGGCAAAACTGTTGCCATCATGTAGTGCCTGGATCGCTTCGTCAATTTTGGCCTTGGCTTTCTGTATTTCCTCGGTAGAGCCTTCTTCAGGAGTGCGGATAAGAATGTGAGAAATTTCAAATTCATCACGATTTTCATTGCTTGAGGCTTGGGTGGTCAGGAAATTATCAATCTCAGATTCGCTAACGTTTACGCGACTATCTACCTCGCGCTCGCGTAAACGGGCGATGGTAATTTCATTGCGGATATCCGACCTGAATTTTGTCATGCTAATGCCATCAGCGCTGAGGGCATCAGCAAATTCTTTCATTGTCATCTTGTTCTGATCCACAATGCGCTCTATTGTTTTGTCGAGTTGATTGTCATCAACCTTCAGGCCTGTCTGTGCTGCGTATTGCAATTGCAATGCATCAGAAATCAGGCGTTCCAGTACTTGTTTGCGAAGAATATTTTCCGGAGGCAATTCAGCCCCCTGCTTAGTCAGTTGTGTTGTAAGGGTGCGGATGCGGTTATCCAGTTCCTGCTCGGTGATCACAGTCTGATCAACAACTGCAACGATGCGATCCATTTTTACTATCTCGGCTGCAGACGCAGTGAAATGGCTGATGCTTAATAAACTGAAAAATAAAATCTGAACAAAAATACGCAACATAGTTACTCGTAATATGGTTGTTGATAGGTGTCAGGTATCAGCCCTGAGCTGACATAACCTGGGATATTGCGCTGGATAACCTTGAGCGGGTTTGCGCCGATGGAAGCTAATCCGCCAAGTTCGAGCTGGAAAAATAAGGCATAGTTGGCTGCTGCCGTAGCCGTACTTACGCGTTGAATGACAGATCGTGCTTGCCAGCATCCTGCATCATACTCCAAACCGCCGATAGTTTCGATGATACGGCTTTCCTTGAAAGAATAGTTGGCACGTCCGACGCCATACCAACCCTTGCCTAATGGCCATTGTGCGGAGATGTCGCCCTGGTCGATAGAGTCTTGCCTGTAGCTATAACTTAGATTAAGTACTTTACCCGGTTCCGGATTGTAACGGCCCGAAACTGTAGAACGAACCGAGTTTGAGTTATCGGTGTTGTATTGCCAGAACGCGTCTATTACCCAGCTGTTTCTAAGCTGGCCGCTGATTCCGGCAATGATATCTGAACTATTGTTTTTACGGAACGAAGTAGGATCGCTGTAATCAAGAGCGACCTTCTGGTTAGTAAAGTAATAGCGTTGACCGATGGAAGCTGATAATCGCTGTGTGCCAGTACTGCTTTCAATAAAGCGCGTGGTCAGGGCGAAACTCAGCTGGTTGGCATTGTTGATACGGTCGTTACCTACAAACTGGTTTTCGCTGAATAGTGAACTGAAATTCAAGTCGGATAAACTGGAATCAAAAATCGGTATATTCGACTGATTGTGATCAGGAATGTACACATAGAACAGACGCGGCTCCAATGTCTGTGAATAGCCGCGCTTGGCAATTTTAAAATCACGGTCGAAATACAGGCCGCTATCCAGGCTGAATATTGGCAAGGTGCGTTGGTACGACGATTCTTTATTGGGGTCGTCATTCAAGCTGTAGCTGGTGTGATGAATGCCGAACTTGGGGGTCACGTAACCATAGGGCCTATTGAATGGAACGCTGATGCTTGGGTATATGGTTGTGCGGGTCCCGGTTACGCGCGGGTTACCGGTGATGGGCTCATCCTTATTAATGTCGAATACAGTCAGTTGCGAATATAGGTCGAGATTGATGTTATTGTAGTATTTATTGCCAATCAGAGATAATTGCGGTAGACGCTCGTACGGATATGCATCCTGTCTTAGGGTCTGGAATTTCTGTGCAAGCGCACTGAATTTCCAGGTGTCATCTGCATAATCTACATTAAATTGTTGCGGCAGATTAACTCGGCTGGTGGTAACAATACGTGTAGACATATCTGAAAAATATTGATCATCTGATACTTTTTCAAGGCTATAGCCCGCAGACCAACCATTTCCGAGATCGTGCCTATGTTTCAGGTTGGCATAGTAACGTGTACCGTTGGTGAGATTGTCGGAAGGCAGGTATTCGATACTATCTATTCCTGAGTAATCTTCTTGCAGATACCTGAACTCACCCTGCAATTGTACGCCGCGTTTACTTAAAGCACGCGCAGCAAGGGTTGCGTCCATATTGGGCGCGATATTCCAGTAATAAGGTACCAGCACTTCAAAGCCGCTGCGGCTGGTACTGCCGATAGTTGGAGCCAGCAGGCCACTCTTGCGCTGATCATTGAATGAAAAGCTGATCCAGGGAGTATAGAGTAAAGGTACCCCTTTAAATTCTACGCGTGCATTTGCAGCACTACCGGACTTTGTGTAGTCATTAAGCGAGATTTCGCTGGCCTTTATATACCAGTCATCTACGCCAGCCTCACATGTGGTATAGCGCGCGCTCAAAAGCCGTTTTTTATCCTGCCCTTCAAGTAATATTGCTGCGGCGTCGCCGCGGGCTTTTGTTGAGCGTGCTGCTGTGTTAAGTGAAAACGGAAGTTCTTGTTTGCTGTCAATGTTGTCTGTGACCGGTAAACCATAAGGTGATGTATATGAATCATCACTGCCTATATGCTGGCTCTGCAGGCCGCCTAATTGCCTGGCGAAGGTTTCTGAGCTTTGGCCGCGCTTTTTCTGTGATATGGATGTTGACGGATTCGTCATGCTAATTGAAGCGTCCTGCATTTCACCTATGCTTTCGGACAGATGCATTCGCAATTCCGGACCGGTTATTTTTGTGTCATCAACTTCTATGCGAACGTTGCCAACTGCGTGCAGTTCGTCGTTCAGTTCATCATATTCAAGTGTATCTGCGGAAATATGCTGATTGTCTTGATGTATGGATGCGTTGCCGATAGAACGCATTTTTCGGTCAATGTGCAATTCCAGCTTGTCGCCGTCAATAATGATGCCGCCATCTGCTACCGAATTTGAGCCGCTTGTGGGCTTGTTGTTGCGTATTGTATTTTTGCTCTCTTGGCGGGCAACTGGCAATTTAGTGCTGGCGTTTGATTTTTCAGTAATCGCAACTTTACGGGAATCTGCTGAAGATGCCACTGCATTCGCTGTTGACTGACTGCTGTCAACTGGAATGATGTCTCCACGTACCGATTTTAATGATTCGTTTTCAAAACCCAGCACTACAAGGCGCTGTTCTTTGATTTTGTCACCTTGCCGTCTCTGGTAGATGTAATTCCAGACATTGTTGTGCAAATTATCTTGAATTAGCGGCGTGCCCATAATCGATTGTACTTGAGACTTGGACATGCCTGGACGCAACTGCAGCAGCATTTTAGAGGTTACTACATTTGCCTTTGGCATATCAGGTGCCGCATGCGAAATGGAGTTGTGTGCCATCATAATAGCAGCAAGGCTGGCTAAGAGGCTATTCTTTAGCATGAAGTTACCATTGAAATAAGCACAGGACGTAGCGGTGAAGTTGAAGGCACGGTATATATTAGGTAAACGGTTTTGTTTTATCGGTGATAAAATCTCATAAATTGCACTTTTTGGCAATGAAAACTTGGTAATCAGCCCTACAATTTTAAGACTCCCAGACTGAATATTAACAGCTGATTTAACAAAAAATTATAAATGATTGGGAATTTTGTTGTGAATGACGTTCATATAGATAATCGACAGCAAGCGCTTTTGGAGTGGTTAAGTCGCATATTGCCTCATTCAGAGTTTAAGTTGACTGTTGCCTCTGCAGATGCCAGTTTCAGGCGTTATTTCAGGGTGCATCTGGCCGATAAGACGTTTATTGCCATGGATGCCCCGCCTGCACATGAAAATTGTGAGTCGTTTGTCCGTATTGCTAAGCTGTTTAGCGATGCCGGCATGCATGTGCCCGAAGTAATTGCGCAGGATCTGGCGCAGGGGTTTTTACTGTTGAGCGATTTAGGTGATATGACTTACCTGAGCCAGTTAAATGAAACAACTGCACCGGCTTTGTATCATGATGCCAATATGGCTTTGGTCAGGCTGCAGTTGGCGAGTAAATCCGGTATTTTGCCGAATTACGATGAAGCATTACTGACACGCGAAATGCAGTTGTTTCCGGACTGGTATATCGCCAGGCATTTGAATATGGCTCTGGATGATAAACAGCAGCAGGACTTACAAAAGACTTTTACCTTGCTCAAACAGAATATTCTGGCACAGGGGCAGGTGTATGTGCATCGTGACTATCATTCCCGTAACCTGATGATGTGTGACAATAACCCAGGTGTCCTGGATTTCCAGGATGCAGTTTTTGGTGCTATTACCTATGACCTGGTCTCTTTGCTTAAAGATGCCTACATCAGCTGGGATGAAGAGCTCATCATTGATTGGCTGGTACGTTATTGGCAAGTGGCTAAAAAGCAGGGCTTGCCGGTATCTGCGGATTTTAGCGAGTTCTACCGTGATTTTGAATATATGGGCGCGCAGCGTCATATCAAGGTATTAGGGATATTCGCAAGACTTTACCATCGCGATGGTAAGGAAGGATATTTAAAAGATATGCCGTTGGTGATGCATTATTTGCGCAAGGTATGTGAGCGCTACATTGAACTCAAGCCACTATTGCGCGTGCTGGATGTGCTGGAAAACAAGCCGGTGCAGGTAGGATATACATTCTAATGAAAGCCATGATTCTGGCTGCGGGCAGAGGTGAGCGTATGCGCCCGCTGACCGACCACACACCGAAACCTTTGCTTAATGCCGGCGGTAAGCCCCTCATTGTCTGGCATCTGGAGCGTTTGGCCGCAGCCGGCTTTGTAGATGTAGTGATTAATTATGCGCATCTGGGTGAGCAGGTCGAAGCGGTGCTTGGGAATGGCAGCAAGTGGGGGTTAAGTATCTGGTATTCACCAGAGAAAGTCGCGCTGGAAACTGCTGGCGGCATTGCCAATGCCTTGCCTTTATTGGGGGATGCGCCGTTCCTGGTAGTGAACGGTGATGTGTTTACCGATGTTGATTTTGGCGCTTTAAAATTGGTATCGCCCAATCTCGCACATTTGGTTATGGTCGACAACCCGCCGCAGCATGCCGCGGGTGACTTCGCTTTAATCAATGGCAAACTGAGTGCAGAAGGTGCTTTGAAACTCACATTCTCTGGCGTAGGGATTTATCACCCCAGCCTGTTTACGGACGTAGTGCGTGGTGAAGCTGCTAAACTGGCACCTTTGCTTAAAGCAGCGATGACACGTGGCCTGGTTAGCGGATACCATCATCAGGGGCAATGGCATGATATCGGTACGCCGGAACGTTTACAGGCGCTTGATAGTCAATTAACAAGTAGCTAATGACACAAACCCCGCAGAAATAATATATGAAACTATCGGATCCCACTGAATTTAAAAGTAGGCGCGCTGCCCTGATGCAGCTCATGCAGACAGGTATCGCTATTATCCCGACAGCTCCGGAGGCAATACGCAACCGTGATAGCCATTACCCATACCGTTTTGACAGTTATTTTTATTACCTCACCGGATTTAAAGAACCTGAATCAGTATTGATTCTGTTAGCCGGTGATGCGGATAAAGGGATTGCTCCGAAAAGTATTATATTCTGCCGTGATAAAGATGTGGAGCGCGAAATCTGGGATGGGTTTCGTTTCGGGCCAGCTGTAGCGGTGACTGAGTTTGGCTTTGATGAGGCTTACTCGATTGCGCAGCTCGATGAAATGCTACCCAAGTTATTGGCAAATCAAGTTAAATTATTTTATAGCCTGGGTGCAGATGCTGCTTGGGATGCAAGGGTGACGGGTTGGCTGAATCAGGTAAAAGCGCTGGCACGCAGCGGGGTGAGCGCTCCGGATGATATTGCCGATGTACGCAAGTTGCTGGATGAAATGCGTTTGTTGAAATCGCCTGCCGAGCAGGGGCTGATGCGTCGTTCTGCCATTATTGCTGCAGGTGCACATAAAAGAGCGATGCAGAAAGTCCGCGCAGGTAAAATGGAATACGAGATCGAAGCTGAATTTTTGCATGAATTCTATCGCTTTGGTGCACAGGCGCCAGCTTATACCAGTATTGTTGCAGGTGGTGCTAATGCGTGTACATTGCATTACAACGCCAACAATGCAGTGCTGAAAGACGGTGACTTATTGCTGATTGATGCCGGCTGCGAATTGGATGGCTATGCTTCAGATATTACCCGCACCTTTCCTGTAAGCGGTAAATTCAGTGCTGCACAGAAAGATGTATATGAGCTTGTGCTGGCGGCGCAGACGGCTGCGATTGCTAAAGTGAGCCCGGCAAGCCATTGGAACACGCCGCATGAGGCGGCACTGGATGTACTGGTGCAGGGGTTTATTGACTTTGGCTGGTGTAAGGGCAGCAAAGATGCTGTGCTGGAAAGCGGTGCTTACCGGCAATTCTATATGCACCGTACCGGGCACTGGCTGGGCTTGGATGTGCATGATGCCGGTGAATATAAGGATAAAGCCGGTAATTGGCGTATGCTGGAGCCGGGCATGATGCTGACGGTAGAGCCTGGCTGCTATATTCGCCCTGCAGAAAATGTGCCGGAACATTTCTGGAATATTGGCATTCGTATTGAGGATGACGTGCTGGTAACGGCTGACGGCTGCGATGTAATTACTATTGATGCACCGAAAACTGTGGCGGATATTGAAAGTGTGATGGCGCAATGACACGTGAAACTAAAGACATTGTGATAGTAGGTGGTGGTCCGGTTGGTATGGTGCTGTCACTGTTGCTGGCAAAGCAGAATATTGGGAGCACTGTGCTTGAAGCGCGTAAGCAAGGTGCTGCAAATCAGGATACGCGTGCATTGGCACTTTCTTTTGGTACGAGGCGTATTCTTGAAAAACTGGGTGTATGGCATGATCTGGAACCAAATGCGACTGCAATCAACACGATACATGTGTCGCAGAAGGGCAGTATCGGGCGCAGCCTTTTAAAAGCCGCAAATTATCAGCAGGAGGCTTTGGGCTACGTATTATCTTATGGTGCGTTGTGCAGTGTTTTAAATGCGCAGATACCAAACTTATCCATCATTCATTTGATTGATGAAGCGCAGGCGGAATCAATTACGCATAATGCAGCGCATGCTGCCGTGCGCTATCAGCGGCATGGCGAATTGCATGATATGCAAAGTGCGCTAGTGGTGCTGGCAGATGGTGGACGTAGCCTGGAAGAAGTGGCTGGTTTGAAACGTGATACCAAAGAATATGGCCATGACGCACTCATTACCAAAGTCAGTGCCGAACTCCCGCATCATAACATTGCTTATGAGCGTTTTACTCCGAATGGGCCAATGGCGTTATTGCCGAATGGTGAACGGGATTTTTCATTAGTTTGGACCGGTGAAAAATCACGCATTGCACCTTTGCTGGAATTGAGTGACGCCGAGTTCCTCGCGCAGTTCCATGCTGAATTCGGCGATAGAGTCGGCCGGTTCTTAAGTGTTGAGAAACGCATGACATTTCCGCTGAAGCTGTCACAGTTGCAAGCAACTGATACACCGCATCTAGTGGTGGTTGGCAATGCGGCGCAAACCATGCACCCGGTGGCAGGGCAGGGGTTTAATGTGGGCTTGCGTGATGCCGATGAGCTGGCACGTCATATTGCCAAAGTGCATGGTGATCTAGGTAGCAGCGAAATGCTGGCAGAATACCGAGCCAGCCGTAACACTGATACTAGGCATGGCCTGCTATTTACCGATTTTCTGGTGAATATATTTTCCAATGATATTCTCGGGGTGTCGGCTTTAAGAAGCGCCGGCATCGGCATGTTTGATCTGGTAAAACCGGTCAAACGATTTCTGGTCAGCAAAATGAGTTTTGGTAAATGAGTAACAATATCCTGAAAGCCGATGTGACGATTATTGGCGCTGGCCTGGTTGGGCTGTCAGCTGCTGTAGCTATGTGCAAGGCTGGTTATGAGGTAATACTGGTTGATCAGCACACACAGGTAACTGATGATCAGGTGCCCGAGAGCGATGTTGATTGGGACCAGCGCATTTATGCCATTAGTCCGAAAAATGCGCAATGGCTCACTGGTTTGGGTGTCTGGCAGTTGCTGGATACATCACGTATCGGTGAAATGCAGTCTATGGAGATTTGGGGCGACGCAACAGATATGCCATTATCCTTGTTTGCCGAAGATGTAAATGCGAATGACTTGGGTTTTATTGCAGAAGAGCGGGCTTTAAAAAAAGCATTAATGCAGCAGGTTCAGGCTTGCGGGGTTCGTACCTTGTTCGGCAATAAATGCATTACCATAAGTGCAACGCCCAACAAAGCAATCCTTGAGCTTGATAATCAACAGTTTCTCGAAAGTTCGTTGTTGATTGCAGCTGATGGTGTGAATTCCTGGGTGCGCGAACGGTTGGGCATTGCCATAGGGCAGAAGGATTATCACCAGACTGCGATAGTTGCAAATTTCATCACGGAAAATTCACACGGCAATATTGCCCGGCAATGGTTCAGGCGAGACGGAGCTGGTAAGGATGGTGGCAAGAAGCATTGCGGTATTCTGGCCTGGCTGCCATTGCCGGGTAATAAAATTTCCATCGTATGGTCAGCGCCAACCGAATATGCGAATGTACTGATGCAACTGGATGCTTTGGCTTTAACCAATGAGGTGATGCAAGCTGGCAATGCAGAGCTAGGGCAGCTGACTATGATTGGTGAGCCGGCAGCATTTCCACTGGTATTAAAAAAATCTGAAATATTTATCCAGGATTGTGTAGTGCTGGCAGGTGATGCAGCACATCGCATACATCCCATGGCAGGTCAGGGTGTTAATTTAGGCTTTCGAGATATTGTCGATCTGACTGAAATATTGGCTAGCAGGCATTCCTGTCAGCCGATTAATGATAGTGGTTTGCTAAAACGTTATGCTCGAGCCAGAAAGGCAGATTTATCAAATATGCTGATGATGACTAATGGCTTATATCATTTGTTCGAGAGCGAAAACGCAGTTGTAAAAAAAGTAAGGAATTGGGGGCTGTCTGCGACTAACAGGCCGGTAATTAAAAAAATGCTGGTTAAGCGGGCTGTTGCGCTTTAATCGCTATACAATCAACTGTCTATGCAACAGCATAATTTGTAGCAAGTATAGGCATGTTTGATCGTAATTATATAAAGTAAAAAGGAAATCGAATGTTAAACAAAATAGTCAGCATTGCTTTGCTGAGCATGTTGTCAACATATGCAATGGCTGACGAGGCCAGTGTGAAAAAGGCTGTTGAAGCTGCGTACCCTAAATTCAAAGTAGATAAAGTTACTAAAACACCATACGCAGGATTATATGAGGTGTTTATGGCTGGGCAGATTATTTATACCGATGAAAAACTGACTTTCCTGATCGCCGAAGGCCGCCTGGTAGATCCAAAAACCAAGAAGGATATTACGGGTGAACGCCTGGAAGAGCTGACCCGGATTGATTTCACCAGTCTGCCGCTGGATCAGGCAATCAAAGTGGTAAAAGGTAATGGCAGTCGTAAGTTGGTAGTGTTTTCTGATGTGGACTGTCCTTATTGCAAACGCCTGGAGCGCAACGAACTGGCTAATATTACAGATGTTACAGTCTATACCTTCTTATACCCGATTGAACAGTTGCATCCTGATGCTGCGAGTAAATCCAAGTTAATTTGGTGTGCGCCTGACCGGGTAAAATCTTGGCAGAATTGGATTTTGAAAGATCAATTGCCAAGTGTTGCAGGTAACTGTGAAGTGCCACTGGAAAAAGTAGGGGAGTTGGCAAGAAAGATTGGTGTTACTAGTACACCTACTTTAATTTTTGCTGATGGTAAACGTATGCTAGGAGCGCAACCTTATAAGGAAATTGAGCGCATGCTGTCAGTAGCAGCTAGAAAATAGAATCTAAATTTTTTATATTGTAGTTGTGAATAAAAGAAACGAGCATTGTAAATCGTTTCTTTTATTCGTTTTTCACTAAGTTAGCCGCCGCCACTTACGACTTCGCCCAGCTTGAAGATTGGCAGGTACAAGGCAACCACCAGGCCGCCAATTAATGTGCCAAGTACCACCATTATCATTGGTTCCATCAGGCTTGACAGCGCCTCTACAGCATCATCTACTTCTGCTTCATAGAAATCTGCGACCTTGCTTAGCATGGAATCTAGGGCACCTGATTCTTCGCCAATGGCCGTCATTTGCAGCACCATGTTCGGGAAAACCTCACTGTTTTGCATTGCGACAGTAAGGCTGGTGCCGGTGCTGATCTCGCTTTGTATTTTTTTTGTTGCATCGTAATAAACCCTGTTTCCAGAAGCACCTGCTACCGAATCAAGTGCTTCAACTAACGGAACCCCTGCTGAAAACATGGTGGACAGTGTACGGGAAAATCGGGCGATAGTTGCTTTTCGTATCAACTCACCAAATACGGGGACTTTTAGAATTAATCTATCCATTGTGGCCTGCATGGCAATGGAACGTTTCCATGTGTAGAAGAAAAACCATAGGCCAAAGCCAATAGAACCGAAGATTGCCCACCACCATTGTACAAACCCATCCGATATTGCCATAACGACGAGCGTTGGCCCAGGCAAGTCTGCGCCGAAACTGCTGAAGAGTTCCTTAAAGGCTGGAACTACAAAAATCATAATTACGGCAGTAATAATAAAAGCAACAACGATAATTGAAACGGGATAAAAAAGTGCTGATTTAATCTTGGATTTGATCGCGAGAATTTTTTCTTTATAACTTGCCAATCGGTCTAATAATGTATCCAGAATACCAGCCTGCTCACCGGCGCCAATTAAGTTGCAGTATAAATTGTCAAAATAAAGCGGATATTTACGGAAGGCTGTGCTCAGGCTACTGCCGGTTTCAACGTCAGATTTTATATCCAGCAACAACTTTGCTACGGCAGGGTTGCTGTGGCCTTTACCTACGATGTCAAAAGATTGCAGTAACGGTACACCTGACCTCATCATGGTTGCCAGCTGGCGTGTGAACAGCGTTATGTCTTTTTCACTAACCTTGCCTTTACTAGCAAAGCTGCTTTGTTTTTTAATTTTGGTAACTGTAATACCTTGGCGGCGCAGGGTTGTGTTAACCAATGTTTCACTGGCAGCTCGCATTTCGCCTTTGGCTATTTTGCCTTTTTTGTCTTTACCTTCCCATAGGTAGGTGATTTCTTTTTTAGGTTTAGGATTTGCTGCCATGATGATTTCCTGTGCGATTCAATTCGCGTTTTTGGTCATATTTATTTTTATAGAGAACTGGAAAACTATTCATTGGTACAAGCTTCAACTTCTTCAATAGAGGTTAGTCCTTGTATGACTTTTAATACTCCGGAGCGGCGTAAGTCATTCACACCTTCCCGTTTAGCCTGATCCGCAATATCGTGTGCGGTACCATTTTTCATGATGATGCGACTGATTGCATCAGTAATTGGCATGACTTGATAAATGCCGACACGTCCTTTATAGCCGCCGTTGCACAGTTCGCAGCCATCTGGATTATGTCCGTACAGTTGCCATTCTTCCTTGAAGTCATCTTCAATGAAGCCGACACTTAATAAAGCCTCCTTGGGGACTGATAACGGGATTTTGCAATTTTTGCATAAACGTCTTGCCAGGCGCTGTGCGGTGATTAATGAAACGGCAGAGGCGATATTGAAAGGCGCAACGCCCATATTGACGAGGCGGGTCAGGGTAGATGGTGCATCGTTAGTGTGTAGCGTAGATAGTACCATATGGCCTGTTGATGCAGCCTTGATCGCCATGTCTGCAGTTTCCAGGTCACGAATCTCACCAATCATGATAATGTCAGGATCCTGACGCAGGAAAGATTTTAGCGCAGCAGCAAAGGTGAGGCCTTGCTTATCGTTTACATTCACCTGGTTGATGCCAGCCAGCGGAATTTCGCAAGGATCCTCTGCGGTGGAAATATTAACGCCAGGGTTGTTTAGAATGTTGAGGCAGGTATATAGCGAAACTGTCTTGCCTGAGCCGGTAGGACCTGTGACGAGTACCAAGCCGTATGGACGGCTTATTGCATGCAGAAGCCGCTCTTTTTGAATCGGCTCATAACCTAGCGCCTCAATGCCAAGCGTGGCGCTACTCGGGTCGAGAATACGCATAACTATTTTTTCACCGTGAATGAGTGGCAGTGTACTCACCCGGAAATCAATTGTGCGGGTCCTGGACAGTACCAGCTTCATACGACCGTCTTGCGGTATACGTTTTTCGGAAATATCCATGCTGGAAATTACTTTAATGCGGGATGCCAATTTTTCTTTAATGGCCAAAGGCGGCTGTGTTATTTCACGCAGGATTCCATCGACACGGTAGCGTATACGGTAGAATTTTTCATAGGGTTCAAAATGCAAGTCTGATGCGCCCATATTGATGGCATCCAGAAGCATTTTGTTAAGGAACTTAACAACCGGTGCGTCATCAACTTCTGTTTCAGCCGGCTCTTCATCTACCTGTTCATTGTCTTCACTAAAGCCGAAATCGCCATCATCGACATCTAGCGATTTCAGGCTTTTGTCGCTGGACTCTATGATCTTATCAATCATGCGGCCTAGTTTGTCATCTTCAACAACGATAGGCGATACATTCATCCCCATCTGGAATTGGACGCTATCAAGTGCGTGTATGTTTGTAGGGTCGGAAACTGCAACAAAGAGCAGGTTGTTGCGCGAATGCAGGGCCAGCACGCGATTGCTTTGCATTAACTTGATATCGATTTTTTTCGGAGGTAAATAATCCAGGTTAAATGCATCTAAATTGAAGTACGGAAAGCCAAATGCCTTGGCTGTAGTTTCGGCTATTGCCAGCGGACTGAGTTTTTTGCTTTGAATAGCTTGTGAGATAAAAGGAGTTTTTGAGCTGCGCGCCTGCTCCTCAATCGTTTTTGCATCATCTTCAGAGAGCAGTTCCTCCTGAATTAGAGTGCGAGCGAGGCCACTTAGTTTGGTTTGTGAAATTACTGATGCCATATTTAAAGTAAGCGTTAATTAGCTGGGAGCTAGTTTAATTATTTTTTATTGAATGAATAATGCACTCTACACTATTCTTTGTAAAGACTTTAACGTATTGATGTATGTAAATTGGGGAGTTTTATTTAGATGTACTGAGTATCAATCTACTTGGTTGAGAATAGCATAGCGATTTTTAAATCTTATTTAAGTCAGCAAAAGGTCTTGACATCTCTGAAAAACCAACTTATAAATATGGTTAGGTGTTTGAATTCGAGTTTTTTGCAGCCTGCTTTAATTTTAGTTACTGCGACTTCTGTTCTTGAGGCAAACTTTTTGGGGCGCCCCCCTTTGTATTATGTAAGGATGTAGAAATGGCAACAGGTACCGTAAAATGGTTTAACGATTCTAAAGGTTTTGGTTTTATTACCCCAGATGATGGTGGTGACGATTTATTCGCACACTTCTCTGCAATCGTGGAATCCGGTTACAAAAGCCTTAAAGAAGGTCAACGCGTAAGCTTTGATTTGACTGAAGGCCCAAAGGGTAAACAAGCTTCAAATATTCAAAAGGCGTAAGCCTAAAGATATATCAGGTTAATAGTCTTGAACGATTGACCTAATTTAAAGGGCACATAAAATTGAAATTTTATGTGCCCTTTTTTTTATATTTTTAACGCTAGTTTTTTGAATGCTTACATGTTTGCGATAATTTCATCGCCGAATTCGGATGTGCCTACTTGAGTTGCGCCATCCATCTGTGTAGAAAAATCGCTGGTCACGCGTTTAGCTACAATTGCATTGGCAACGCCTTTTAGTACCAGGTCTGCAGCCTCTGTCCACCCTAAATGACGCAACATCATTTCAGCTGACAAAATTAGTGAGCTAGGATTTGCGATGTTTTTTCCCGCAATTTTGGGCGCAGTGCCATGTGTGGCTTCAAACATTGCAACGGTGTCGCTTAAATTCGCACCAGGTGCAATGCCAATACCGCCGACTTGTGCTGCTAAGGCGTCACTCATGTAATCACCGTTCAGGTTAAGCGTTGCAACAACATCATAATCTTGCGGGTGCAGCAGAATTTCCTGCAGGAATGCATCAGCGATACAGTCTTTAATCAAAATGCCATTTGGCAGTTTGCACCAGGGTCCGCCGTCAATTTCGACTGCGCCGAATTCCTGTTTGGCTACTTCGTAGCCCCAATCCCTGAAGCCGCCTTCGGTGAATTTCATGATATTGCCTTTGTGGGCAATCGTGACAGATTTGCGATTGTTATCGATAGCGTACTGGATGGCTTTACGTACCAGGCGTTTGCTCCCGTCTATAGATACCGGTTTGATACCGATTGCTGAAGATTCAGGAAAGCGGATTTTTTTGCGTACGCCCATGTCGCTTAAGAAATTAATCACTTTTTCCACTTCATCGGTACCTGCTGCCCATTCAATGCCGGCATAGATGTCTTCTGTGTTTTCGCGGAAAATCACCATGTCGGTTTTTTCCGGATGTTTAACCGGGCTTGGTACACCAGTAAAGTATTGTACCGGGCGCAGGCAAACGTAGAGATCCAGTTCCTGACGCAAAGTTACGTTCAGTGAGCGAATGCCGCCACCTACTGGTGTGGTGAGCGGACCTTTAATGGAAATAACATAATCTTTAACAGCCTGCATGGTTTCAGCTGGCAACCATGTGTCCTTGCCATCTTGATCTTTACCGTACACTTTTACGGCTTTTTCTCCGGCAAAGACCTCCATCCAGGAGATTTTTCTGGTGCCGTTGTAGGCTTTATTGACCGCAGTATCTACGACCTTGATCATAGGTGGAGTAATATCGATACCTATGCCATCACCTTCAATAAATGGGATAATGGGGTAGTTCGGAACATTGAGCGAATTGTCTGCATTTACAGTGATTTTTTCGCCAGTAACTGGTTTGATAATTTTAGAAGCCATTCAAATTTCCTAAGTATGATAATTTTATTCAATAAACCTTTTAACGTCGTGTGCCAGTTCAGTGCGCATGACCCTAAAAATGGTAAGGACGGGCACGCCACGTTAAAAGACTTCATTCCGATCCCTGATGTCTATGCAGCAGGACGTTTGGATACGGATTCAGAAGGATTGCTTATTTTAACCGATGACGGCGTATTACAACATCGTTTAAGTGATCCTAAATATAAAGAAATTAAAACTTATTGGGTGCAGGTGGAAGGAGTGCCAACTGACGCTGACTTACAGCCGTTACGAACGGGTGTCGATTTAGGCGATTTTTTTACAAAACCGGCCGATGTAAAAATAATACCGGAGCCGGAAAACTTGTGGGCCAGGAATCCGCCGATACGAGAACGCAAGGCAATTCCGACTACATGGCTCCAGATTAAGATCAGCGAAGGTAAAAACCGTCAGGTCCGGCGCATGACGGCTAAAGTTGGGTTCCCAACGTTGCGATTAATCCGCTACGCAATAGGCAAGTTTACTTTGGATGATATTGAAGTTGGGCAATATGAGGTGTTAAAGCGATGAAACCGGTTGTTATTTTTCGACATGCCAGTGTAGAAGGGCCAGGGTATCTGGCAACTTTTCTTGAAGCGCATGATATTCCCTGGCAATTGGTGAAAATTGATGAGAATGAGCCGCTGCCAACATCTATTGCTCATTATAGCGGCGTTGTGCTGATGGGTGGTCCCATGAGTGTCAATGATGGTTTGCCATGGATTTCACCTCTTCTAAATTTGATACGAGAAGCAGTCGCTTTGGATATTCCCTTATTAGGGCATTGCCTGGGTGGTCAACTTATCAGCAAAGCCTTGGGGGGTACAGTAACTGTAAACGCAGTGAAGGAAATAGGCTGGGGTGAAGTGAATGTAATTAATAATGAGTTGGCCAGGGATTGGTTTGATAACATTGAGAGTTTTAATGCTTTTCACTGGCATGGAGAGACTTTTAGTATGCCGGAAAACGCAGTGCATCTGCTATCAAGTAAATATTGTACTAACCAGGCATACGCTATAGGTAAACATTTGGCATTCCAGTGTCATATTGAAATGACTGCGGAAATGGTGCAGACTTGGTGTGAAGTAGGTGCTGATGAAATAAGAAATGCATCGGATAGCCCTGCTGTGCAAACTGCAGAAGTGATTACGCAGAACTTACCTTTGCATTGCTTTTTCCTGAATAAAGTGGCTAACCAGGTTTATAAGTACTGGATTAGAGGATTGGCAAATTAATACTTTTACATGATGTGTTAAAATCCGTTAACTTTGAATTGAGGTCGCATCATGTCAGGTAATACACTTGGTAAGCTATTTACCTTTACGTCATTTGGAGAGTCTCACGGCGCAGCAATCGGTGGCGTTGTTGATGGATGTCCGCCAGGTCTTGCACTAAGTGCGGAAGATTTGCAAATTGATCTGGATCGCCGCAAACCCGGCACTTCCCGCCATGTGACGCAACGTCAGGAAGCGGATGCTGTGGAAATACTTTCAGGCATCTTTGAAGGTAAAACCACTGGTGCTCCTATTGGTTTGTTGATTCGCAATACAGACCAGCGCAGTCAGGATTACAGCAAAATCATGGACACTTTCCGTCCTGGTCATGCGGATTACACTTATACGCAGAAATATGGCGTGAGGGATTACCGTGGCGGTGGCCGATCCAGTGCACGTGAGACTGCAGTGCGCGTAGCTGCAGGTGCGATTGCGAAGAAGTGGTTGAAGGAACGTTTTGGTGTAACAATCCGTGGCTATATGAGCCAGCTTGGCGAAATCGAAATTCCTTTCGAGAGTTGGGATGTGGTGAATAGCAATCCATTCTTTTCCCCCAATACAACAGTGTTGCCTCAACTGGAAGAGTATCTGGACAAGATTCGTGCAGAACGTGACTCTGTTGGAGCGCGTATTACTGTAGTTGCAGAGGGTGTGCCGGTAGGCTGGGGTGAGCCGATTTTTGACCGGCTGGATGCCGAGATCGCTTATGCGATGATGAGTATTAACGCAGTAAAAGGTGTGGAAATCGGTGAAGGTTTTGCCTCTATCGCCCAGCGTGGCAGTGTGCATTCTGATGAAATGACTCCGCAAGGTTTTGTTTCTAACCATGCTGGCGGCATCTTGGGCGGGATTTCAACCGGTCAGGAAATCCGCGTGAATGTGGCCTTGAAGCCGACATCAAGCATTCCGCAGGAGCGTCGCTCAATTGATAAGCAAGGTAATACAGTAATGATGCAGACAACGGGACGTCATGACCCATGTGTAGGGGTTAGGGCAACGCCTATCGTAGAGGCGATGCTGGCGATGGTGTTGATGGATCATGCCTTGCGTCATCGCGCCCAGAATGCAGATGTTAAGTGCAGTACACCGAAAATTTTCTAATGTTTCTATCAGGAGATACAGTTGGAAAAAAGGTGGAATATAGTCTGCCTTGGTTTCTTCATTGACGCAGCAATAAAAGAGTCGGCTTTAGCCGGCTTTTTTGTTGATATTGATTCGTCACAAAAAAGATTGATATGCATACACAGTTACATAACCGACTTTCCAGTTTTTATTTCAGCTACTATTTTTTTGTAGGGGCCTTTGTACCGTATTGGGCTTTGTATCTGCAGTCAGAGAAATTTTCAGCAGCTGATATTGGCATATTGATGTCACTGTTCCAGATTAGCCGTATTTTTGCCCCGAACTTCTGGGGTTGGCTCGCAGATCATACTGGCAAGCGTGCACAATGGATCAGGTTGACTGCGTTTTTGGGCCTCTGCGGGTTTGTGGCAGTATTCTGGGCGCACGGCTTCTTCTGGATGTTTTTTGTGATGGGGGCGCTTAGCTTGTTTACGAGCTCAACCTTGCCATTAGCCGAGTCTCTGACATTAGCGCACCTCGCTACAACTAATGGTCACTACAGCTGCATTCGAATGTGGGGATCCTTTGGTTTTATAGTTGCGGCAGTGGTGCTGGGTTATTTGATTGATATGACTGGCATTACAAGCTTGCTATGGCTCTTGTTGGCCATACAACTTTGTCTTTTTGGGCTATCTTACACCTTACCGGAGCCCAAGGTGGCGCCGCATGAGCATGATCACTTTTCAATATGGCAGGTAATTAAACAGCCGAATGTAATTGCTTTACTGGTTGGTTGTTCGTTTATGGTGACAGCGCATGGTGTGCTGTATAACTTTTATTCCATTTACTTGAGCGAACATGGTTATAGCAAAGGTACGATAGGATTGTTATGGTCGGTTGGTGTTGTCTGTGAGATTGCTATTTTTATGTTAATGCCAAAAATTATGGTTAATTTTAGTTTGAAGACAATTCTATTATTCAGTCTGTTTCTGGCGGTGATTCGGTTTACACTCATTGGCACTTCAGTAGATAGTCTTT
Source organism: Methylotenera sp. (assembly GCA_023259635.1). GTDB lineage: Bacteria > Pseudomonadota > Gammaproteobacteria > Burkholderiales > Methylophilaceae > Methylotenera. The sequence goes on along the minus strand of JALRGX010000001.1, from coordinate 10,139 downwards.
GGGTGATAGTTCTTGCACAAACATTACATGCTGCGACTTTTGGTAGTTTTCATGCGGCATCGGTGGAGTTGGTGTCGCAGTTCTTTAAAGGTCGTCACCAAGCTAAAGGCCAGGCTATTTATAACAGTGTGGCTTATGGTGTAGGTGGGGCGGTAGGTGGTGTAGCAGGAGGGTTTGCTTTGCAATACCTGGGTGGCCAGTCGACATTTGTGTTGGCAGCGATTTTTCCTTTACTTGGTTTAGCTGTAATTGGGTTCGGGTTAAAGTTTAGTGCTAAAGAACAAAATATAAAGGGGATGTTCGGATGAGGTTCCTGATAGTTTATATCACGATGCTGCTGGCGTGTGGGAGCGTTTATGCAGAGACGCAAGTGAACGTAGTTGGCTTGTTTAGTAATAAAGCTGTTGTTATGGTGAATGGTGGTATGCCAAAGACTCTAAGTGTTGGTCAGTCTAGCGAAGGGGTAAAGTTGTTGGCGGCGGATAGTAGTTCGGCAACTTTTCTTATAGAAGGGAAAACCAGGCAGCTAGGTATGGGGCAGGCAGCATCCATAGCTGGTGATTCTGCTGCTGCAAATGCAAGTGTGACGTTATATGCAAATGCACAAGGTCATTTTATTTCCGAGTGTCAGATCAATAGTGCGCCATTAAAGTTTATCCTTGATACTGGAGCGACCACAGTCGCACTGAATAGCGGGGATGCAAAATTTGCCAAGATTGACTACAAGAATGGTACGCCGGTGAGAATTTCCACGGCTAATGGAGTGGTTACTGCTTATAGAGTGATCATTGGCAGTCTCAAAATCGGCAGCATTACACTACATCAGGTTGAGGCAAGCATTCATGAGGGAGGTTCACCCCCAATTGTTTTACTTGGAATGAGTGCACTAAACCGGCTGAATATGCAGCGTCAGAATATTGCAATGACGCTGACAAAAAAATATTAAAGTAAAAAGCCACTGTTACCAGTGGCTTGGGGTTGCAGGTAAACTTAAGAATCTATTTTTTGCGTTTGTCTTTTTCAATCAGTGCATAAGCCGAGTGATTGTGAATAGACTCAAAGTTTTCGGATTCCACAGTATAAGCGTCGATGCGTTTTTCTGCATTGAGTTGTGCGGCAACATCGCGCACCATGTCTTCAACAAACTTAGGATTATCATAAGCACGTTCAGTCACAAACTTTTCATCAGGGCGTTTCAGTAAACCATAGAGCTCGCAGGATGCTTGCTTTTCTACCAAATCAATAATATCTTCGATCCAGATGAAATCATTGATCAGGGCGGTCACAGTTACATGAGAGCGCTGGTTGTGTGCGCCATAGTTGGAGATCTTTTTACTGCATGGGCAAAGACTGGTGACCGGTACTAGCACTTTTACCGTAATGTCGTATTTGCCTTGGTGGATTTCACCAATAAAAGTCACCTCATAATCCAGTAGACTTTTTACGCCGGAAATTGGCGCGGCTTTATTAACGAAATAAGGAAAAGTCATTTCCACATGGCCAGATTCCGCTTCTAGCCGTGTGACCATCTCACGCAATATGGTTTCAAATGACTCAACAGAGATAGCCTTTTCATTCATGTTCAGAATTTCAACAAAGCGCGACATATGCGTGCCTTTGAAATGCTGTGGCAGATGCACATACATATTGAAAACAGCCACTGTATGCTGTTCGCCGCCAGATTTATCCTTGACTACTACAGGGTGGCGTATGGCTTTGATACCAACCTTGTCAATTGCTAAATGGCGAACGTCGGCTGTATTCTGTACGTCTTCAATGGGGCTTTGCGGTTTTATGTGGCTCATTGTTGTATGCTTGGTAGATTTTAAATAATAGTTGAGTATAGCACTAGGTTATTAACTGCGCAATTGCGTCAGCTATCCCTTCAGCATCTAGACCGCATTCTGCGAGCATAGTTTCATGCACACCATGCTCAATAAATTGGTCAGGCAACCCAAGGCAGAGCGTTTTAAGCGTATGTGCGATATTTTTCTGTATTGCCTGCAATGCTTCCATCACGGCTGAACCGGCGCCGCCCATGACGCAGTTTTCTTCTACCGTCACGATGTAGGTGTGTGTATTCGCTAATTTCTCTATGAGTTCTGCGTCAATAGGCTTTACAAAACGCATATTCGCTACGGTGGCATCGATTGTTTCAGCTGCTTTAAGAGCAGGTGAGAGCATGGAGCCAAACGCTAGAATCGCCACCTTTTTACCGCTGCGTACTACTTGGCCTTTACCGATTTCAATAGGAGTCAATTCAGACTCAATGCAAGCGCCGGTGCCGCTTCCACGCGGGTAACGTACTGCCGAAACACCTGGGTGCTGAAAACCTGTAGTTAGCATTTGCCGACATTCGTTTTCATCACTTGGTGTCATGATGACGATGTTAGGAATACAGCGCAGGTAAGCCAAATCAAAGCTGCCGGCATGTGTCGGGCCGTCAGCGCCTACTAAACCAGCACGGTCTATTGCCAGTAATACAGGCAAGTTCTGTAGTGCGATGTCGTGAATCAGTTGATCATATGCGCGCTGGAGAAATGTGCTGTAAATGGCGACCACGGGTTTTAATCCATCACATGCCATGCCAGCGGCGAAGGTAAGCGCATGTTGTTCAGCGATACCTACGTCAAAGTAGCGATCCGGGTAGGCGCTGGCAAACGCGTTTAAGCCGGAGCCATCGCACATAGCCGGGGTAATGCCGACCAAACGCTGATCTTCTGCAGCCATATCTACCAGCCAGTCACCAAATACTTCAGTATAGGATTTTGCTGGATTGGTGCTAATGGCGTTGCCGTTGGCGGGGTCAAATTTACCTACGCCATGAAATTTGTTGGGGTTGTCCTCTGCTGGCTCAAAGCCCTTGCCTTTTTGCGTCACAATATGCAGAAATTGCGGCCCGCTGAGTTCTTTAATATTGTGTAGGGTGTCGACCAGCGTATCCAGGTCATGGCCGTCAATCGGACCGATGTAGTTAAATCCAAATTCCTCAAATAAGGTACCTGGCATCACCATGCCCTTAACATGCTCTTCGGCGCGCTTGGCAAATTCCATCATTGGCGGCACTGCAGACAGTACTTTTTTCCCGGATTTTCTTACCGTGCCATAAAAGCGGCTGGATAATAACTTAGCTAAATATTTATTGAGTGCGCCCACATTATTCGAGATGCTCATGTCGTTATCATTGAGAACAACGAGCAGGTTGGCATCCATGCTGCCGGCGTTATTCAGGGCTTCAAAGGCCATGCCAGCTGTCATGGCACCATCGCCGATGATTGCAACCGAACGTCGTTCGCTGCCTGCCTTCTGGGCGGCTACTGCCATGCCCAAGGCCGCTGAGATTGATGTGCTGGAATGGCCGGTACCGAAGGTGTCATATACACTTTCGTTGCGACGTGGAAAGCCGGCTAAGCCTTGTGGCTTGCGCAAAGTTTGCATTTTATTACGGCGGCCAGTAAGAATCTTGTGTGGGTAAGTCTGGTGCCCTACATCCCATACTAGCTTGTCTTCCGGCGTATTGAACACATAATGTAACGCGATAGTCAGTTCGACTACACCCAGATTAGACGCCAGATGTCCGCCGGTTCTGGCAACACTTTCTACCAGAAATGAACGCAATTCCTGAGCGAGTTGTACAAGCTGCCTACGGTCTAGCTGACGTAGCTGCTGAGGAAAGTCAATGGTGTTAAGTAAGGAGGTCACAAGTGGAGTGAAGTAGTCAAAAAGTTATTAAAAATTGCGCTGTGTAATAAAAGCGGCAAGCTCACGCAGCCGCAGGGCTTGTTCCCCGAAAGGTGTTATTGCTGCAATCGCAGTTTTATGCAATTGGTCAGCTAGGTGCTTTGCGACATCCAAACCTAAAATCGTGACATAGGTAGGTTTGTTACTATCAGCATCCTTGCCGGCAGTTTTACCTAGCGTGGCAGTATCGGCTTCTGTATCTAAAATATCATCAATCACCTGGAATGCAAGGCCGATATTTTCGGCATAAATATGCACGGATGAAATTTGCTCCAGTGTGCCATTAGCAGCGCCTAATAAGGCTGCGGCTTGAATCAGGGCGCCTGTTTTGAGTTGGTGCATATCTTCCAATTGCTGCTGGCTAAGTGCTTTGCCGACAGAGGCTAAATCAATAGCCTGGCCACCGGCCATACCGGTAGAACCGACAGCTTTTGCCAGAATATTCAGCATGCTGACCTGCTGGTTTGCATTTGCACATAGCTGTGGTGTTGATAGCACATCAAAGGCAAGACTCTGCAGGGCATCACCCACCAGTAACGCGGTAGCGTCGTCATACTGTTTATGGCAGCTGGGTTTGCCACGACGCAAGTCATCGTCATCCATGCATGGCATGTCGTCATGCACCAGTGAATAGGCATGGATCAACTCAACCGCAGCGGCAGCTGCATCGGCAACCTCAATCTCGGTATTGCAGAGCTCCGCTGCAGCATAGCAGAGGAGGGCGCGTACACGTTTGCCGCCGCCAAGTGCGCTATAGCGCATAGCGCCATGGAGCTTAGTGGGCTCTTGACTGTCTGGCGGCAATGCTTCATCAAGCACTTCTTCTATGCGCGCCTGTCTTGTTTTTGCCCATGTTGAGAAATCTGATGCGGTTTTGTCAGTCATGCTTACTTATTCATTTTCGGAATTGAATGAGGTCAATTGTTGGCGATCATTCAGTATTTTGACTTGCTGTTCAACGTCGGCCAGGGATTTCTGGCAGAATTCCAGTAGTGTGTTGCCGCGCTTGTATGCAGCAAGAGAATCCTCCAGAGACATTTGTCCAGATTCCATTTGCGCAACAATTTGCTCCAACTCACCGAAAGCCTGCTCATAATTTTGGGCGGATTCCAGTTTCTCAGTTTCTACTTTCTTAGACGAGTTGGATGTATTTGTTTTTTCAGTTTTTGAAGCAGGCATGACGCAAAGTACTTTACAGTGAGTAAGATGCTATTCTACCAAATCTTATTGCAAAACCTGCTTTAAAAATTCCTGAATGTCTGCAATCTCTTCAGCACATACCGAGTGCGCCATATTGTACTCATGCCAACTGACGGAATACCGATTGTTTTGCAGCAAATCACGCGAGAGTTTACCCATATCCGGGCTAATTACATCATCATAAACTCCATGCGCCATAAAAATCGGTACACTTTTATTTGCGTCGTGTGCTTCTGTAACCAGTTTGGAATGTAACGGTAGATAAGTTGATAGGGCGAGTACACCGGCAAGCTTATGCGCATAACGTAGTGCCGTATGCAATGCAATAGCACCTCCCTGTGAAAATCCCGCAAGCACAATACGCTCACTGGCAATGCCGCGGCTGAGTTCAGTTTGAATCAATGATTCAATATAGCGCTGACTGGCTTTGATTCCGGCTTCATCTTCCTGTTGAACAGGGATAACACCATATATGTCGTACCATGCCGGCATGATATAGCCATTGTTGCGTGTAACTGGTATTTCAGGTGCGTGTGGTAGAACAAATCTTACGTTGAGAAACGTTTCTGATCTCAGTAGTTGTTTAACTACGGGTTCAAAATCATAACCATCGGCACCAAGGCCATGTAACCAGATTACGCTGGCATCAATTTCGGTAGTATCTGTATGGTGATTTGTTAATTCGAGTGGAATTTTGTAGTTCATATTCTGATTGGGATTGGTTTCTGTGGTTATTCTAAGGCGCTATGGTTAGTATTACTATTGTTTGAATTCCAGCCAGATGCGCGGCCCCATTGCTGTGTAACCGATCGAGAATCTTTTCTCGTCGCCAGAAGCATTCTGTAATACTTCAGGTAGTATCGACAAGATGAGGGCGATCAGCACAACACTGGGGAATAAGTGGCTGAAGAATGACCCTCTTTTAATTCTATGTGCTTTAGGTGCATTGCACTTGTAGTAATAACCTAACATGAGTCCGATAAATGTGAACATCATGATTTGACTGATAGGCATTACGATTACACCATCTAATAGTGAGTATGCGGCGTTAGTAACGACGGTGAAAAATAGTATGATTGCTAAATTGCGATCATGACTAGTTTTGGATTGCAATGTTGCAATGTTGATTTTTTTTAGCCAGAAAAATAGGCCGTAGATTGCAAACGCGAATATCAATAAAGCTGCAGGCATCCCCCATTCCATCATTATTTGCAGTACGCTGTTATGTGGATGTGCGCTTATTGGGCTGTACCATGCAAAATGCATGGGGCCAATGCCAAAGATAGGGTGATTTTGAATTAAGTTAATTGACTGACTCCATAATGCGATACGGTCGCTAGTGGTTTCTCTCACGATTGTCCCGGTGACTACTGAAGTTTCTCTTAAAAATGGAATCAGTTTGAATAATATTGTGTAACTTAGAAATCCGCTTGTGATGTGTATTAGGTGTAAGCGTATAAACGGCCAAGCCAATTTTCTATATATTAACGCGGTGATTAATATGCCTAATCCCCAAGCCAGTAGCACACCTCGCGATGCTGTATGGAACAGGATCACCCACCAGCAGATCAAGCCTAAGTGCAGCCAATAGCGGGAGTGTGCATTTTTAAAGTCAAAGGATAATATCGGCAATAAGATTAATCCTAATGTCCAAAGCTGGTATTGATTAAAAAGTCTGACGTTATTAAAGCCAGTGATAGGCGCGGGCCAGGTTACAGGGGTTTTGAAAATCGTAGCCGTGATGTAACCTACATAGAAAGCGAGCATAGACAGCAAGATACCGCCCCAGAAAACATAAGTAAGGCGTTTGATAAGCTGCGTACTATTATCGCTATATGAACGTGCAACATATAAAGCCAGATAGGTTAGTCCCGCAAACAGACTGGTTTCAATTATGGCATGTCGTGGCGATATGGCTAAGCATGATGAAACAATCGCTAATGCAATCAGAACATAAAGTGTGTAACGTATATTGTTGTTGATAGTGATACTGGATGTGTTGTTTCTAAAAGTGATGCTTTCTAGCAATATCACACCAATAAACAACAGTTCGACCAAGCGCTGGCTATCATGAAGGCTGATGGCCATTAACCCTTGCGGAATAACCTTTAGGCTCGGTGACAAACCTATAAGCCCGATGAATAACGCAAAGATAAGAAATTTTAATGTAGTCAATGCGTTAAAGCGAAACATAATTTGCTCATAAAGGTTTTAAAAACTGTTGGTTGAGTTTGTCTGAATAAGACCATAAGGATCTATTGCTAAAAATCTATGTGCTGAAGAGCATTATTTTTAGTGCGAGCAATATGAGATCAAAGGTGTTAATTGCGAATCCTATTTTACTCCTATGTGGCTATCCTGCCATGTATCAAGTGGCACGGTTAAAATCTGGCAAATAGTATGGCTATGAACTTTACTGATGCCAGTATTGTAAGTGATTAATTAACTACTATTTCGGTTGATAATACAGGATTGGCCTCAGATAGTATATCCAAGAAATCTTTACGATATTGCGAGGGTACATATTGTTCTAAATATTTAACATCATACGGATAAACAATCAGCGTACGTTTTAACTGGTTTTTTGCGTTAATTTGATCACCTTTAAGTTTTAGCAGCAGTGCATGCTGATAGGCAATTTTGCGCAAAGGCATAAAGGCCATGGCGGACTGATTTAACAAGAATTGGTTATCAATGTCGTTACGGTCTACCACCATAGAAATCGCGTTCATTAATACTACATACTGCGAAAGCAGTGTATAACGACGTACCCAGTCAAGTTCTTTTTCTTTGTAGAGGTCTGTATTTTTTAATTGTTGCAGTGAATTTTCTAATTTCACATTGGCGACCAACATTGTGCTTAGATTAACTGCACCAACCAGCAATATAGCCGTTAACCCTGAGCATGCTAATTTAGCGCTTAATGGTGTGCTTAATTTCCTTAAGTTAATCGACGCAAACTTTTCATCACTGGCGCCTAGTAAAAGAGCGGCTATTCCCAAGAAATAGGCATACCAAAGGGGATACTCTAACATGCTGTGAATGCCTAATACGGTGAGTAATGCAATTGCCCACCAGGTTTCCAAATTTAGTTCCTGCCATTTAAAGGCACGCACCCAAGCTATCAAACCAATCAGGGCAATGAAAAATGCACCTATGCCCATTTCGACCAGTAAATGTAGAAAAACATTGTGAGCGTGCTCAAAAATACCTTTATAGGCCATTGCAGTCGGCATATCCAACAACTGGAATGATTCCAGTCTCATTGCTCCGGCACCAATCCCCAGCCAAGGCGATTGCATAAATAAACGCAAGCTATCGTACCAAATATGTAAGCGCGCAGATGGTGTATCTGTAGTTGTGGCATCCGCTATCCGTTGTATTATTGAATTTACCAGATCATTTGGGATGACGTAATAAGTAAATAACTGTACTACCGCAAATGTAGGTAGCACTAGCATAGAGATGTGCAATAAGTGACGTGATGTTGATGTTTCTTTATGTTGCTTAAACGTCGCTTTATGCAAAATAAATGATAATGTGGTGATTGCTATTAAATACAGCCAAGCACTTCTAGAGCCTGAAAATGTCAGTATCTGTAGCAGCCATATAAGTATTAATGTAAAGAAGCCAGGTGAAAAGCGTCCCTTTATATATAAATAAATAAGGGATATGGCTGACAGTGTTATAAAGTCAGCGAAATGATTTGCTTGTGAAATCGTGCCATAGTCTGTCAAAAAAGGCAGGAATGTAATTGTTCCACCTGTGCGAACTACAATTTGTAACATGACGATACTTGCATTGATAATGCCTGCAATTAACAGGAACCATGCCAGTGTGGTTGCTAATCGCTCCCACCCGAATTCTTGCCGCAAGTAACTGCCAATTACCGCCAATAAAAATGCCCAAACTAAATATGAAAGCATTAGCAGGGTATATTGGGTAGACTGCAACATTCCCATTGTCCATTGCAACCCTAGGATTACTGTTAACCCTATAAAAACTAGAGAAATTTGTGGAATTCGTATAGTAGAGTATTTTGCAGTGCACAATATTGGAGTTATTGCGGCTAAACCTAATACTCCGGCAATCCATTCTGAATAAAAAGATGTGATTGGCAGTTGATGATGCATGTTGACGAATGGCAGTAAAAACATCAGGCCGGTAAAAACCAGGCTCATGTTTGCAGCATTGTTGGTGGGTAAAAAGCGTTTTAACATTCAGTGGCCGTTCCGACTTAGAGTGCACATCTAAAAATATATCAGCCTGCATTTAAAAAAAAAGAGACCAGTTATGGTCTCTTTTTATAAGCTCAGGTACCTAAATGCTAGCTGTACCTATCTCTGCATTATGACAACGTGCAAGTAGCGCCGTTAGCCAGATCGCAATTCGCTGTTTTTACGCCTGGAGATTTTGGTGTACCTACAACTGTGTCGCTAGTACTTGTTGGAGTTGTAATTGATGTACATGCGCCTGTTTTTGCTGCACTAACACTTGTAGCCCCTTGTGCAAATTCAACCAGTACACTGTTAGAATAAGATTTAGCTTCTATCATGCATGATTTCTCAGCAGATGTGATGGTGTAGTTTTGATAAGCCGGAATAGCTACTGCTGCCAGAATACCGATAATTGCAACTACAATCATCAGTTCGATCAAGGTAAAACCTTTTTGTACTTGTTTCATATAAACCCCTTAGTTATAAATATTTGAGTATTCTACAATGTAACAGGTCATCATTACATTGATGTGTAAAATATAAGCAATAGGTGTGCCAATTCTCTTTTGCAGGTGTTATTTATGGCATTTTGATGTAATACGATATATTAAGCAAGGATGTGATGTAGAGGCTTAATATAATTCAAGTGTTGATGATGGCTCTTATTGATTGGTAAATTTTTATCATCAAATCAATTGGTTATTGACATTTTTAGGATATGAATCGTTAACAATATTACCCGAGTTAAATTGGTTGCCCATATGGCAAGGTGAAATTTAATGTTAGATTTTAGTCGGGTTGATGCGGGGTTTTGTTGGGTTAATTAATAAAAAAGCGGAATTAAAATTCCGCTTTTCTGTGCCATCTTAACTGTTAAGTGACAATAATTGACTTTATATCCCGCTTCTTCTGTCAAAAAAGGTCACGTATCCATTGTATGAATGACCGTTTTTGTGAGTTTTCGCGGTTTCCTACTTTGAC
>JALRGX010000093.1 GCA_023259635.1 Methylotenera sp. | reverse complement strand
AGCAGCGATCATTGCATTTGTAGCTTCTTTCCAGTTAGCTGGCAAATCACCTGCCATGCGGCGCTTGAATTCTGCAGCTTCTTCTGGGTATGCTTTAGCATAAGCTTCGAACTTAGCGTCCCATTCGCCTTCCAGCTTGGCGCCTTTGGCTTTGCCATCCCAACCAGCATAAACGTCAGCAGGAATTTCGAATGGAGCATGATGCCAGCCGATTGCTTCACGTGTAACAGCAACTTCAGCATCACCTAATGCAGAACCGTGGCAGTCATGGCTACCGGCTTTGTTTGGTGAACCTTTACCGATGATTGTCTTACAGCAGATCAGTGATGGTTTATCTGTCACTGCTTTAGCAGCTCTAACAGCAGCATCGATCGCGTCAGAATCGTGACCGTCTACTGATTGAACGTGCCAGCCGTAAGCTTCAAAGCGTTTAGCTGTATCGTCTGTGTACCAGCCTTCGATATGGCCGTCGATAGAGATGCCGTTGTCATCCCAGAACGCAACCAATTTACCCAAGCCCCATGTACCAGCTAAAGCACAAGCTTCGTGTGATACGCCTTCCATCATACAGCCGTCACCGAGGAAGCAGTATGTGTAGTGGTCAACGATTTCGTGACCTGGCTTGTTGAATTGGTCAGCCAATAATTTTTCAGCCATCGCAAAACCAACCGCGTTGGTGATACCTTGCCCTAATGGACCTGTTGTTGTTTCAACACCTGGTGCATAACCGTATTCTGGGTGACCAGCACATTTTGAGTGCAATTGACGGAAAGTCTTGATTTCATCCATAGGCAGATCATAGCCAGTCAGATGCAATAAAGAATAGATCAGCATTGAGCCGTGGCCGTTAGAAAGCACAAAGCGGTCGCGATCAGCCCAGTTTGGATTTGTTGGATTGTGACGCAAATGATGATTCCACAATACTTCTGCAATCTCTGCCATACCCATAGGCGCGCCTGGGTGACCAGAGTTGGCTTTTTGCACTGCATCCATCGACAAAGCGCGGATGGCATTGCATAAATCTTGACGTGTTGCCATTGTTTTCTCCCTAATGATTAAAACTTGAGGACTTATATATAAGGATGACTGCTTGCGCGTGAAAGATGACGGCTGGCGCGAAACCCCATAAAACCTTGAAATAAACGGTTTGAAAAGTAGTAAAAAACCCTGCTTTCCAGTTAAGCCTAAATTATTGCTTAGATAGCCTTTTTCGGCAAGCGAAACATCAGAAAAATCTCTTTACAATCAGCGCATACAACGTTGGCAGGCGTTTTTATTTTCAACCGGTCACTTCAAAATCACATACTAAAACTCAACCCTGTACCCTGTCAGTGCAGACTGCAGCGAGAGCTCAATCGCACGGCAATTAGCTTTTGCATCCTCAAAGGTCAGATATGGCGCCTTATCATTCAATACACAATCACTGAAGTGCTCGATCTCCAGATTAAAATGGTTGCTTGGTGCAAAGCGCTCTTCAACATATTTACCGTCTTCCAGCGCCCAGGAAATTACCGGCACATCATTTTGGAATACCCAGGCCGCATGGCATTTCACCCAGCCTTTGGTACCGATGATTTCATACTCGGATTTACGCGAACGCTCGAAGCTGATGTCAAAATGCCCGAAACGCGCGCGACCTTCAGCATCACGGCCAAAATCCAATACGCCACTGGTTACAATATCCGCACCATGTTCATTGAACTTGGCATGCGCGACTACTGACACCGGCTCCAATGGTTTGTAATTCTGTGCAGTATTAGCCAGGCCAAAACACCAGCGCAGTGAATGAATCGCATACGGCCCTATATCCCACATTGCGCCGCCGCCATCCATCACACCATTGGCAATACGATACATACGTGCCGGACGCATCAGGAACGAGTAGCTGGCGCGCACAGAAAGCACATCGCCAATCAGGCCTGAAGCGACGATCTCCTGCACGCGCGCATGCTGCGGATGAAAACGGTACATAAAACCTTCCATCACCTTCACGTTATTGTTGATTGCCGCAGCTTCAATTGCCTCAATATCCGCAACCGTAAGCGCCATCGGTTTTTCAATCAGCACATGCTTGCCTGAATTGATCGCATGCAATGCCCATGCGGCATGCTCATTATTCGCCATCGGGCAGTAGATTGCTTCTACGGCAGGGTTTGCAATCAAAGCCAGCGGGTCGTCATAACATTGCACGCTGCTGCGATCAAACCCCTGCGGCGCATACTTTTCCAAAGTGGCTGTAGCGGCACCGGGGCGGCGGCTGGCTATCGCAACCAATTGCGAATCAGGGGCCTCAATAATTGCGGGTAACAAGCGCTCATTTACACGGGCTGCCCCCAATATACCCCAACGTAACTTTTTACTATCGCCCATATCCACCCCGTCAATCCATTAAAAATTATGCGTAACCTGTAAGCTTAAAATATCAACACTGCCTTCAAAATCACCGCGCAAGCGACCATTATTAAATGGCGCTGTTAGACTTACCGCCGTTTGATTATCATCTATTTTCGCGTCACTGATAAACAGGTGCGAATAACCTACATCAAATTTAGTTGCAGGGGTTGCCTGGTAGCTTGCACCCAATGACAGCCATTTCCTGTCATTGCCTGGAATACGTGCAGTACGGTACTCGTTGCGAATCGCCTCCTCATCATAAGCGAAACCAACACGCAATTTTAAGACCTCACTGTATCGATAGCTCGCCCCCAGAGAATAACGCAAAGTGTTATGCCAATGCTCCGGGGTCACTGTCAGCAAACTGCCATCATCACGATAAACTGCCAATTCCTTGAATTGGCTCCAGCGAGTCCAGGTTATATCACCCATGACATCCCATTTATCATCCACACGACTAAATGCACTCACTGAAAAACTTTCGGGCAAAGTTACATCAGCTTTGACGCCACCACTAGGCGTTGCAGCGACTAATGGCGGAGGCAATCCGGCTGGATGCTGAAATTTCACATCACCATCCAGATGCTGCTCTACTTTTGAACGATAAGCCAGGCCAACACGCGTATCGGCTGTTACTTGATAAATCGCCCCCAGGTTATATCCAAAACCCCAATCATCACCTTTTACCTTTACCGAACCCTCACCATATGGCCCAAAATTCACCGCACGAGTTAGCGTTGCTTCTGCACGCATAGCAGAAACACCAAAACCTAGCGACAACTGGTCATTCACCTTAAAAGCAAGAGAAGGATTGATATTAATCGTTTTTACCTCGGATTTATCCGCCTGGAAGCGCCCCATCCATTTATCGTCATATTCGGTTTTAAGGCCAAATGGTGCATTCAAGCCTAAACCAAACTTTACGTTATCAGTTAAATCCCGTTTGTAATAAAAATTGGGAACAAAAGACAAACCACCGGCATTAGGGCCCTCATCACCTAGCGGCCTAAAGACTGTAGGAGGAATATTCATGTTAGCAGCAACAGAGCCCGTATCATTAAATTCCGCATTCGGCTTAATCAGGTGCAGTGCACCGATAACCTGCGTACCCTCAACATAAGTCATGCCTGCCGGGTTAAAAAATATCGTGCTGGCATCTTCTGCAGTTGCCGCAGCACCGGCGAACGCATTACCCATACCGCTTGCGCTTTGCTCAATCAGGGCAAAACCAGCCGCCTGCGCTCCGCACGCGGCCACTAATAGCGAAGCAGAAACAACCCCATTTACAACGCATCTTGCTCTCATGGCTTACTACCCTCCAAGACTTTTTAATGTCTTTTCATTTGTTAAAGTTTCTTACCACAAAAAATTAATACTTAAGAAAATGCTGATCAATTCGTCATTGCGAGGAGCCTAGCGACGCGGCAATCCATAACTTCCATTTAAAACAAAGCCTTGGACGCCTGCTACGCCAAGCTCGCGGCTAAAGGCTGATTCGCTCACAATGACTGCTTTATTAAAATCAGCGCCCCCTTAAAAATTAAACCCCTCATACAGCTTTTCATAATCGGCAATGTGCCGCTGTAAGATCACATTGCGCTTCATTTTCAATGAAGGTGTCAACATACCATTCTCTATCGTCCAGGGTTCATGTAACAGGGCAATTTTCCTCACTTTTGCATAGCCCGGGAAAGACTTCATTTTCTGCGCCACGCGATTAAGCGCAAAAGCCCGTGCCTGCGGAAGATCCAGTCCGGATGGCCAATCGCCTGGCAAGTCACGCTCTTTAACCGCAGCCAACCAACGTTCACGGTTTACCACCGCCAATGCACTCAAATAGGCTTTGCCCTCACCTACCACCATTACCTGCTCAAACAACGCATCCGTCAAGATAGAAGCTTCGATATCTCCCGGCGGCACTTTTTCTCCGTTAGAAAGTACGATAATCTCTTTGATACGTCCTGTAATCGTGATGCGTCCGGTTTCATCCAGTTTCACAACATCACCGGTTTTCAGCCAGCCATCCGCAGTGTACATGTCCTGTGTAGCATCTTCATTATTCCAATAGCCCTGCATAACATTGCTGCCACGCACTTCAAGCTCACCAGACTCACCAAGCCTGACCGCCACACCCAACACTGGCTGCCCGACACTTCGCGGCTCGTTATTTTCAACGCGGTTCACACTGATGACAGGGCTGGTTTCAGTTAGCCCATAACCTTGAATAATTGGTACACCCAGCGCGATAAAGGTGCGTGCATTATCAATTGACAGCGCCGCACCGCCCGCGACAGTCAGGCGCAATCTACCACCCAAACGCGCTTGCAGCTTGTCTGCTACCAGTCTTTTCAGCACAGGCCACAGCAGATGCTGCCAACGCCATTTCCCGCGGCCTTGCTCATATTCAAAACGACTATAGCCCACTTTCACGGCCAGATCGAATAAATAGCGCGCATAGGCAGGCCCCTTTTCCAGCTTGTTGCGCAAGCCCATCTGAATACGCTCAAAAATACGCGGTACAGTGACAATTATAGTAGGGCGTACTTTAGCTAAATCTTCTTGCAGCTGCTGTATTGAGCGCGCAAAAGCGACACTTGCACCCGACATAATCGGCACGCAATAACCGGCCATGCGCTCTAAAGCGTGTGACAGCGGTAAAAATGAAAGAAATATATCGCCCGGATAAATAGAAAATACATGTAAAGCGCCCCAGGCATTGCTGATCAAATTACTGTGCGTCAGCATCACGCCTTTGGGCTTGCCTGTAGTACCGGAGGTATAAACAATAGTCGCCAGTGTATTGGGATCAGATACCCGATGCTGAAACTGCCTATCCACATTTAACTCCGGACTTAGACCTGGCTCTGAACTTAGACCTGGCCACCACTCATCAATGCCACGGATACGACTGTCATCATCACCCTCTGGCGGTGTTTTTATTGTAATGATGCGCCTTAACTCAACCAACCCGGCACCAACCTCATGAACCGGGTGCCAATGTTCAGCATTACCAATCAGGAGTAATTTTGCCCCTGAGTCCTGCAGCACATAGGCAACATTCTCGGGGCGGTCAGACACATATAACGGCACCGTCACCAGGCCCAGACCTAAAGCAGCCTGGTCGAACAACACCCAATCCGGACAATTTTTGAGCATAATGGCGACGCGATCTCCCGGCTGCAGCTGCTCACGCATTAATGCAGCCTGCCAGTTTACTATTTCCTGCATGGCCGCACGCCATGTCATCTCGCACCACTCACACTCCCGATCATCAAAGTAACGATAAGCAACACCATCAGGTGTTCGCCTGACACGCTCGTGAAACATAGCATCCAGGGTGACTGCAAGCTCAGGACTGATTAAATCTGTTTGATGCACCGTCATTCAAAGCCCTTAACCAGCCAGTTATTCCGCAAACCACTTAATACTGCAGCCGATACTCGAAACCTGCCCTTTTGGCCCTTTCCCGGTTTCTGCAATCAGCCTCATTGCATTAAACAGATCACGTGGGTTATCTGCTGGCGGCTCGCCACGGCCTGCTGCATCAAAGCGTCCGCGATACTGCAATTCCAGATGCTTGTTAAAACCAAAAAAGTCCGGCGTGCAAACTGCACCATAAGTCTTTGCTATTTCCTGCGTTTCATCCAGCACATAGGGAAATGGGAAATCAAATTGCTTTGCTTCTTCCTGCATGCGCTCAAAAGAATCTTCCGGATAAGTTTTGGTATCGTTGCTTTGGATAGCAATCGTATTGATGCCATATTTCAGCAACTCGCGGCAATCTGCCACCAGACGCGTCTTTATGGTTTTAACGTACGGGCAGTGATTACAGATGAACATCACCAGCAAACCATTTTCACCTACGCTGTTAGCAAGCGTATAACGCTTACCATCCACACCCGGCAAATCAAAATCTGGCGCATGCCAGCCAAAATTACATACAGGAGGATTTAAACTAACCATGTGTTCTACCTTATACTTGCTTAATAATAAAATTCCGTGTTTATGTTATCACTTTTACTTTTAATCTTGACCCAATTTCGGAGTTAACGGCGCAATGGCCAATCTACGCTTTTACACCAACAGTCCGCTGGCAATTAATACCACGGTACAACTTTCAGAGAATGCTGCTGCACATGCCACTCGCGCACTGCGCCTGAGCGTGGGTGACAGCGCAATCATATTCAACGGCGATGGATTCGATTACGAATGCACACTGACCTCAGTAAAAAAAAATGTAGTAACGGCAACCATTACCGCTACAAAAGCTATCAATAATGAATCACCGCTTAATATTACTTTACTACAGGGAATTTCCAGCGGCGACCGCATGGATATCACTATACAGAAAGCCGTCGAACTTGGGGTAAAGCTGATTCAGCCCATTAACAGCCAGCGCAGCGTGGTAAAACTCACGCATGATCGCGCCGAAAAGCGCGTCGAACACTGGCAAAATGTCGCAATTTCCGCCTGTGAGCAATCCGGGCGTGCTTTTGTACCTAAAGTATTGCCTCCACTTTCGCTGGCAAGCTGGTGCAGCCAGAATCCACAAAGCGAATCGACACGCATCCTGCTTAATCCGGTCGGTGCTACACGCTTGGCTGATATACCCAAACCGGCCACGGCGGTTGAGTTACTGATTGGCCCGGAAGGCGGATTAAGTCACGACGAGATTGAGCTGGCAACAGCACAGCAGTTTCAATCCATTATTTTGGGTCCACGTATTTTGCGCACTGAAACAGCAGCTTTAACTGCAATATCAGTGATGCAATCTCTATGGGGTGACTTTTAATTATAAAAATCAACATCACGCACAAATATATTGCGAAATAAACATAATTAAAATATATTTATGCTTTATCCGCAAAAATTAACACCATGTCAATCGGCCAATCTATACGCAAACGACGCAAACTGCTGAACATCACCCTGCAGGAACTTGCTAGCCAGACCGGTGCTGACAGCGGCAACCTCTCCCGCATTGAACGTGGCGCACAAGGCGTTAGCGAAACATTGCTGCGTAAAATCAGCGCTGCCCTGGATTGCACTCCGGCCTACCTCTACGCGCTTACCGAGTCAGCAAGTGCCAGCCCCGTAAACTCCGCTACGCCTTTCAGCATCAAAAAACCCCAGGAATTCGTCAGCTGGTTTCGTTCAGTGGCACCTTACATCCACGCCTTCGGCGGCCGCACTTTTGTAATTGCTTTTGGCGGTGAGGTGGTTAATGAAAAACAATTCGTCGCACTGTCGCATGATCTTAACCTGCTCGCCAGCCTGGAAGTAAGACTAGTACTGGTTCACGGCGCACGCCCGCAAATTGAGGAGCGCCTCAAACGCGCCCGGCTAGAAACCAAACTGGTCAACGGTTTACGTGTTACCGACGATGAAACCATGGAAGCTGTAAAAGAAGCCAATGGCGTCATCCGTGTGGAAATTGAAGCGCAGCTATCCATGGGCCTGATCAACTCGCCGATGGCGGGCAGTGACATCCGTGTTGCCAGCGGTAATTTTGTTACCGCTAAACCACTGGGGGTCAGAAACGGCGTAGACCTGCAACATACCGGCGAAGTACGCAAAGTAGATGCCATCGGCATTCAGAAGCGCCTGGATGATGGCGAAATGGTATTGCTATCCCCATTAGGCTATTCACCGACAGGTGAAGCATTCAATTTAACTCTCGAGGACGTGGCTGTAAGCACCGCAATAGCATTGGATGCAGACAAGCTGATTTTCCTGATGGACTCGGAAGGCGTCCACAACCTGCGTGGTGAATTGTTGCGTGAAATGACCGCAAAAAAAGCAAAAAACCTGCTACAGCACGTGACTGAAAATGAAGAGGCAATTAACACCTCGGAAGATATTGTGTATTACCTGCCAGCAGCAATCCGCGCCTGTGAACGCGGCGTTGCGCGTACACACCTGATCAGCCGCCATATTGATGGCGCCATTATCCAGGAACTGTTCACACACAAAGGCATTGGCACTATGGTCACGGAACTTGGCCTTGAGATCATGCGCCAAGCCACTATTGATGACGTAGGCGCCATTCTGCAGCTGATTGAACCGCTGGAAAGCGAAGGCGTACTCGTCAAGCGCGGTCGAGAGCGGATCGAGATGGAAATTAATTATTTTCAGGTGATGGAACACGACAACCGTGTAATTGGCTGTGCAGCCCTGTACCCATTTATCCAGGAGCAAACCGCCGAATTTGCATGCCTCGCCATAGACCCGCAGTATCGCGGCGGCGGCCGCGGCGACAAACTATTTCATTTTTGCGAGGAACGTGCCCGCGATCTGGGATTCAAGACGCTGTTCTGCCTGACCACACACACTGAACACTGGTTTCTGGAACGGGGATTTACAGAAAAAAACGTTGATAAATTGCCGGCCGAAAAGAAAAAACTCTACAATTTTCAGCGCAATTCAAAAGTATTTATCAAACCCCTGTAAACATCACTACTAAAGGCAGCATTACCCTTATATTTCAGGATGCTTCGGCTGCAAAATTAAACTTAAATCTGCCACTCTTAGTGCTCCGACCCCGATAGAAAATCTTTTCAAAAAATACTGTCGTTTTTTGGTTACAATACTGCAAAGAAAATATTGCAACATCTATTCGACGGAAATCCTATGCTAACCCAATCTACTGCTGCAAAAAAAGCCAAGACACTTGCTGAAGCGCTGCCGTACATCAAACGCTTTGCTGACAAAACCATTGTGATCAAATACGGCGGCAACGCCATGACTGACGAACATCTAAAAGAATGTTTTGCCAAGGATGTCGTACTGTTAAAACTGGTAGGCATGAACCCGGTTGTGGTACACGGCGGCGGCCCTCAAATCAACGAGATGCTCGACAAACTCGGAAAAAAGGGTGAGTTCATTCAGGGCATGCGCGTCACTGATGAAGAAACCATGGACGTAGTGGAAATGGTGCTGGGCGGCCAGGTAAACAAGGAAATCGTAAACCTGATCAATCGCCACGGCGGCAAGGCTGTTGGCCTCACCGGCCAGGATGGCAATTTCATCCATGCATCCAAACTGATGATGGAAGACAAAGATGATCCGACCAAATTTATCGACATCGGCCAGGTCGGTGAAATCAGCATGATCGACCCCAGCATTATCAACTTCCTGGATACCGGTGACTTCATCCCCGTAGTTGCGCCTATCGGCGTAGGTAAAGATGGCGAAACCTACAACATCAATGCCGATGTAGTAGCCGGCAAGCTGGCCGAGATCCTGAGCGCGGAAAAATTGATTTTACTCACCAACACACCGGGCGTACTAGATAAAAACGGCGAGTTACTGACCGGCCTCACACCGAAGCAGATCGATGACATGGTTGCAGACGGAACGCTTTCAGGCGGCATGCTGCCAAAAATCAGTTCGGCGCTGGATGCGGCAAGAAGCGGTGTAAAAGCCGTGCATATTATCGATGGCCGTGTTGAGCATGCCCTGCTGCTGGAAGTGCTGACGGATGAAGGTGTAGGCACGCTGATTAAGGCTAAATAATAGATTAGCCGCGGATGCAAGCAGATAGACGCCGATACAAAAAATCGACTTGCTACATTGTTAGTTAGTAACTCATGATTTTGGAATAACACAAAAACGGTAGCTAACGGATTTTATATTTTGAATCGCTTGATTTTCAGAATGATTTATACACGTTTATCTGCGTACATCAGCGGCGAAAGCAAGCCTTAAAAAATATGACGAAAATCTGGATTTTTGACCTGGACGATACGCTGCATAATGCGTCAGCGCAGATTTTCCCGGTAATGAACCGCGCCATGACGCAATACATTATGGATCACCTTGATCTGGATGAGCATGAAGCACACAGCCTGCGCCAGCATTATTGGCGGATATATGGCGCTACACTCAAAGGGCTGGTCCGCCATCACAACACAGACCCATACCATTTTCTGGAAGAAACACATCAGCTGGAAAACCTGCACGACATGGTCATTCAGGTGGAACGTTTACGGCATATGCTGAACAAGCTTGAAGGCCGTAAATTTATATTCACTAACGCACCTCGTAGCTATGCACTACGTATTCTGGATATTCTGGATATTGAAGATGCTTTTGAACTCGTGTTCAGCGTTGAATCCTCTAAATTCCATGCAAAACCATCTGTGCGTGGTTTCCAGAGCCTGCTCAAAACCATTAACGCCAAAGCAAGCGACTGCATTATGTTGGAAGACAGCCTGCCGGCATTAAGGACAGCAAAAAGGCTAGGCATGAAAACCATTTGGGTTAGTAAGGAACTGCGCAAACCCAGCTTCGTAAACTATCGCATATCTTCAGTGTTAGCACTCACTCACATTAAGATATAATATTTTCCGCTACTTTATAAGGACAATAACATGGCAGGTGAACGCAAACAGCAAATCTTACAAGCACTGGCAAAAATGCTGGAAGCCCCTAAACGTGAAAAAATCACAACAGCAGCACTGGCAGCTAAACTGGAAGTTTCTGAAGCAGCGCTTTACCGACACTTTGCCAACAAGGCTCAGATGTTTGAAGGCCTGATTTCATTTATAGAAGAAACCATTTTCGGCCTGATCAACAAAATCAGCAGTGAAGAAACTGAAGGTTTAAGGCAAGTTCACCGTATCATTTCCATGCTGCTGCTGTTTGCAGAAAAAAACCCAGGGATGACACGCGTACTCATCGGTGATGCACTGGTAAATGAAGATGAGAAACTGCAGTTACGCATCAACCAACTATACGATCGTATTGAAGTGACATTGAAGCAAAGCTTACGCATTGCGGAGACACAAACTGGCAGCCAGGGTAATGCGGAAGCTCAGGCTAACCTGATCATTTGCTATGTCATTGGCCGCTGGCAACAGTACGCCAAAAGCGGTTTCAAACGTAAACCGACAGAGCTCCTGGCGCAACAACTGCCCAGCCTGCTGTAACTTTGTGTTGAATAACATATAGTTACCAACGATTAATCTGGTTATAATGCCGGTCTTGCCTGAACTATTCAAATTCAGGCAAACCTAAAGAGCACTTCTATAAATGCAGAGTTTGAGATGCAGTACAAGGCGCACGGAACGCAGCAACCGAGATAGTATGTGGTATACAGCGAGGTTGCGAGTACCGCGTAACGCAGTAATGCGCTCAAAAATGCATTTATTGAAGCGCCCTAAAATAGCTTAGCTGCCAGCGGATCAGGAGAAAGACTTGGAAGGTACTATATTTGGTTTAACTGAGGCCCAGATTACCGAACTTGGCATGACCTACGGTGTAGGCGGCCTCATGCTACTGATGATATTTATTGTCGGACACCTGGCCTGGGAATCCAGAGTTGGAAAATTTGGCACTTTTATTTTATTTCTGGGCCTGACCTTCGGTCTGGTTGGATTTGTAGCCAAATATATTATTCAGCATTCACTGAATATTTAAGGCCATCTAGATCATCGCTTTTACAGCTTCCAGCCTGGCCTCAAACACTTTTATTCTGATTTGTTCCGGTTCTGTACAGGCAGAGGCTACAGCGCCTGCATCCACCGCTGCGGCTGCATCCAGCACCTTTATCATCAAATCAGCCGCCGGGGTTGCGCAATCGGCATAACCGGTTCTACCACGTGAATCCGCCTCACAGGCTTTAAGAAAATCCTTGAATCTTTCCGGCTGGCGAATTGCATCAAGTTCAATTAAAAATTCCAGCAGCGTAGCTGGCCGCATCTGCAATGCCTGATGAAGCTTGCCATGAAAACGGGCTGTCATTACACCTAATTCCTTACAATCATTCGGCACACGCAAGCGCTTACATATAACCTTTAACAGCTCTGCGCTTCGCAATTCATGACCGATATGTTTTGGCAACAGCTCACGCGGTGTCGTACCTTTGCCTAGATCATGCATCAGTGCTGCAAAGCGTATAGGCAGGCTGAAGTTTTTATTGGCAGCGTAATCAATTACCATCATTACATGCACACCGGTATCAATTTCCGGATGATATTGTTCCGGCTGCGGCACGCCCCATAACCGATCCAGCTCCGGCAATATTTTCTGCAATGCGCCACAGGCACGCAGCACGTCAAACATACGCGATGGTTTTTCTTCCATCAAGCCCTTGGCCAGCTCCTGCCACACACGCTCGGCTACCAGCGCGTCCACTTCACCCGCATTCACCATCTGCCGCATCAACACCATGGTTTCCGGGGCCACATCAAAATCCACCAACCTCGCTGAAAATCGCGCAATACGCAATATTCTCACCGGATCTTCTGCAAATGCATCACTAACATGACGTAATGTTCTGGATTTAATATCATCAACGCCATTAAATGGGTCAATCAATTGGCCGTTATCTGTTTTGGCAATGGCATTGATGGTGAGATCACGACGAGCAAGATCCTCTTCCAGCGTAACTTCCGGTGAAGCGTGTATGGCAAAGCCTTTATAGCCCTTAGCTGTCTTACGCTCTGTACGTGCAAGTGCGTATTCATCACGGGTTTCAGGGTGTAAAAAAACCGGGAAGTCTTTGCCCACAGGTTTAAAGCCAGCTGCTAACATTGCCGCCGGCGTACTGCCTACCACTACATAGTCTTTATCTTTTACGGGAAAACCCAGCAACTCATCGCGAACAGCACCGCCAACAATATAGGTCTGCATCGCTTCTGCCCGGACTATCTTGCCGCAAAACTTCTAAAGCGGTCATAAGCACCGCGCTGGGTTGAATCAACCAGATACTCTGGAATCAACGCTTCAAGCGGAGCCGGCTCTACACCAAAAATAGCGGGAAAAAGGCTGCTGCTGACACTATCCACTTCCATCGAGCGCACGTTGTCGCGCGACATCAATTTAACCGGCAGCAATTCCATCATAAAAGCCTGCACATATGACAGGCTATTGCACAAACCAATAATCGGCCGTTTAACTCCCAGCGCAGTCATGACCTGCTGCACCAGTTCGCGAAAGCTGTATACCTTGGGTCCCGCCAGCTCATAAACCTGTCCATAAGTCCCGGTATTCTGAATGCATGTGGCGACACAGCTGGCTACATCCTCCACCCAAACCGGTTGAAATTTAGCATCCGGTTTTGCCAATAGCACAACAGGCAACAATTTGATTAATTTGGCAAAAAGATTGGTAAAGCTATCACCACGGCCAAAGATGATCGAAGGCCTGAATATGGTGATATCAAGTTTTTGATCATAAGCCTGCAACGCAGCCTCACCGGCAGCTTTGGAGCGTAAATATTCACTTGGCGCATTTTTATCAGCCTGCAGGCTGCTCATTTGCACCAAGCGCTTAATGCCTTGCGCCTCACAGATCATGGCCAGACGCGCTGGCAACTGGTGGTGCACTTTATCAAAACTGTCGCGACGGTTCTGATGCAAAATACCAATCAGGTTAACTACTGCATCAGCACCACTCAGCGCCGTGCTTAATGCATGATCATCCATAACATTACACTCAACAACTTTCACATTAGGCAGCAAAAACAAATGTTTTGCTGAATCACGCCTGCGTGTCAGCACCGTAACTGCGTAACCTGCCTGATCTAACTTAGCGACAATACTACTGCCTACAAACCCTGAACCACCTAAAACACTTATTTTTCTTAATTGCATGTCAAACCTTCAAATTCCTCAAATTTCATTATGCCCACTTAACTTAATACTTTGATAAACGCTTATTCAATCTCCATCTTCTTCCACCACCGCAAGTTCAGGCTTGTTCGTGCCCGGGATCACTCCCAACCGCGACTTAAGGCTTGCGGGTGGGCGGCCTAGCCTGGGTGCATACATCAGGGCATTCGCCATTACTTTTTGCACATAGCCTCTTGTTTCAGTAAATGGGATTGTTTCAATATAAATAGCGGCTTCCATGGGTTCACCTGCCAACCAGCGCTTAGCCCGGCTAGGGCCTGCATTATAGGCAGCCGTAGCCATTACGGCCTGGCCATCCATCATTTCCAGTGTGTGGCCCATGTAATAAGTACCTATACCTACATTTGTCGGTAAATCATGAATCCGCCTGCCACTATAATCATCCAGCCCCATGCGCTTTGCCGCCCATTTTGCAGTAGCCGGCATAATCTGCATCAACCCGGCTGCACCAACGCCTGATTTTGCATAATGCATAAAGCGGCTTTCCTGACGCACCAGGCCATAAACCCAGGCTTCATCTACGCCTTCATTTTGTGCAGCCGCGCGGA
The DNA here is from genome assembly GCA_023259635.1 of Methylotenera sp. Classification (GTDB taxonomy): domain Bacteria; phylum Pseudomonadota; class Gammaproteobacteria; order Burkholderiales; family Methylophilaceae; genus Methylotenera. Next base: position 2,305 of record JALRGX010000093.1, on the reverse strand, counting down.
ACAAGTCACGATAAGGCGTGGGGTAGCGCAAATCAAAGTCATGCAACTGCCTGGTGTTGTCAGCAGTAGCAATGGCGATGTCATACCATTCATGACGCATTGCATATTCTGCTGCTGCCAATAATTGCTTATCATCAAAATTACGTGTAGCCCAAACCCATTCAGCCTTCGCCTCCCAGCGCATGTCCAGCTGCTGCAATGCCAGTGCGCGCTTGATGGCCGGCTGGCTGGCAACAGCTGTTACTTCAAGGTCCGAAACTTTATATTCCTGCTCGGCATTGCCAATACTACTGCCAATCTCTTCTGCGGCAAGCCAGCCGTAATAATGACGCTCTGTAGATAAAGGACCAAGAATCTTATTTGCCTCGGCAACCAATCCTTTTTCATTCAAGGCACGTGCTTTCCAATAACGCCAGGTACTTTGCTGCTGCTGTTCCGGCTGCATTTGCGATATTGTTGCGTCAACAACATCCCACGCATTGGCACGTAATGCTGCACGAACCTTCCATGCCAGTTGCTCTTCATCGAGGCCCGCATTCTTTGCCATGGCAAAATACTCCAGTGCTTTTGGATCATGCTGGCGGGCGGCATGGTAAGCAATCCGGCCCCAGGCAAAGGCCCGGTCGCTATCAGTAAATTTATTCTGTAACCGACCGAATATTTCAACAGTTTCTGATGTGTCGCTACGTGCCAGCCTATCAAGAGCAAACAGATTAATTTCTATGCCTGCTCGACTTTTAAACGATGCTGATATCTTGCTTACCGTTTTTTTGCGGCCGGACTTTACAATACTGGCTTTATCTTCCAGCACTGCCTTAGGGGTCTGATTGGCAATATCCAGCAGCTTGAGATCATTCTCATTGAAATTAGCTATACGGCCGGCAATACTTTTTGCTACAGAAAATTTGCCATTTTTTAGCACGAGCCTGAATCTATCCCACAGGTCATCAGAAGTAAGCGCACCAACCTCTTGCATCGAATCAAACAAAGGATTGCAGCTAGCTGGTAAGTCCGTTGTTGTCATCCACAACTTCCTGGTTTTGGCGGCGATATCTGCGCCTGCACCTTCAGCTATATTCCTGCCAATCAAAGCATAACACTGTACTGCGATGTCTTCACGTTTATAGTTGGCATAGTGTTCGAAGAACGGCTGCCAGTCCTGCTGCTTACCCAGTTTTTTCAGCCACTCACCGCGCAGGCGTTCTGCAAATGGGAAATTTCCATAACGTGCAAGAAAACTTTCAACCTCATTATTATCAGCCTTATCCAACCTTAACAGCATCAACCAGTATTCTGCATATGGAGCCAACAGATACTCCTGCTGATTAAGCTCTGCTGCATCTTCCGCCAATGCGATTTCATTTTTGGCGGTATATGCTGCACGTGCATGCAGAAATAACTCCTGGTCAGACATAGCCTGTGCCGGTACAGAGACAAATGCTGCGCAAAAGACCATCCGGCCGATATAACTTGCCGTATATTTCCGAATAAAATTGATTGATTGCTTAAACATAGAATATTCGCCGCAATACTAATAGCACTGCCGCAACCATTGCCAGATACAATGAAAATCTGAGTAATTTCTTGAAATATTGCAGATATTTTTTATCGTCAAACAGCAGATACAAGCCCAGCAATACCATTGCGGTAATGACTAGCAAAACAAATGTCAGGCGGATCATTAACACGCTATGCGCCCCTTTCTTGATATTACACTTAATCTGCTTACTATCTAATCTACTACCCGCCTGCCTTTTAGTCCAGTTAAAAATCCTGTTTTTCTGATTAGAGTCCAGGTTTTAATTTAAAAAACAGGTTCCGGAACCAACTTATTAGAGTGCGGCTGGAATGCCTCGGGTGCATCCTGTAATTGTTCAAACGTAGTGTATTCCCAAGCCGACGCATCTTGCAGCAACGCGCGCAACAATTGGTTGTTTAGTGCGTGGCCTGATTTATAGGCATAAAAAGCGCCAAGAATCGGATGTCCCAACATATACAGATCACCAATCGCATCCAGCACTTTATGTTTCACAAATTCATCGTCATAACGCAGGCCATCAGTATTCAATACGCGATATTCATCCAGCACAATCGCGTTCTCCAGGCTGCCGCCACGCGCCAGTCCATGGGATCGCAGGTACTCGACCTCATGCATAAAGCCGAAGGTGCGTGCGCGGCTGATCTCCTTGATATAGGAATCCGCAGCAAAATCTATCTTTACGTTATTGCCAGACTGCTCAAACACTGGATGGTTAAACGCAATGGTGAAGTCTATTTTAAAACCATGGTATGGCTCAAAACGCAC